>CANHIS010000024.1 GCA_947460255.1 Bacteroidota bacterium
AACCACCTTTACAAGGATATTCAATTGGTCAACGATAGCGAGGCTGATTGGTTCCATGTTGACGTGATGGACGGAGTGTTTGTTCCCAATATTTCCTTCGGATTTCCTATCATGAAACACTTGAAAAAGTTGGCCACCAAACCTTTGGATGTGCATCTAATGATAGTTCAACCAGATCGATACTTGGAAGAATTCGCGAAAGCTGGTGCTGACATTCTTACCGTACATTATGAGGCTTGTCCGCATATTCACAGAACATTGCAAAGCATTCGTTCTCTTGGGATGAAAGCTGGAGTGGCAATAAATCCTGGTACACCCGTTGGTATGGTTGAAGACATATTACATGATTCAGATTTATTCTTGATTATGAGTGTGAATCCTGGATTCGGTGGACAAAAATTTATTCCTCATACATACGATAAAGTTCGTCAGTTGAGATCGATGATTGAAGCAGTTGAAAGCAACGCAATGATTGAAGTAGATGGAGGTGTAGATTTAACCAATTACCGCGACTTGATAGAGGCGGGAGTTAATGCTATGGTAGCAGGAAATGCAATCTTTGGTGCGAAAGATCCGAAAGCTGCAATCACAGAAATGAAATCAATCTAGATTATGTTGTTTCTCCGTTTGTTTAGTGAGAGTTTCAAGTTTGCGATGGGATCGCTCATCGAGAACAAACTGCGAACTTTTCTATCCTTACTGGGCATTACGATAGGAATTTTTGCTATCATCTCAGTTTTTACGATGGTTGATTCTATTCGAAACAATATCGATAAAAGCATCTCTTCTTTAGGAGACAATGTAATCTACATTCAAAAGTGGCCTTGGGAATTTGGTTCTGATTATCCTTGGTGGAAATACATGAATCGTCCAGTTACGCAGTTGGATGAATTGGAAGAAGTTAGGAAGCGTAGTAAATTGGCAGAATTCAGCGCATTTTTAATTCAAGCTCAAGTAACTCTTCGCTACAAATCAACTAGTGCTGAAAATGTTCAGATCAACGCCATTTCTGAAGATTACGATAAAATAAAGAATTTCGAATTACAAGAAGGCCGATACTTTACAGACGCTGAGTTGAGAGCAGGAAGAGGTCTTGTTGTTATTGGTGCACAAGTGGCAGAAAATCTATTTGGAGAATTAAACCCCATCGGAAAAACTGTATTTCTAAGAGGTGATAAGGTTCAAATAATTGGAATATTCAAAAAGGAAGGTGAAAATATCATTGATTTTGGATTGGATAATGCGGCCATGATTCCATTAAATTTTGCAAGAAGCCGCATCGACATCAGAAATGAGCAAGTAAATCCATACATTGCTGTAAAAGCACGGGAAGGAATTGAAAATGCTGCATTAAAGGATGAATTAACTGGCATTATGCGAAGTATTAGACGGACATCCCCTAAGGATGAGGATGATTTTGCCTTGAATGAAACAAAATTGATTTCCAATGGATTTGATCAATTAATTGGTGTGGTAAATATTGCAGGAGGGGTAATTGGATTCTTCTCGATTTTGGTTGGTGGCTTTGGAATTGCAAACATTATGTTTGTATCTGTGAAGGAAAGAATTAACATTATTGGAATTCAAAAGTCACTTGGTGCAAAGAATTACTTTATTCTATTTCAATTTTTGTTTGAGGCTGTTATTTTATCTTTATTAGGAGGAATAATGGGACTCTTACTCATCTTTCTCCTCACACTTACTCTTTCTGGAGGAATTGATTTCGACATTTCACTGAGCTGGAACAATGTCATTATTGGTCTAATAATTTCCAGTATAATTGGATTAATTTCAGGTATTGCTCCTGCTATATCTGCATCTAGGCTCAATCCTGTTGATGCAATTCGAGCAAAATAATTCACCGAAAATCCTTATTTCTTTATAAACCTAAGTCGATCTTTCAGTTGAAAAACGCACAAATCCCTAAATACATTGCTGCACTTAGTTTGATTATTCCAATCGTGGTTGGGGTGGCTTTGTATTTGCTTTTTGATCAATTAGATCCCATTCGAGTTACCGACATGCTTTGGTTTTCGATCACCCTGCTTATTTTAATCACTTTGGTTTTGTGGATGCCGCTCTTCCATATCTTGTTTCGATTACCTGACGGTATCATAAAAAACGAATTGATTAGAGTGGGCTTTTATATTGTCTTAATGACATTTAGCATTCCATTGTTTTGGCTCACCTATAAAATGCTATTAAGCAAGGATTATCTTTTACTTCTAACTGGTGCAATAGCTATTTTATTTAATCAACTGATTAAAATATTTGCCAAAAGAAATCAATGGGACTTTAATTTAATCCACTTTGATTTCAGCTATTGGATTTTATGCTATCAATTACTGATGTGTTGTGTTTTATACAATTTAATTGGATAAGAAAAATTGAATTGAATAAACCAATTCTTTCGAAATGCTATTAATTAGGGTTGTTATTTTTCCTTTCAAAAACGAAAAGGATTAGATTAACCTATCGAATAACCTGAATTCGACCTGTATAGTTTTTAGTTTCACAGGTAGTCTCAATCTTAACTTTATATACATACATTCCTTCAGGGACAAACTCACCATTCAGTTTGCCATTCCAGCCTTGATTTGTATCCGACCAGCTAAAAATTAAATCCCCCCAGCGGCTGTAAATTTCTGCATCTAATTTGGGATTTCCTGCTGTGTATAAACGGAATTCAGAATTGATTTGATCTTCATTTGGTGTAAAGCAATTGGGAATATAAACTGGTTCATTTTCTAGAATGATCAAAGGAATTGAGTCTGTTGCCACTTCAGCATCGCAGCCGTTTAAGACGCATCTTAAAACAAGGCCGTTCATATCGGATGTAGATTCTATGGAGAGATCAGGAGATTCAACACCTGTAAATCCTGTAAGATTAAGCGGAACAAAATCACCTGAAGCGTCCAACACTTCCCATTGATACTCAATTCCTACGCCTTTTGATAGAACTTGTAACAAGAATGAGCTACCAGAGCATATTGGGGTTACAATGGGCTGGGCTAATAAAACAGGAAGCCCATTCACAGTAAGTGTTAGAATAGTGCTGAACAAGGTTGTGCATTCTCCTTCTACTACACAGCGCAATTTAGCGAAGTGCCATGAAGCTGGCATGTTGGTTATCAACAAATTGGAGGTGTTTTCACCATTTACTCCAACGGTATTGAGTAAAGGCTGGAAACCTGAGCCAGTATTCAATTCCCATTGATAAGTACTTGCATTTTCAGCTTGAATGGATATCAACAATGATTCTCCTTCACAGCTTGTTGCCAGCGCCGGAATAGGTTCTATGGTTAATTCGGGCAATAAATTGAGAGATGCATTGGAACTGATAAGTTCTTGGCCGCATCCTGATGCTTTTACACGAAAAATCCAATCCTGCATAGAATCAGTTACAGGGTTTATCGTGAGTATTGAACTACTAGAACCATTGTATGGAGCGTTACTTGGAGCGTTTTGAAAAGTCATTCCGCCATCATTGCTGTATTCCCATTGCCAAATGTCTGAATCTGTTGCTGCTGATTCAAACTGTACTGAATTTCCAATGCAGGCTTCAGCATTGATCGGTTGTTGCGTGAAGACTGGAAAATTCTGCACTGATAATATAGCAGGAGTAGATTGAACAGGAATTCCACAAGTACCACTAACTACACATTGAAACAAAGCGTTATCTAATCCGGCAGTAACGCCTGAAAGCAACAAAGAATCTGTATTTACTTGACTATAAATGACGCCATTTACAAGTGGTGTATATGTGTTTCCACCGTCATTACTTATCTGCCACTGATAGGATAAGCCAAGCCCCTCAGCATCGAAGTTGAATGCTGTATTTGCACCAAGACAAATTGACTGAGCTATAGGTTGGTTAAGAATTGATGGTCCAGGATTGTGGTTGATGTTTACTTCATTGGTGATTATTTCGGCACTGCAATTTGCCCAAAGCAAGCATCGATAAACACGACTTCCTGCGACAGTTGATGCACCATTGAGGTTTAAGTTGGACGTTTGAGTACCAGCAATTCCCAAATTGATATTGTCGGTTAAATTCACCCAAGCACCTCCAACAAATTCTTGCCATTGATAATTTGTGGCTTCTGGCGAGATTACAGTTAATGTGGTTGGAGCATTTTCACACAAATCCTGATTGATTGGTTGTTGGGTGATAGTGACCAATTGACCAGCCGTAATCTCAGCGGGATCGCTAATAAACTGTCCGCCACAACCAGAAATCACAACTTGGTAAAGATTTCCAATAAAACTGTTTGGGGCATTGACTAAGTTAAGCGTTGGTGTTGTACTTCCACTATAAATGGCTGAATTGGTAACATTGCTAAAAGTTGCTCCTCCGTTAGTACTGACTTGCCATTGATAAGTAACGGTGGTAATTGGATTTCCGACACTAAATGAGATGTTTTGATTGGCGCACCAAGTTGTATCTGACGGTTGAGTTTGATTATCGGTAAAATTGTTGATGCAAACCGTATGGCTATTATTAAATCCTCCAGTTGCAGATGTAAATCCCCAATAAACCATAGAATTTCCGTCGAAAATAGAATTTATGATATCGCCGGTATAGGAAGTTCTAAGTGTATTATTAAAATAAACATCTAAGGTTTGTATAGCAGCCTGCCAATGGATTCGAACGGCATAATTGAGTCCGTTTTCGATATCTCCACAATTTGTTAGGGCGCAAACTGGCGGAGATAAAGAGGTTGGTCCGGTGTGAAACAGAACACCATCGCTTAAGATCCCGATATGATCCTCGGTAAGATCGTCGTTATCAGGATTGAGAAATGTATCAAATTCTATAAACAGAGATGGATTTACACCTTCGATACCCATTCCTCCACCTGTTGACCCCACATTGGTGCAAAGATTTTGAAGAGCGAATACAATTCCATCAGCACCAAAATCATTGAAGCCAAAATTAAGGTCTGCTGTGAGGTCGAAATCTTGATTAAGATCAGCTTGCCATCTATACCAAACAGCTCCGAAAGAAGTATTTTGGGCTTGGGTTAGTCGAAAGCAATTGTTACCTAAATCCGCCTGACCTCCATTTCCAATTAATTGAAAATCGCCTTGTGCACGAAGTAAACCGCATAGCTGAAAAAGCATTATTGCGGTTAGGAGGCAGATTCGTAAAGTTGGAAACATAGATTTTTCTCGAAGGCGATTCGAAGATATGAAATTGATGGCAAGTCACAAAAATGACATGCGTGAATTCGTCTTAAATGCCTCTTCAAAACAAAAACGACAAATTAAATTCTAGAAACACCAAGTAATTGAATTTGATATCGGGCTAATTGAATTATTTAAGTCAAATTGAATAGCTAATTGTGCCTAGGATTGATGAATTAATTTAATACATGATGATACATTTATAGGAAATTGATTTATATAAATCGAAATGCTGCGGCAGCGATTGCAGCGGGTAGCGCCCGAAGGGACTACAAGCGTAAAGCGCGAAAGCCGCCCAAATTTTTTAAACGTTAAGCAATCCCAAATGATTATCTCCCCTACTCTTTCCAAGGATTGGCAGCATGCATGGATCTAAATGCAGCAGCTACCTCAACAAGAAATTCATCGGTGACTTTAGATTTTAGTCCGACGAGACCTTCAACCTCCATTTCATCCACTTTGTAGGTTTGTTCGTAAGGCCCAGCTTCGAATTTCACCATATATTTTCCATTCATTTGAAAAATGGAAATTTTCAATTGTGGATGAGGAATGGTATCTATGATGCGCATAAACTAGGAGAAATTAATTAAATAATAATTCTTTTTCCCTTTTTGAATGAGCATGTATTTCTTAGCGATTAAGGCTGATTCTGTAAGTATTCCAGCGGCATCTGCGTACTTTTCTTTATTAATTGAAAGTGCATTTTGCTGAATCATTTTTCGTGCATCTCCTTTAGAATCGAATACTTGTGTATTAACGGCCAATAAATCGAGAATATTAATTCCTGATTTAAGAAGATTTAATTCAACTGAAAATCTAGGTACGCTTTCGAACACTTGTAAGAGCGTATTTTCGCTCATTGCTTCAAGTTGCTCGCGGGTTCCACTTCCAAACAAAATCGAAGTTGCTGCAATGGCTGCTTGATATTCCTCTTCACCGTGAACAAGAGTTGTAATTTCTTGTCCGAGGCGTTTTTGCAAACTCCTAGCAGCAGGATTCACGCGATGTTCCTCGATGAGACTTTCGATTGTTTCTTGATCGAGAAAAGTGAATATTTTGATGTATTTCTCAGCGTCTTCATCAGAAGTATTTAGCCAGAACTGATAGAATTGGTAAGGGCTTGTGAGTTTTGCATCGAGCCACACATTCCCTTGTTCTGTTTTACCGAATTTGGAACCGTCGGCTTTGGTCACAAGTGGAACTGTTAAAGCAAATGCTTCTCCGCCTCCAATTCGTCGGATGAGCTCAGTACCAGTTACGATATTTCCCCATTGATCGGAGCCTCCAAGCTGGAGTTTGGCCTTTTTATTTTTCCATAACCAATAGAAATCGTACCCTTGAATGAGTTGGTAACTGAATTCTGTAAATGAAATTCCTGTTTCAAGTCGTTTCTTCACAGAGTCCTTAGCCATCATGTAGTTTACGCTGATGTGCTTACCTACTTCGCGCATGAAACCTAAGAACGAAAAATCTTTAAACCAGTCGTAATTGTTGACCAACTCAGCACCTTGATTAAAATCGATGAATTTGCGAAGTTGAGATTCGATGCCAGCTACGTTTTTCTGTAAGGTTTCTTCGCTTAGCATCTTTCGTTCTTCTGATTTGAAAGAAGGGTCGCCAATCATACCGGTAGCTCCGCCAACGAGGGCGATTGGTGTATGTCCGTGGCGCTGAAGGTGCATCAACAAGATTATCTGCACCATCGAACCAATATGGAGCGATTCTGCAGTTGGGTCAAAACCAATATATGCGGCTACTTTTTCTTTAGAAAGGAGTTCTTCAGTGCCTGGGATCATATCGTGGAGCAGACCTCTCCAGCGTAATTCTTCTACAAAATTCATGGGGCAAAATTAACCGTAATTATGAGATTATCTTTATTCTGAGTGCTAAGCAGAGTTCGAAAAATTATTTCATGCCCTTTTTCTTTCGTTCGGCCTGAATTTCCTCAGCACGTTTTAAAATGAGAATAGAGCGTTTAATGCGCACGTCGACAGATTTAGCAGAGTTTACATAGTGTAGTAAACTGCGTTTCATTCCAGGGTTTAGAGCTTCCCAAATTTTACGACCATCTTCGTCTTGTTCGAGGAGTGCTTCCATTTCTTCGGGTAACTCATAACCATAAGTGGTTAGATCTGCTTCCATTGTAACCTCAACAAGATCGTTATGAATGGCCTTGATTTTCTTCAAAGTAGCCTTTCCCATTTGGATGAGGTAGTATCCATCTTTTCGCCGGAGCACTCCTCCATGAAAAGTGGCATCGTGGATAGTAATTATTGCTCTTGCTGGAAATTTATCGAAAAGAGACTCAGCAATTTCTATGGGAACTTCTATGAAATGCAGCGAAAGAGATCCATCGCCTTGAAAGATGTGAGTTTTAAAGGTGAAAGGTTGCTTCATTTATTGTCTACGCTTTAATATGATACATTTAAGGAATTCGATAAATGTTCTTCGTGCAAAGCAAAAGAACATTATTGTGCCTAAAAAATGTTCGAGGAAAAAATTTAAGCAAACGCAGCGATACGGCATGCCATTTTACTTTGAAATACCAAAACTTATACATACGTCACATTATCAATATATTAACTCTATTTAACAATAAAAAAAATTACAGTTTCGCAATTTATTGATTATCCGACATATGCAGCTGACGTTTACATAACAACTACTTTAAAGTGAATTTATGATTTTTAAAATCTTTATAAACAACGAATTAACTGCGTGTAAAAATGAAACGTGTATAAACGATTAACGCCGTTTAACTCGAAATTATTTATTTACTTCGTCCTGGGGAGGAGGTTGGAGGCCCCCATAAAAAGTTAAATTTTTCGTGTTTAATTTACTTCATTATTGCCACTTAAAACACCGCCATTAGCTTCATTTTTAATGACAATCTAAGTTTTTCAATAAGCATAATTTTTTTTAACCGATCTCTTGGATGAATTTTAAACTTTAATCTTTACAACTTAGCTTCAGTTAAGCAATGGCCCCAATTCATTCCCCACGAAAATTTGATGTTTACCTAAATTGGATGCACATTAAAGTGCAGTAAACGCATCTAGACCTGATTAAGCATTTACCTCAACAAAACCCAAATGATAAATTAATTTGTGAGCGGCAGCGATTGAGGCAAGTAGCGCCCGGAGGGACTACAGCCGAAAGCGCGATTGCCGCCAAAATAATTTATTCAGTAACTATTACAGAGCCAATGTGATCGTTCTGATTTCCTGTCTTGTCGAAATATCGAACCTTGCAAACATATTGATCCAATGGAACAGGTTTCCCATTGATTGTTCCGTCCCAGCCTTTATCCCAATCATTCGAACTAAAAATCAATTCGCCCCAACGATTGTAAATTCGCATTTCGAATCCTTCTGGCGACAAACCTGTAGCTTTAGGAAGAAACATGTCGTTCAAACCATCGGCATTGGGAGTAAATGCTCGAGGGATATAAAATGCTGTAAAGCCTCCGATATGGATAGTTTGAACCGCCTCATCGTAACAGCCATCTGTGCTAGTAACCTGAAGTGTGACTTCGAAAAAGCCGGTATCTTGGTAAGCAAATGCAGCGTCCGGACTCATCACATAACTTTGCGAAGGATCGCCGAAATGATAAGAGTAGCTTGTCGCTCCGATGCTTTGATTTTGGAAAGTGATCACCGGATTATCTAGAGAAGCTTCAAGCGGATTAGCTGCAAAACCTGCAATTGGTGTTGGGAACACTTCGATCGTTTCTGACCATGTCATTGAAGTTGAACAACCGTTTGTATCAGATGCATATAGTTGAATACCATAAATCCCCGGGAGATCAAAACACGGTTGGATGTCTTGTTCTGTAAATGACTGTCCATTTGTGAACGTCCAAACAAATGAACTTGCGCTAGAGATCGCCGAAAGCTTCGCACAGAAAGGCGCACATCCAGCACTGTCTACTGCGGAAATTGCTAAACTAGGAATAGGGTTCACCTCAACCAATATACTCTTATTGCCAGAACAGCCTGTTGAATCGGTAACTGTAACTGTGTAAAATGTGGTGGCTTGAGGATTGGCGGAAATGGCTTGACCAGTTACTCCATGATCCCAAACGAAACTGTATTGATTGTGCAAGCCTACTGCTGATGCCTGTAATATTGTTTGCTCCCCGATGCACAACACAGTGTCACCTTCAATGTAAATATCAAATGCTGGATCCGATGATAAATCTGCTGTCATTTGCTTTGTACAACCATTCTCATCAATTACATTAACAGTATATGATCCAGCTGCCAATCCAGCAATTCCAGGAGCAATTGAACCATTACTCCATTGGAAATTGTATAAGCCAGTTCCACCAGTAACAATCGCAGTAATTGCACCGTTGTTGTTTCCATTGCAGCCTGGCTGATCGATTTCAAGAGTCAGCTCAATCGGACTCGGTTCCATCACTACATCAGAAACAGTTATAGAACATCCATTCAAATCAGTAATTGTACAACTGTAATTACCCGCTGGAAGATTGTTGTTCGCAACGGTTTGAGGACCATTCGACCAGCTAAAGCTATACGGCTGAGTCCCTCCATTTACTGAAAGCAATACTCTTCCATCGTTTGATCCATTGCAAGTAAGGTCTTCTGCTGTTGCAGTTGCCAACAATGCCAAAGGCTGATTGATTGTGAAGTTAACGTTCGCTGTACAGCCATTCACATCCAATACTTGAATTGTATAAGTGCCTGATGGCATACTATCGGGTAATGATGTTTGCAAACCTTGCCCCCACTGATAAACGTAAGGTGCCGTTCCTCCACTTACTGATAAATATACTCTACCATTGCCAACTCCATTACAAGTTGCATCAATCACTGAGTCAACTAATGCCGTAACCGGTGGAAAATCTTGCAAGGTTGCTGATGTCGTCTCGATACACCCTTGTGCATCTGTAATTGTTAAGTTGTATGCTCCCGGGTTTAGGTTTCCTATTATCGGATTGTTCACTCCTGGCACTTCTGTCCAGTCGTAGCTGTAAGGTGCAGTTCCTCCGGTAGATATAACTGTGATAGTTCCTCCACTGCTTCCACAATCTCCTGCAGTAACGGTTGTTTGAAGAAGAATAGGCTGTTGAGGCTGTGCAACATTAAATGTGTCGGAAAATAAACAACCGTTTGCATCTGTAACATCAACTGTGTATTCACCCGTTGGGATGCTTGAAAGAATGTTGCCTGAAGCTCCTGTTTCCCAAAGAAGCTGCAAAGCACCGGTTCCTCCACTGAGGCTTAAACTAATACTTCCTGTAGATGAGCCATAACAATCAACATTCAAAATAACTGGCACCAAAGCAATTTGAGGAGGCTGAGTAATCGTTATCGTTTCGGTGATTGTACATCCCGCGGCATCTGAAATCGTAACATATTGGGATCCAGCAGATAACATTGATGCCGTATATGTAGCTTCCTCCGAACTCCAAGAAATCTGAAACGGAGCCGTTCCGCCAGTTACTTGTACTTGTGCCTCTCCATCGTTTCCACCAAAACAACTCACATGACTTACATTGATAATCGAGGCTGAAATCGCAGCTGGTGAAGGAACACTAACGAATCTAGTTAACTCGCAATTGTTCGCATCACGGATCACCAATTCATGCATCCCAGCGGTTAGACTTCCAAAGAAAGGAGAATTCTGAAACAAAGACCCATCCAACGAAAACTGATAAGGCGTTTGTCCACCACTAGCTGAAAACAACAAGGTGCCCGTTGATGCACTGCATGCCGAAGGCGTTACGGCCCAAGTGAACGAAATTGAATCGGGTTCAGTAACTACAGCGCTAGCTGAAACAACACATCCAGAATTATCAGTAATATTGGCTACATAATTGCCTGCAGATGCAGATGTTAAATCTTCGATGGTTACTGAATTGCTCCAAACTACTGAATATGGCGAACTGCCACCTGTAATGGTGAGGTCGATAGAACCGTCGGATGAATTGAAACAACTCACCGGACTAGCAATCGCCACAGCTTGTAGTGCTGATGGAGCAGTAATCGATAAAGTTCCTGTTTTCTGACAACCAGAAGCATCTTGCAAAGTGTAAGAATAGGCTCCTGCTGATAGATTAGTGATCGACAAACCTGTTACTCCGTTACTCCAAGTGCAAGTGTATGGCGCTTGTCCACCGTTCACTGCCAATAAAATTGATCCGTTATTTGTTCCAGCACAAGTGATCTGTGTAACGGTTGGATTTACAACAATCTCAGTAGGTTGAGTGATCGAAGCAATTCGATTTATAGAACAATTGTTCAGGTCGCTGATTACAACTGTGTAATTTCCAGCCACCAAATTAGAAGCTACAGCGCCAGTCGCTCCATTGCTCCATGAATAAGTATAGGAACCAGCTCCTCCTGTTGATGTAATTGTCGCAGACCCATTGTTTCCTCCGAAACATGAAACAGCTGTAGAAGAAACCGTCGCGCTAATCACTGTAGGTTGGGTAATTGTAAACGCTTGAACAGCGTTACACCCAGCTCCATCAACGACCATCACAGAATAATTACCTGCCGAAATGCCTGTTGAATTATTGCCGCTGCCACCAGATGTCCAGAAATACGTGTAAGGTGTTGAGCCACCGTTGGCAGATGCGACAGCTGCTCCATCATTTCCTCCAAAGCAAGAAACGTTGGAGGTTACCGTTGCAGTTAAGCTCAGTGAGCCAGTATTGTTAACTGTTGATGTTGATGTAGTCGAACATCCTGTTGCATCTGTTACAGTTAAAGTATAAACACCTGCTGCCAAATTCGATGCAACTGTGGTGGATTGAACTGGAGTTGTATTCCAACTATATGCGTAAGGACCAGTTCCGCCCGACACAATCACCGAAATACTTCCATTGGGAGAACCGCAAGTCGCTTCAGTTACAGATGCTGTTAGATTCATTCCCGCAGGCTGGATAATTGTTGCAGATGAAGTTGCAGAACATCCCGAGCCATCGGTAACTGTTAAGGTATAATTGCCTGGAATTAATGATGAAATCTGATTCGAAGATCCACCGTTTGACCAACTGTAGGAAATCGGTGCAACACCTCCAACAACAGTCGAAACAATGCTTCCATTTGCTGCTCCAAAACAGTTCACATTTGTAGCATTCAAACTCACCGAAAGAACCGATGCTGCATTGATTGAAAAGTTATCGTTGTCGGTGCAACCGTTATTGTCTGTAACTAATAATGTGTAACTACCAGCCGTTAATCCAGTTGTTGAACTGGTTGTACTTCCATTGCTCCAAGCATAAGCATAAGGTGCGGTTCCTCCGCTAACCGTTGCTGAGGCTGTTCCCTGCGGGGATGTGCATCCTGGTTGAACCACAGCCACAGTCGAAACTAAACTTGTAGGTTGTGTGATCGTTCCGTTTCTGGTTACTGTACACCCTGAAGCATCTGTTATAGTTACACCAATCGCTCCTGGCGACAATGAACTCAAGGAAGTTGCAGTTGATCCGTTCGTCCAAAGATAATTGTATGGCGCGGTGCCTCCTGAAAGGATTAAATTCGATTGTCCGTTGGCTGCTCCATTACAAGTCACCTGCGTGAGATTCAATGTTGCTGATAATGCAGCTGGCTGATTGATCGTAAAGTTTCTAGTAACAGTGCAACCGCGGTTGTCAGTTACAGTAACTGTGTAGCTTCCATTGGCTAATCCTGTAGCTGATGTTCCAGATCCACCAGAACTCCAATTGTAGGTGTAAGGTGAAGTTCCGCCAGAAGCAACAATGCTTGCAGATCCGGTTCCTCCAGCACAAGTTACAGGCGATGTCGTTACGGTTGCTGTAAGTGCAGTAGGCTGTGTAATGTTAAATGATTGTGTTGCTGAACATCCTCCAGCATCAGTAACCGTTACCGTGTAAGCTCCAGCCGCTAAACCATTCACACTAGCACCTGTTGCTCCAGTACTCCATGAATAAGTATATGGTGCGGTTCCTCCTGATCCTAATGCTGTTGCAGATCCTGTCGCAGATCCATTACAAGTAGCAGAAACTGGATTCACATTCAACGAAATTGAGCCTCCAGACAAAACAGTTGCTGTTGCTACTGTAGAACATCCCGTAGATGAATTTACCGCTACGGTGTAAGTTCCTGCAGACAAACCAGTAGCTGTTTGGGTGGTTTGCCCGTTGCTCCATAAATAGGTGTAAATCCCAGCCAATGCAGGTGTTACTGTAGCCGTTCCATTCGAAACACCGCAAGATGCATTGGTTGCACTCGTGTTTACATTGAAACCACTTAGGTTGATTGTTCTTGTAATGGTATCGTTATAACATCCCAAATTAAGTATCAAGGTTACTGTGTATGAACCAACTGCAGTAAAATTGTGCGACGGATTTAAGGTGGTTGAAGTATTTAAAGCGCCTGAAGCAGGATCCCCAAAATTCCATAGTACCGATTGTATAGCGTTCGCAGCACCAGCACAACTGCTAGATGAAACGGTTACGGATGGAGATACAAATCCAACATTTAAACAGTTTGCGGTAAAATTAAATGGCTGAATCTGAGGTCGAACATAAAATGAAGCCATGTTTGGCAATCCCATTCTTGAGATTCTTCCGGCAAGCGGGATGGCTGCATTCACAAAGCCACATCCTACACCAAGTGTGTTTGGGTTATTAATCACCGACAAAGAAGTGGTGTTTCGAGCAACATAGATTTTATTGTCAGGCCCAAGCTGTAATGAACCAATGAATGGCCCGAGGGATCCAACCACATAGCGAGATGCTGTTATCGCTGCCGCATTGGCTGCACAAATATTATACTGTAGTAAGGTTCCTCCATTGGTTGATCCATAAACCACACGTCCATTAGGGGAAAACTCAGCTCCATAAAGTCCAATATCAGTTGCTAGTGTTACTGCATTCGACACCACACCCGTTTGGTTATTAAAATCGTAAAGCTCCATGCGGTTTGTGCCTCCGGTTGAAAAACCGTAATAGCTTGCAAGAAGCTTGTTCCCATCTGGATTGGATTTCAACTGACCGTAAGACGATTGGTTGATGCCCGTAACTACCGCTCCTGCAGAACTCAAAACAGGAGTTAAATTCACACCGGCTGGAGTAATCAACCAAGTTCTAAATTGATTTGAATTCCAATCATGTGAAACAATCCAAATATCTCTGTTATTGCAATGACGAACTGCTGTGAGTTTTTCGCAAGATGGAGTTTGGAGTGGAATATTTTTATTGGCAGTTACAGCGCCTAAACCTGCCGATAAAGACATATTGATCTCCGAGTACTGAATTCCATCTGGTCCAACGTCTGCATCAGCTGTAAAAATGTAGTAGTTAGTGGCGCTATTTGGCCTCTGAACAATGATTCCAGATTGCGTGGATGAAGCGTGACCGTTGAGCAAAGTACCATTGGTCATCGGAAGGTGATTGGCATTCCACACAGTTACGCCATCAGAGTAAAATAGAAGGTTTCCTAACTCATCCGACATGCTTGCACATCCTTCTGTGGTAACCAAAGCACCGTTTGTAAGTGCGACAGGCGTTCCAGAAGCAAAAGACACACCCGCAGTATTTCCAAAATACCAGTTGTTAAATCTTCCCGACTGAGCATCTGCATGAGCAAACCACAAAAAGGTAAATGCAAAAAACAGCATGCTTAAAACATGGCTGCCCTTGTGGGTAAAAGTTTTATGGGTAGAATTCGACATCCTTGAAACTCCTCGTTCGTTTGGAAGAGTTTACGGGAATGCGCATTTCAGGGTTGGTTAGATTCCATTTAGAATGCTACTTGAAATTACAACCCATACCAATAAAAAATCTTTTACATTGATATAACAATCAACTACTTACGGTCTGATCAGTTACTTTAGGTTGAAGAACCTTACATCAACTGAAAAAACGGTTGAATCAAATCACTTCTAGATCGCCTAGAATTACCCAGCCTTCTTTGCCATCGTCTAATCGAATTCGCACCCATTCGCCAAGTTCATCGGTAATTTTTACCGTGGCGCCCGCGTGAATAATAAACAAGCCATTTCCAGAAGCCACGGGAGCACTTTTCACCGAAATGCTGCCAGCGAAAACAACAGCACGTTGTGAAATGTAATTGTTGCTCCAAGATGTATATGCTGTTACAAATAGAAAAACGGCAATCGCCAAACTAAATATTCCACCGTAAAATCCTGCTTTCTTTTGACCTGAAGATTTTCCATGGATGAATAAAATCCAAAATGCAGCCGAACCCATGAAAAAGATCACAAAAAGCCAAGCCCAAGAATCCGTTGAAAACGCCTTCGTAATTGCCTTGAACCAACGTTTGTAAAAAAGTTCAGGCATCGGTTCTATCTTGTCTTCCAATTTGCTTTTGGTGATTTGCAGATTGGTTAAAACGTCTTCGTCGGAAGGATCTCCTTTTAATGCACGTTCATAATTCAGCACTGCACTTGGGTAATCCGACAAACGGAAGTAGGTGTTTCCAAGGTTGAAATGCAATTCTTTAGACGACACACCTTGATCTCGAACTATTTGTTCGTAAAGGTTAGCTGCTTTTTGGAAATCGCCCTTTTGATAAGCTTGGTTTGCATCCTTAAAAAGCGAACTGGGCGACAATCCAAATCCCAAAATGGAATTCAAACACAAGAAAATGATGAAGATCTTTTTCATGATTTCAACAAGTTTTCAGTTTCACGGATTACTTTTTCCGCATCAGCATAAATTTCACTCATCGCCGCAGAAGCCCCCGGTGCAAATCGAGCAAACTCGCAGCTGTCTAATGTATTTAACAATCGCAAAATCGTCTCATCAGGCACTTTACTTGAACTTAGTAATTCGCTAATTTTCTGACGATTAAGATCAGCTATCGGAAGTCTTAGTTTATCCGACAAATAGCCATATAAGGCTCTGTAAACCTCTTCGTAAAACGCATCTTTTTCGCCTTTACTCAACATGTCTTTCGCAATTTTCAATCGCTTACCAGCCGTGTTTCCAGCCTCCTTCACACGATATTCTCCGATATTTTCCCTGCGTTTTTTCGAGCGATATCTTACTAACAAAAAGCCCAAAAACGACAGCGGAGCCAATGCACTTAACAGGTAAAATGGTGTTGAAAGGAAAAACAAATTGCCTTCACCTTCACTAAACTCCGTTTCTCCAACTTTAATGTATCGAATGTCTTCTGAAAGCTGTTTAGGAGCAGTTGAGTTTCGACCTCTTCCAACTCCTATTTGATCACCAGAACCTTTCGATACAATGAGTTTCAATGCAGCAATTGTTTTCGATTGCCAGTTATTCTTGTTCGGATCGAACCAAGAGAAAGTCAATGGCCCGAGTAAAAACTCACCACCTGCACGAGGAATGATTAGGTACTCGAATGTTCTTGAACCTGTCATTCCGGCGCTACTCACCGAGATATTGTCTTTTATTTGAGGATCATACACTTCCAATTCTGCTGCAAGCCCTAACACTGGTGGCTCGATCAATTTGAGGTTACCTTTTCCCGAAACTTGCAGTTTGAGATTTACCGCTTCACCACTTTTTACTGAGTTTTTGTCAAGACTCAATTCATAGTCAAGCTTCCCAACCGCACCTGTGAAATCGGCTGGCTTTCCAGCTGCGTCTGGCGACAAAACATTGACAGTAACGGCTGGACTTTTCACATTCATCTCTACATCTCGGTAACCGCCTCCAAGCAGCTGGTCGAAGATATTTTGCGACTGAACGCGCTGACGAACAACGCACGAAAGCTCGATCGGGGGAATTTCTAACTTCCCGCTTTTCTGCGGAAACAACAACACCTTTTTTATCTCTGCTGTTAGGTAATCTTGTCCGTTGTAAGTCTCTTTTTGACCATTGGTAGCCTTTCCTAACGCAATATCTTCAGCATAAAAGCCATTAAAGGTGGGCGCTTTAGAAAGCTCGTAGTTGAGTTGTGAATACTTCGAATAAAGCTTGTATGATACCAAAATTTGGTCACCAACGATGGTGTTAGTTTTAGAAACAGTAGCTTTTATGAATAAATCATTGCCTGCAGTATTTGGTTGAGCTTGTGAACCGTTTTTGGCTTGATTTGGCTGTGCTGTTTTAGACTGCTGTGGCTGTTGTTTTTGCCCTTGTACAATCTCAATTTCTATGGCATTACTTTTAATCAAACCGTTCCCGATGCGCATACTTGCCGGTTGAATTACATATTTTCCAGGCTTTTTACCTGAAACAATGTAAGTGAACGAAAGTGTTTGTGTAACCTTTCCACCATAATCTTGTGAGCCGTACATCTGTTGCGGGCCCATCAAAACATTAAATGCCGAAAGGTCGGGCTGGTTAAATGCATTGCCCATCGCATTGAGCGAATATGTGAGCCTAATTTGCTCGTCTACAGCAGCTTTTGCTTTATTTGATATGGCTGTAAACTTCAACTCCTGCGCATTGATCAAGCTCAGAAAAAAGGAAAAAATTAGAACTAAGTATTGTTTCTTCATGGCTTTACCATTCTTTTCCACTGGCTGGAACGCCATCCTTGCCTTTTTGTTTATCCGTCTTCTTGCGTAATTCTTTCTCGTTACGGTTTAATGCATCGAGCATTTGCTCAGCTTCATCGCGGTTAATTTGTTGCTTGCGTTGTTCCTCTTTAGGTTGCTGCGGTTGCTGATTTGGATCTTTAGGCTTTTGTTGATTGTTGTCTTTAGGTTGTTGCTGCTTCTTTTGTTGCTGTTGCTGCTGTTGTTCTTGCTGGCGTTGCAGCTTCTTCATAGCGTACGAAAGATTATAGCGTGTATCTTCAGCATTTGGATCCTGTTTCAACGCTTTCTTGTAGGCATTTGCACTTCTTTCGTAATCTTTGTCTTCTAACAGCGCATTTCCAAGGTTGTGATAAAGTCTTGATAGTTCTTTCGGATCTTTCGTTTTGGTCGATAAGCTGTCCAAAATTGTAGAAGCTTCCTTGTAACGTTTTTGCCGATACAATGTATTCGACAGGTTGTATTGGGCTTTCGCTGCTGTATTGTTCTTATCGAGTGCTTTACGGTACTCAATTTCAGCCTCATTGAACTTCTTCTGCTTGTAGAGTTCGTTGCCTTTACGGATGTGGTTATTCTCTTTCTGCGCAACGGCACCGAAACAACAGAAAATCAAAATCATCCATGCGAATAATGCTCTCATCATTTGGTGTTTTTAGTTCCAAAAAGATTTACTCGTTTCGACAATGCGCTGCGCCTTTCAGAGATCAACAACTCTATTAAAAAGAGCAGCAATGCCATACCTAGAAAATATTGAAAACGGTCTTCATAATCAGTAAATGCGCGCGTACCCATTTCGGATTTCTGCATGCTACTGATTTGATCAACAAGGGTTTCGAGACCAACATCAGAGTTCGACGCTTGAACGAATTTCCCACCACCGGCCGAAGCTACTTCCATAAGCATTCCTGGATTCATTGCAGTTATCACTGGATTTCCATTGTCATCTCTTCGATAACCACGGCTTCCACTTTCTTCAACAATTGGAATCGGAGCGCCTTGTTCTGATCCAATTCCGAGTGTGTGCACAACAACTCCTTTTTCCTTTGCCGCTTTGGCTGCCCCAATGGCATCGTCTTCATGGTTCTCGCCATCCGAGATTACAACAATGGCTCTACTTCTATTGTTTCCCTTTGGAAGGGCTTGAACAGACAAATCGATTGCGGTGCCAATTGCAGTGCCTTGGGTTTGAATACTTTCGGTGGTAACACCTGATAGAAACAATCGCGCAGCTGCAAAATCGTTAGTGAATGGTAGTTGCAAATAAGCATCACCAGCGAAAATCACAATTCCAATCTGGTCATCGTTGAGCTTATCGAGTAGCTTGGCAATGGC
This sequence comes from Bacteroidota bacterium, assembly GCA_947460255.1. Classification (GTDB taxonomy): domain Bacteria; phylum Bacteroidota; class Bacteroidia; order M30B66; family M30B66; genus CAMCXT01. The sequence goes on from CANHIS010000024.1 coordinate 18,994, forward strand.
TTGCTTGGCGCGTTCTAAACGACTTGGTCGAATGTCTTCTGCCAACATACTGTTCGACACGTCTAAGGCGATCACCAAGTCAATTCCTTGCCGTTTCACTTCCTCGTATCGTGAACCAATTTGAGGATTGCTCAAGCCAATCACCAAAAAAAGGAATGATCCAGCCATCAAGAAAAACTTTGTTCTGATTCGGGCATTCGATTTATCAGGCATAAGCAGATGCACCAAACGCGGATCGCCAAAGCGTTTGATGGCTTTCTTCTTCCAGTTCATACGACTCCAAAAAAGAAGTCCGTAAAGTGGAATCAGGCATAAGCCCCACAAGAATATTGGATAGGCAAATCGCAGCATTTCTTAGGGAATTGAACGCATGAGTGTATTACGAAGCAGCCATTCTAGGGCAATTAGTAAAACTGCTATAAAGGCAAGAGGCCAAAACTCTTCCTTGCGGCGACGAAATTCAGTTGAATCGAAACGGGTCTTTTCCATTTCATCGATTTTCTGATAAATCTCCGCGAGCGCTTCATTGTTTGTGGCTCTAAAGTACTGACCACCAGTCATTGAAGATATTTGTTTCAACAAAGCTTCATCGATACGTACTTCTGCATAATCGAAGGCAAACTGACCATTCGGATATCGGTAAACGGGCGAATATGCCACACCACGAGTTCCAACGCCAATTGTATAAACACGGATTCCATAAAGCTGAGCAATTTCGGCAGCCGTAAGTGGAGAAACCGAACCAGCATTGTTCTCGCCATCGGTAATTAAAATCACAACTTTCGACGTCGATTTGCTTTCTCGTAATCTATTAACTGCTGTGGCCAAACCAAGTCCAATGGCTGTCCCTTCGGGAAGAAAGTCTGGCTCAACAGCCTGAAGCAGCGTCTTCATTACCGAATGATCGATTGTAAGCGGGCACTGCGTGAAGGCATCACCAGAAAAAATCACCAATCCTATTCGGTCGTTCGGGCGGCCTGAAACGAAATCTTGAGCCACCTCTTTAGCTGCTTCTAATCGATTCGGCTTTAAGTCGCGCGCTAACATACTAGGTGAAAGGTCCATCGTCATCATAATATCGATTCCTTCAGCCTTCATGTCTTGCCAAGAAAGTTTGGTTTGTGGCCTGGCTATCGCGATGATAATCAACATGATTGCCAAACATCGTAGCACGAACGGTAAATGAATCAACCGAACTACCGCACTTTTTCGCTGGTTTTTCAAACCTGCAAAGGTTGAAATTCTGATTTCTGGTCGTGCCTTTTTGCCTCTCAGCATGTACCAAACTATAAGTGCTGGCAAAATGAGCAGCAACAAAAGCAACCATGGATTGGCGAAAGTAACTTCCGACAATTCAGGGAAGTTCAACATTTCATTCTCATCCATTTGAATCCTCCTTTCCTGGTGTTGGTGAAGTTTCTGGACGAGTTAATGCAACAAACTCTCGGGCGAAATTAAGACTTGCTACATGTTCAGCTGGAAGTGGTTTTTCCTTGGCAAATTTTACTAAATCGGCCAAAGTGAGCACTCTGCGAATACACTCGATAGCCTCAACTTTGTTCAGTGATCTTTTGAGAAGACTAAGCGTTTCGTCGGTTGTTGATTCTAAAGCTGGTAATTTCAACTGCTCTTCAACATAGGCTCTAAGCGTTTCAGCGATAGATGAATGGTAAAGCTTGTCGTTTCCTGATTTCCAAACAGCATCCTTTTCGATACGATCAAGTGCTGCCAATGCAATCTCCCAAGGAGGTGTTACCGGTACTTTAGGAACCTGAACAATAACTGGCCGCTTACGCTTATTGTAATAATAAATACCAAAACCAATACCCGCTAGAACCACTAATGCTAAAAGGCTGTACAAGATTAAATCGGTAAAGTCTTCCGGAACATCTTCAAGTCCACGAATGTCTTTAATGGCTTGGGTTGTATCAACAGGAATGGTAAGCACTTCGATGCTCAGCAGATCCGAAAGAACAGATTGAGTATCCTTTCCAGGATTGATGAATTGAAAATCGAATACAGGTAGCGTATGCATGCCTGAATCGAAAGATGTAATTTTAATACGTTGTTCAAGTGCGATGCCGTTTCCAGAAGCTGCAACGGTATCGATGGTGTCGCGGAGAATGACGTCGAAAAACGGACCAATTGAATCACTCACAGAAGGCCAAATAATTTTTTGATCCTTGGCTGCTTCAGCTTTGAGTAAAAGTTCAATCTGTTCGCCAATTCTCATGCGGTATTTTTCAGCACGCACCGATGCATTCTGTGCTACAACAGCAGAAGAGAACAGAACAAATAGTAACGATAACAACTTTCTACTTGTCATTTTGCGCCTCTTCTTTTCAAAAGGTTACTTAATGGCTGAATCCACGATTTATTGGTGTTCAGTACGGCCAGATCAACACCAGCTCGGGCGAAGGTGTTTTTGATGATATCTTCTTGTTTTCTGAATGTTACTTCATAGGATTTTCTCACAGCACGATCGGAAGTATCTACCCATTGTGTGTCGCCAGTTTCAGCGTGTAGAAATTTCACCAAGCCTACATCTGGCAAAGTGGCTTCACGTGGATCGATTACTTGAAGTGCAACGAGATCATGTTTCCGCGCAGCGATCCTTAAACTGTCATTAAATGAAGTTGCCAGAAAATCGCTGAGAATAAATGCAGTACAGCGTTTTTTGGTCACATTGGTGAGGAACCGAATTGCTTGATCGATGTTGGTTCGTTTGTTTTCAGGTCGAAAATCGATCAATTCGCGAATAATCCTCAATACGTGCGACTTACCTTTCTTGGGTGGAATGTACTTTTCAATTTTGTCGGAAAAGAAAATCACTCCAACCTTATCATTATTTTGAAGAGACGAAAAAGCCAAAACGGCGCACACTTCGGTTACCATTTCCATCTTGAACATATTGGTGGTTCCGAAATCTTTGGAACCGCTCATGTCTACAACGAGCATGATGGTGAGTTCTCGTTCTTCTTCAAACACCTTTACATATGGGTGATTAAAGCGTGCTGTAACGTTCCAATCGATGGTTCTGATGTCATCGCCTGGTTGGTATTCACGTACTTCACTGAACGACATACCTCTTCCTTTGAAGGCACTATGGTATTGACCAGAGAACAATTCGGAGGATAATCCTCGGCTTTTGATCTCAAGTTTTCGTACTTTTTTGAGGAGGTCGTTTTGGTTCATAAAATTGGTTTCGGGCGAAAATTCGAGCATTGTTTAGGCCCGAAAGATTTACCTGTTTCCCTTGATTTATGGAACTTCTACTGTGTTAAGGATTTCAGCTACAATATGTTCCGTAGTTATGTTTTCGGCTTCGGCTTCGTAGGTTAAACCGATTCGATGCCTTAGCACATCGAGACACACGGCGCGCACATCTTCCGGGATCACATATCCGCGACGGCGAATAAAGGCGTATGCTTTAGCTGCAATGGCTAAACTTATTGATGCTCTCGGAGAAGCACCAAAACTGATAAGCGATTGATATTTTGCCAATCCTGCCTCGGCTGGGAAACGCGTTGCAAAAACGATATTCACGATGTAACTCTCAATTTTCTCATCCATATAGACCTCTCTCACAATTTGTCGCGCTTTAATGATTTGCTCGATGGAGACAACTTTGGTCGGTTTTGGAAATTCGGCAGTGAGGTTTTGACGAATGATTTTTCGTTCTTCTTCACGGCTTGGGTAAGAGATCACGATTTTTAGCATGAATCGGTCTACTTGCGCTTCTGGAAGCGGATAAGTCCCCTCCTGCTCTACCGGATTCTGGGTGGCCAGTACGAGAAATGGCTCAGGTAATTTATGGGTTGTATCGCCGATTGTTACTTGGCGTTCTTGCATGGCTTCGAGGAGTGCACTTTGCACCTTAGCAGGAGCACGATTGATTTCGTCGGCAAGAATAAAGTTCGCAAACAATGGCCCTTTTCGAACCGTGAATTGCTCCTGCTTTTGGTTGTAGATCATGGTGCCTACAAGGTCGGCTGGAAGCAAGTCGGGAGTAAACTGAATTCTGCTAAAGTTGGCATCAATAGTTTGTGCTAATGATTTAATCGCCAGAGTCTTCGCCAATCCAGGAACACCTTCGAGCAATAAGTGACCGTTGGCCAACAAGCCGATGAGCAGCCTATCGACCATATATTGCTGACCGATAATGACTTTATCGAGTTCCAGTTTCAATAGTTCAATGAATGCGCTTTCGCGTTCTATGCGTTCGTTGATTTCTCGTATATCTGTCATAGTAAATTTAAAGACGCGCAAAGTAAACTGTTTGCTTACGATCGGTCAAGATATAGAATTTTAAAAAATGTTAAATTATATACAGCTTCAAAAATGGCTGTAGCTCAACAATAATAGCAATATTGGATAGAATGGGGTTGAATTGTTCGTAACTCGATGGTTATAAACAATTATTCGCAATATGTGCGCGCTGGACCAGTGATTGTAGTGAAGGTTTTACCATCGGTGTTTGCGAGTTCTTCATCACAAACTTGACCGATTTCGGTAGTTACTTTTTCACCAGATGCTGCGATCGTTTCTTCTGTAAAGCATTGTTTACAAACTTCTTTCTTGCAGGAAGTTGATAGCAACAAAAGCGAACCAACTGCGACGAGTAAAACCTTGCTTGTAGTTATCATTGAGTATGCGGCTCGCTGTTCTTGATTTTGTGATGCTAAAATTAGGCTATTCTATCTCAATCTCAAAAAACCTTGAACATTTTCATGTTGAATATACTTTTCGGCACACATTAGATAACACAAATAATTGACTAGCAAAAAGATGTGATTCAATCTTGACTATTCAAAATTGAATGTAAATGAGATAAGAATATTTGACTTTATAAATGGTATTAAAACTTCAAGTAGTGCAGTAAAACAGCATTTATTAGGCAGTAATTCTTATCAGGTGAGTTGTTCTTTGATTTGGTAATTGTTTCTATCGTGTCCAGTTCTTGAGATCATTTCACCTAAAAATCCAGCCAAGAAAAGCTGGGTACCGATCACCATAAAAAACAAGCCGAAATAAAACATCGGTCGGTCGGTCATACGGTAGGCTTGGTGCACAAATTTCGCATAGGTTAAATAAAGAGCAATTAGAAAACCGATAAAAAAGCTCAGACTTCCCAAAAGGCCAAAAAGATGCATTGGTCTTTTTCCGAATTTCGAAACAAAAGTAATGCTCAACAAATCGAGAAACCCGTTTACGAAGCGTTCCCATCCAAACTTGGTTGTTCCGTATTTCCGGGCTCTGTGTTGAACTACTTTTTCTCCAATCTTTTTAAATCCTGCCCACTTTGCCAATACTGGAATGTATCGGTGCATTTCACCATAAACTTCAATATTCTTCACAACATCTCCCCGGTAGGCTTTTAATCCGCAATTAAAGTCGTGAAGATAAATGCCACTCATCCGCCGTGCGGCCCAATTAAAGAGTTTAGTCGGAAGCGTTTTTGTAATCGGATCGAAGCGTTTTTGTTTCCAACCTGAAACTAGATCCAATCCTTCTTGCGTGATCATTCTGTGGAGATCTGGAATTTCATCAGGACTGTCCTGAAGATCTGCATCCATGGTAATCACTACATTTCCTTCAGTGATGGCAAATCCTGAATTTAGAGCAGCAGATTTTCCATAATTCCTTCGAAACCGAATTCCCTTGAATGATGGATTCTTTTTGTGCAACTCTTCAATTACTGCCCAGCTTTTGTCGGTGCTTCCATCATCAATAAAAATCACTTCATAGCTGAAGCGATTTTCTTGCATGACCTTATTGATCCATTCTGCCAGTTCAGGCAGCGATTCGTCTTCATTGTAAAGTGGAACTACTACAGAAATATCAAGCATCAGAGCGTGTCTTGGTCGAAAGTACTTTCAGGATTCTTGCGAAAAAATATCGAGGCAATTAGGCTAACAATCAAGCCTGAAACTCCAAATTGAAAAATAGGGCCGTAAGCAAATCCCCAAGGCGAGGAATTCTCCTGCATTTGATCGATTGCTTTTTCAATTTGATCAGGTGGAACATTAGAAGATTCCATCATTTCCTGAGTTTGGATAAGCAGTTCATCCATGTATGATGTGTCTACTAACATCACTAGAATCAGCATGAAGGCTCCGTATATCAATCCTCCAGCAACAGAAGAAAGGGAACCAATCGATACGCCTTGACCATAAGTCATCCAACCGTTTAAATCGTTGTCTCTGTAGTTTCGAATTAACATCACGATGGCAGCAACAAACAAAGATCCTGTAGTGATTGAAAAAAAGAATGATACATAAAGTCCAGCTAAATACTGAATCGTTTGAATCAAGATCAGCAGCATACCGATGTACATGCCGTATCTGGCAGCGGCTTGAACAATGCTTCTTTTCGGTGTAGTATCGGTCATTACTTGATTATTTTGGCGCAAAGATAGAAGTGTTCAGTAAGTAGCACGTTTTTTAAAGATTATTTTCGACATCCGCATGAATGTCCCTGAAAACAACCTGTTTCTTCATGGAAGTGAAAATCGTTATTGCCAAATTCACTTTCGAAATAGAAAGGCAATCTTGTTCTATTGCCTGTGATTGTTTCCTGCATCGTCATAGAATCATACAAACGGCCATTTGCAACTGTATATTTTATGGTGACGATATTGTTTAAATCCTCCAATGGATTTTCATCGAGCACTAAAAAATCGGCAAGCTTTCCTTCTTCAAGTGAGCCAATTTCTTTTTCTAAGCCCAAGTAAAATGCACCATTCATGGTGGCACTTCGGATTGCTTGAAGGGGTGTTAATCCGCCATCGGCAAGCATTTTCAATTCCCAGTGTGCTCCTAATCCTTGAATTTGACCATGTGCTCCCAAATTCACTTTTACACCAGCGTCGGCCAATTTTTTACACGACTGCGAAACAAGTAAATGTCCGTTTTGATATTCTTCAGCAGGAATCATGGTACGATGACGTGCGCGTGGATCAATTAGAGCTCGTGGCGTAAAATTCATCAATCGCTTGTTTTCCCAAACCTTTTCGTTTTGGTAATAGAAATATTCGCCATTAACCGATCCGTAATTCACGATCAATGTTGGCGTGTAACCTGTTTTCGACGAAGACCAAAGCTTCACCACATCATTATAAATATCATGCACTGGAATGTTGTGTTCTATTCCAGTATGGCCGTCTAAAATCATGCTCATGTTGTGTAAAAAGTGTGATCCACCTTCTGGAACAACTTGCATGTTCATTTCTCGAGCAGCTGCAATTACTTGCTGGCGTTGATTTCTTCTTGGTTGATTGTAGCTTTTTACGCTAAATGCTCCAAAAGCCTTTGTTCTGCGCAAGGCAAAACGTGCATCTTCTAGGTTATTGATCTGTGCACGAAAATCGCCATCGGCGCCATAAAGAATAATCCCTGTCGAGTAAATTCGCGGTCCAACCATATGCCCAGTTTTCACCATTTCGCTTTGAGAAAAAACCATTTCTGTATTCGATGAAGGATCGTGAGTAGTGGTTACTCCAAAGGCGAGGTTGGCATAATAAGACCATTGCTGCTGCGGACTCAAGCCATATCTAAAAGTTCCTAAATGTGCATGTACGTCGATGAGTCCAGGCATGATTGTTTTTCCTTTACAATCGATCACTTTTGAGTTGGCTGGTTGGAGTATTTCGGCAGCGTTTCCAACCTTTACAATTCGGTTGTTTTCAACGAGGATGGTACCATTTTCAATAACTTGATCGCCATTCATCGTTATGATTCGTGCATTGGTGTATGCAAACATACCAAGGGGCTTATCGTGCAGCAGTTGAAGGCCAATTTTAATCCCCTTTTCAATCGGCTTTGGTGCTTTATCGCCAACTGCATTGGGGTTTAAAAACGCAGCTACATCCACTTCAAAATACTCGTCGCCTAAAGTCCAATGCAATTTGTAATCATTTTGTGTCCAATGCACCGAAATGCCTGCTTCTGTGGAAACAAGTTTTACAGGATATGCATCATTTCCGCCACTTAAATCAATAGCACTTCCTGTTTGAATGAAAGGCGTTACATATACTTTGAATAGTTCTGTAAATGCTAACCATTTGTTGTCGGGACTCAAAATGTAGCTATTTGCATATTTTGAAGTGTAATGTGTTTGAATGTTGTTTCCAGACAAATCGCAACTTTTAAAAGCTTTTTCCAAAGACCCAAAAAGATAACCGCCCGTTTGATAGTAAACCTTACTACCATCTGCCGAAAATCTTGGAAATTCAGCCTCTGTAGAGATTAATTTGTGCTCGTTTGTTTCTAGATTTAACAGATACATTCCAGGTTCAGTGCAATGCGAAAATCCTTGGTGATCGTTACCTTCTTCTTTGATATAAACCACGAATTTTCCATCATTCGAGATTGAAGGCGTTCTGTAGATGCCCTTTCCCATGCTGATGGTTTTAGTGGAATTTCCCTTGCTAAAATCCATTAACTTGATTTCGCCCATGGAAGTGTCGGACCATGATACATAAACCATCCATGGCTTCTGGGTACATATTGATGGCTCGAATTCGAAAGCAGAAGACGAAGTTAATCTTTGCGGTTTTCCTGCAGGTAAATCCTTCAACCAAAGGTATCCAACAGCATTGAAAATCAAACTTTTACCATCTTGTGTTGTAACAGCATGCCGAATAGTTTTAATTGAAACGGTGTCCTCGGCTGCTTGTTTTTCGAAGTGTAAAGCATTGGTTATTTGATGATTTGAAGTAAGATTGAAAGGGATAATCTCTTCCTTGCCTGAATCAACTTGAATCTTCCTAATTTTTCCTTTCGACCAGATGATAATTGATTGATCATCGGGTGTGAAACTAAAGTTTGTATAAACACCAAAAATCGCCCATGCCTCCTGTTGGTCTTTACTAAGTTCAGTGTAAATCGGCTTTTCTATACCTGTTGATAGTTCACGAACAAACAAAACCGATTTTTCGCGCACACGACGAACAAAAGCGAGGTGTTTATTTGAATTTGAGAGTACAGGACGAGCAGCTCCACCAGGTCCTTGAACGGTGGAAGTTGTTTTGCCAGTTTGTCGGTCAAGACGTTTGATGATATAGATCTGAGAATTTGGATCCTTGTTGTATTGAAAGTATCCTCCGGGATAAACATCCTCACTGTAGTAAACATAACGACCATCTTTAGAAACTGCAGGTTCACCGGCATCTTGCTGGTCGTTCTTCTTTTTTGTGAGCTGTAATCCTGCTCCGCCATTTATGTGATACATCCAAAGTTCACCAGCTCCAGCAGAACGTGTGGCAGTGAAGTGTTTCCGAGCGATCAGGTATTCGCCATCGGGAGTCCATTCGGCATTGTTTAACAATCGGAAATCTTCCTTTGTGACTTGTTTGGCATTGGCGCCAGACAGATCCATCACCCAAATATTGTCACCACCACCAGCATCAGAAGTAAATGAAATCTTTTTGCCGTCGGGCGAAAATCGCGGTTGCACTTCATAGGGATATCCTGCCCTGAGGCAAGTCGCGTTTCCTCCAGAAGAGGGCATTATGTAAATATCACCAAGCAAATCGAACACGATTTGTTTGCCATCAGGACTTAAATCGAGGTTCATCCAAGTGCCTTCGTCAAGCGAAAAACTCACATTTTTTGCCGGCTCTCCAGGACTGCTCACATTCCAATCTTTGGGGGTTTCGGATTTTGCGTTTTTTGACTTCTGTGCCGACAATGAAATCGATGCTATTACACAGAATACTAGCGATATACGGTTGAGCATGTGAATTTGAAACTTGAAATTGAAAGGCGAAGATAAAGAGAAGCAATGTGTTTTGGGGCCACGGGCGCGCCTTACGTTACAAGTCCTCGCCCCGATTGAAAAAATCGGGACTGCGGGCTTTCCACTGCAGTCGCTGGGCCGTTTTTCGGAAATCCGATCCCCTTATTGAACTAATGCATTCAAAATTAATGAAGTATCAAGATTTTTTTCACAACAACTGTGAACAGAATCCTTCCACTTCTAGCATTTCGACTAAAAGTGCTTTTTACATTTGGAGTTAACGATCGGCATGAAACAACATTGCAAACTTCATACTGTAGGTTTCAGGTGGACGAATACAAAAAAGAACAACAAAACATGTCTCATTCTTCTTCAAAAATTTGGATTCATGCCATTTGGTCGACCAAGGATCGATTGCCTATGATACGGCCTGAAATGGAGTTGTATCTATATGGCTTTATTTCAAAATTATTAGATGAGATGGGCTGTCCGTCGCGCATACTAAGTGGTACTGAAGACCATGTTCACTGTTTGTTTTTATTGAATCCTCAGCGCTGTGTAGCAGAGGTACTGAAACATGTGAAGGGCAGCAGTTCTCATTATGTAAATTTTGAAAACTTGGTTGCTGAGAAATTTTCGTGGCAGAAGGGATACTTGGCTTTTTCGGTATCAGATTCAAGTATGGAGAAGGTTGTGGAGGAAATAAAAGGTCATAAGGAATATCATTGTGTGAAAGGATTTATTGAGGAGCACAATGATTTACTAAGGATGCATGGGGTTTATCCGTCAGTGAATACTGGGTAATTCGGTACTTTTTCTTTTCACGCAGTGACGGTTTAAACCGTCACTGCGTGAAAAGAAAAAACGTACACGTTTTAAAACTCCTCTTTCCGTTATGGCACACAACCCCTAATCCCGCTTCAGTTCAAAGAAATTGCAGGCAAACCACTTCCTGTTGCGTTGTAAAACTCCAACTCATACACTGTCGCCTGCATAAAATTGATCAATGGAAACGTTGCTATGATATCCTCTACCTCATGCTCCGATTCAGCATTTATGGTCGCCCAAACCTTCGATCTGTCTAAGGATAAAGCATATGAAAGAACCAAACCATTATCCATCAAGTTGTTGATATGCTCACGGTGCTTTGGAATCAATGCAATAAACTCATCCGATAATTCTTCAGGTATTTCAAAGTCGACAATAAACTGATTCATAAAGCCCTTCGGTTTTTCAAATGAAATTATTCCTCCAATGCAACAAACTTATCCCCTACCCGCTCAAGTTCGGTTCCAAATGGCAAATGTAGATAATGACGAATAGCATTGTCTAAAACAATTACCATGTCAACATCTGTAATAAATGAATTCTGCTCCTGTTCCATGTACTCATCATCTTCCTTGCCTGATAAAAAACGCCAGCCACTATCGAAATCATCTTCAGGTACTTCCCTGTACATAAAGCCAACTTTCATCCCTTCATCGAGTATATGGCGGGTAACTAAACAAGCGCCGTAATCTACCGGCGGACGGTTACCTTTCCCCTTTGTATTTTTCTTGTTGTTCACACCGCAAATAATGGAAAAATCATGTTTGTTTTTAAGGTTTCTCAAAAATGGTTAATAATTTTAACATACCAATAAGTATCTTAGCACCATGAAAGCAACCCGAGATCTTCTTTTAACACAAAATTACAAAGCCTTACATTTAAGTGGCTTTCAGGGATTAAGAACAGATAAAGTGCTCTCAGATCTTCAAATAACCAAAGGAGCATTTTATCATTATTTCCCAGATAAACTTAGTCTCGGATATGCTATTGTTGATGAAATCTTGCGGCCAAACTATTTGAATCTTTGGAAAAAAGCTGAAGAAAACCAAGAGAATCCTATAGGTTCCATAATAACTTTATTGGATTACCACCAAAAACACATCTTAAAATCCGATGAAGACGCTAAACTTGGCTGCCCGCTAAACAATTTAGTGCAGGAAATGGCTCCGCTCGATGAAGGATTTCGCAACCGCTTGCAATTTATTTTAGCTGAGCAAAGAAGGATGATCGCCAATGCATTTAGAAATGCACAAAAGAAGAGACTCATCAGAAACGAATCTGATCCTGATGAACTTGCACTTTTTGTTCTGTCTTCTATTGAAGGATCTTTCTCGATGGCAAAAGCCCTTCAAAGTAAAAAGGCATTTGATCAATGCATCAACCAATTAAAAAATTGGCTCACAACTTTATAAAACTTTAATCAATTAAATCTTGACCTAGTTGAATATACTGACTTCTTTAAAAAAGAATTTTCAACTACACCGTAAATGAACTGATTGCCATTAATGAATAAGAAGTTTGTCATCAAGATTTTTTTATCAAAAACTCACCCCTACCTTATCTACAGTTGTAATTTTTAGAAATTTAATCAACTGATCTCAAACGGTTTAGTAAAGAATATAATACAACCATTAAAAACATACATACTAGTATGTATGTTTGTCGAAACATTTAAAATTTTTAATCATGTACATCATTACAGGGGCGTCTGGAAACACTGGAAAAAGAATCGCCAAAAATCTACTCCTTGCAAACAAAAAGGTAACCGTTGTTAGTAGAAATATTGAGCATATTCAAGAACTCATCGATCTTGGCGCATTGCCAGCAATCGGTGATCTTCAAGATACCGCTTTTCTCTCAGCATTGCTCAAAGAAGCCACCGCAGCCTACCTACTAATCCCACCAAATTTTCAAACAACCGATTTCCGGAAATACCAGTTCGACACAGCGGATGCTCTTGCATTAGCAGTTGAAAACTCTGGGATCAAACATGTTGTGGCATTAAGCAGCGTTGGTGCACATTTGGAAGAAAATTCAGGAGTTATTCTCGGACTTCATTACTTCGAACAAAAGCTGAAGAAGATTAAAAACCTAAATTCATTAGCCATCCGTGCCGGTTTCTTCATGCAAAATTTCTTCGGGAATATTCAAATTATTAAAAACATGAACATTCATGGCGGTTTTCCAATTAATGAAGACGTAGCATTCGGCATGATTCATACCAACGATATCGCCGATTATGCTGTCAAGCGAATGCTAGCTTTGGATTTCACTGGTTTTAATCACCAAAATCTCATCGGACAAAGAGCTTTATCTTTCAAAGAAGCAACCCTTGTTTTAGGAAATTCAATTGGCAAACCTGAGCTTCCGTGGGTTACATTTACCTATGAAGATGCTCGCAATGGTATGATTGGAGCAGGCTTATCAGAAAGTCTTGCCAATCTCTACATCGAATTTTCGAAATCAATTAACAGCGGTGCCCTCATCGAAGATTTTCATCCATCCACGAACAGCGTAACATCCACATCCATAGAGCAATTCGCCACAGAATTTGCAATTGCTTATCAAAATTCGTAAACCATATTGAGCCAATCATCAATGCGTAAAAACTTGATGATTGGCCTATTTTCTTTCTAATTCTGGAACTGTATAATGCGAAAGAACTTTCATCGCAACGAATAAACTCATTAAACATAAAATTGCAGCCAAAATAAATGCTGCGCCAGGAAAATATATCGGTGCATTAGGTGATGTAAACTTTGCAAACAACCCCGTCATTACTGGCGGACCAACAATTGACGTTAAGCTCACCAAACTCGTTAAGGCTCCTTGAAGTTCTCCTTGTTCATTTGCCGGAACCTGCGAAGACATAATTCCTTGCAAGGATGGTCCACAAATTCCACCCAAGCAATATGGCACCAACGCAGCATACATCATCCAGCTTGCTGATGCTAATCCGAAAAACGTTAATCCAATCGCATATAAGATGAGTCCAAAATAAACAGACCGTTTAGCGCCCAATCTCGGATTTATCACGCGAATTAATCCGCCCTGAACAACTGCAACCAAGATTCCAACAAATCCCAAAGAATAACCAACGGCAGCTTCATCCCATTTAAATTGCTCCATTGTAAAAAACGACCATGTGCTTTGAACAGCATGTGATGCAATGTAGATTAACACTAATGAAATAACCAATCCGCCAATTATTGGAAATCGACGCAATCGGATAATTGCACTGAAGGGATTTGCCCGGGACCATTCAAATTTTCTGCGATTCTCTAATTCCAAAGATTCGGGTAAAATGAAGTAGCCATAAAGGAAATTGAGAAACGTTAGAGCTGCTGCAACAAGAAAAGGCACATTCGCACCAAATTGTCCTAACAAACCACCTACCACCGGACCAATGATAAAGCCCAATCCAAAAGCAGCTCCTACCATTCCGAAGTTTTGTGCCCTTTTTTCTGGCGTGCTAATGTCTGCTATGTAAGCTGTTGCTGTAGTGATACTTGCCCCCATTACACCAGCAATAAGCCTTCCTATAAACAACCAAAATAAATTAGGAGCAAAAGCAAGCAGTAAATAATCGATCGCGAAGCCAATAAGCGACAAAAGTAAAATTGGTCTTCTACCATATTGGTCGCTTAAATTTCCCAAAATTGGAGAGAAAATAAACTGCATAATGGCAAATGCAAAAAGAAGCCAACCGCCATACTCTGAAGCCACACTTAAGGATGCACCGGTTAGTTGTTGAATAAGTTTTGGAAATACTGGTATAATAATGCCAAGCCCTGTAACATCAATCAATAAAGTAGCGAAAATAAAGCCCATAGCAGGCTTAAATCTTTTAGACATTTGAGCGTTTTTCTTTTTATAAAATTAGATATCTAATATCGCTCTTTCTTTCTTCGTTAGTGTTCCTAATACTAAGCTGTATGAATGACAAATTAATTCCTCTACCATTTTCGTAGGGAGATCCTCATAATGAACAGTATTCCACCATTTCTTATTCATATGATACCCAGGCGTTATTTGTGGGAACTCTTCTCGCAATTCAATTGACCTTTCCGGATCACACTTTAAATTGATAGATCCTGGATTATCGATGGGCAACAAAGCAAAAATCTTCCCGCCAATTCTTAGTGCCAATGTTTGTGGGCCAAATGGTAGATCTTCAGTTACAACTGGTAACGAAAGGCAGTAAAGCCTTACTTGTTCAACATTCATCTTACCTATCGTATTTCAATGGTAGAACATGCGAATTCTTCATTTCTGAAATGATAAGCATCGTTTGAACATGTCCGATCTCCTCCATTTTGCTGAAAGTGGACGAAATCAACTTTTCAAATGCAGGTATGTCTTGAACAAGGACTTTCATCAGATAATCTGCATTGCCAGTAATTTGGTAACACTCCATGATCTCAGGAATCGAATTAATTTTCTCCTTGAATCGATTGATCACATTCTCAACTTGCCTGCTCAGTGTAATTTGAATAAAAACACTCACTCCTAACTTAAGTTTACTTCTATTCAGATGTGCGTGGTAACTTTCAATAATTTCAGATTTCTCCAGCTTTTTAACACGTTCTAAAGTGGGAGCAGGCGACAAACCAATTTGAGTACTCAACTCAAGATTGGTAATTCGACCATCTTCCTGAAGTAACTTCAGAATTTTCAAGTCGATTGAATCTAATTTATCCTGCGGAATGCTCATGAGGTAAAAGTACTCAGGAAGCAATTAATCAACAAGCAGAATCTGATAATCAGGTGTAAGGAATATTAATCCTAAATGTAGTCCCAACAGACAACTCTGATTCAACTTCAATGGTACCTTGCAGTTTTGATACAGAATCTCGCACATTCGAAAGGCCTAACCCTGAACTTCCTTCAGCTGTTCCAACCTTATAATATGTATCGAATATTTTACCGTGGTGTTCATGAGCGATCCCAATTCCATTGTCTTGAACTGAAAACACGGTCAGCATTGGGAATTTCTCAGCACTGATTCTTACATATTTATCTTGCTTCGAAGCGTCGTGATAACGAATTGAATTTGCAATCAAATTGCTAAAAATGATTCTAAGCCTTGAAGCATCAGTGTTTACAATTAAATCATCAGGCAATAAATTTTCAAACCGAATACCTGAAGCTTCAGCTGAAAAACGAAGATCATCGATGATATCCGAAATTAAATCGGCGGGCTTCAATTCAGTTTGATGAACAGAGCCCCTACTTTTCAAGGATGATATCATATCATTGGTGAAAGACTCCAATTTCTTAACCGATTTCTCCATCATGTTAAGATAATTTGCAAATTCTGCGGGATTCTTTTCTTCACGAGCCAACGCAATCAAACCATTTACAGAATTCATCGGAGCCCGTAAATCGTGAGAAAGCACTTTAATTAACTTATCGAGCTCTTTGTTGTTGTTTTCGATTTCAATGTACTGACTTCTGAAGCGATCATCTGCTTTTTTCCTTTCGGTGATGTCGATCATGCTCACACAAACTCCAAGCACATTTTCGTTCTCATCGGTTACCGGACTAAAACTCATACCAAACCAAAATTCTGCACCTGGTCGGAACCGATAAACCAATTCATCATGTACCTGCTCGCCCGATTTTGCTCGGCTAAATTGATCCGACCAAGCCGCTTGCATATCATCCAAAATATAATCTATGAAAGAAGAACTTTCTTGCAACTCACGCCCCATCAATTGGATGCTTTGTTTATTGGCCGTTAGATTGAAAGCCTTAATGCGGCCTTGCGGCTCCAATAAGATAATTCCTTGATCTACTGTATTGAAGATCGAATTAAGCATGGCCACCGTTTCTTTCTGCTTTTCGCCATACTTTCTGCTTAACGTGATGTCTTTACAAGCTCGAATATATCCAGATACTCTACCCTTATCATCGTATAACAAGGAGGCTTTGTTATCGGACCAAATGATCTTATCGTTTTTAGTAATCAATTTGGATTCCCATTGCGTCAAATTACCACCAAAAACATCTTGTATTTCTTTCCTTACCAGATGT
Organism: Bacteroidota bacterium; assembly: GCA_947460255.1. Classification (GTDB taxonomy): domain Bacteria; phylum Bacteroidota; class Bacteroidia; order M30B66; family M30B66; genus CAMCXT01. The sequence goes on from CANHIS010000024.1 coordinate 35,596, forward strand.
TTATCGATTTCTGCATAGAGTGTTTCGTAGCTTTTCCCAAGCATTTCCTCGCGACTATATCCAAAAGTTTCCTCTGCACCTTCATTCCAATAAGTGATAACACCTTTTCGGTCTGTAACAAAGATTGTGTCTCGAACATTCTTCAGAATATTGGCTTGAATATACACCTCTTCCTGAACTCTTCGCTTGTCAGTAATATCGTCGGCAAGCACCAAATAGCAAAGGTTTCCTTGAAACAACATTTCCCTTACTCGACATTCTACAAAAACGATTTTTCCATTTTTGCAGACATGACGAAAGATTTCTGGTGCATTGTAATTTCCTTCAGATTCGGCAATGGTCTTTAACAAAAAATCAATTTCCTCGGGCGGATGCAACTCTGTAACAGTCATTTGGAGAAATTCCTCTTCCGAATATCCAAAGTGATTTACCGCAGATTGATTGACTCCAACTATTTTGAAAGAATCCTTTTCCCTAATGTACATTGGGATTGGGTTGTTTTCAAAAAGTAATCTGTAGGTTTCTTGACTTTCTCTGAGTAGCTCTATGCTATTCTTTCGCTCTATACTATATGTTATAGATTTAGCCAGTAACTTTTCTTCAAATTCACCTTTAACAAGATAGTCTTGAGCTCCATTTTTTACGGCATCATGGGCAAATTTCATGTCGTTCAATCCCGACAAGATCAAAACAGGCGTTTGAGGTGCATTTTGGCTGATTCGAAAAAATGAATCGATCCCGTAGCTATCTGGAAGAGATAAATCTAGCAGGATAACATCGAAATTTTTCTTTTGTATGTTTTGAATTGCTTCAGCTAATGCATCAACATGGATGATGTCTTTTTGAAAATCTCGGATTTCCAAAAGCATTTGTTCAATGAGAAGATAATCTCCTGCATTGTCCTCTACCACTAATATTTGTAGCCGTTTGTTCATTCAGAAACGTCAAATAAGAGCAATAGAATTGTAGAAATATCGAAAATACAAATGCTTCATAAGAAGTTATTCAAGGGTGCTTAACGAAAATAAACTAACTGAGTTACACTAAATGATTGTTTGAAAGGATAAATATTCAATGATACTTTTAAACTTCGTAAAGTTATAGAATGGCAAATGATCTACAAAAAATCATTTGCTTTAAAGCGTTGTGTGTAAAAGCCCCTCCCAAATAACACTAAAAGATGCCGTAAATTAACTTTTATGACAAATGTTGACGCTTATTATTACCCGCATGCATAATCAAAAATAAGATACTAGATAGGAACTTATTTTTTCAAATCATTCGTTTTTTTTAATCCACTTGTATATAAATAACATACACATCTAAGAATTATCTAAAATTAGTCGTTGTTTCAATAAGATCGAAAAAAACAAAAACAGAGATTCGAAGAAAAGAATTAATCAGATGAAAGTTTTTTTCATAATTTGGTGTAGTGATAATCTACTGAAAATGTGATGAGCGGTAAAACGATGAATGCAAACTTGTTTAAGACATTGTTCAGCAAGAGCATCCATGCAGGCTGTTTAACAGATTCAAACTTCGTACTCATCCATTACAACGCAGCTTTTGGTAAGCTATTTCAGATTCAACAAGAAATAGCTGGTCAACTTCTTTGGAAAGTTCTTACAGAAAACGGTCTTAATCCCAACGATCTGCCTCATTCGATTTTGTTACAAAATCAACTCAATGAAGGTCAATCAGTTTCTGGCAAATTACGCATGAATCCAAGCAGTGGTTCAAGTTTAAAAATCGATTTCACAGGTCATACCCTCGAAGCAAGCGATGAGCTTAGCTATTATTTCGAATTTACAGATGTAACTTCTCAGATTGAAATAAAAAATGCTTTACGCGCAACTGTGAGTAGCTTGCAGTTAGCCACCGACATTTCGAATCTTGGAATATTTGACTACGATTTCAAAAAGAAAAAATGGTTGTTTAACCCTCGAATTTCTCAAATCCTTGGTGTACAATTTTCGAGTCTGAACAACACCCCAGACATAATAAACAATGTTATTCATCCAGAAGATTATCCTATGGTCTTCTCTGAATGGATTGATAAAAAAAAGAATGGCGGCAAACTTGAAATAAACTTCCGAATTATTCATCCCAAATCAGGATTGAAATATCTAAAGTGTATTGGTGAATCATTAAGAGACACTAGAAATGAACCATGGAGATTTATCGGCACAATTCAGGATGTTTCAGAGCAAGTTTTAAAAGAGAAATATCTTAAAAAAGATCGACAATTGCTGCAAAGTATAGCAGACTCTCAAAACCGTTTCATCATCAGAATTTCAATAAACGGTGAAATTCTCTTTGCCAATCGGCCTTTTTTACAATTAACTGGAATAGAAAAGAGTAATTTAAACAGTCATAATATTTCAAACTATCTAAATTCAGAAGATTCAAACAGACTTGACACACTCCTAAAAAATAAGCTAAAAGACTGGAAAGTCGATAGTATCATAACGCAACTCATAAAGCCAAACCAAGAAACAATTTTGGTTTCATGGGAGATTTTAAATATAGCAATCTCCAATAATTCACAGCAAGAATTACAATTAATAGGAAAGGACATTACCATTGAGGAGGAGTTAAATAAGAAAATTGAAGAAGCCCATGGCAACATCAATTCTTTAATCAACAACTTTAGTAAAACTAGCATTTGGTCTATCGATAAAGAACTCAAAATAGTAGCTTACAATGATTATTTCGCTGAGGAATACCAGAAATTCTGGGGAAAGCCAGTAAAAGCCGGAGAAGCCATTTACGAAAATATAAACGTCGATCCAGAAACCAACGAGTTTTGGAAATCTCAGTTCATTAAAGCTCTTGATGGAGTAAGGTTTATCCTTGATTATGAAATAAATGATCAATTTTTTGAGGTGTCGTTTAACCCGATCGAGATAAACGGGGAAATTACCGGAGTTGCGTGTTATGGCATGAACGTTACAGCCACAAAACTAGCGGAGAAAGAACTTCGTATGAGCGAAGAAAGATGGAAATTTGCTGTTGAAGGAAATAAAAATGGTATCTGGGATTGGGATATTCTTAATGATGATCTTTACTTTAGCGAGTCATGTTACACCATGCTCGGTTACTCAAAAAACGAAAATCTTCAGAAGAAAATTAGTGCTTGGAGCGTTGAAATACATCCCGATGATTACGCCCAAATTGATCAAATAACCCAAAAAATGATTTCAGGAGAATTGGATTCTTTTGATGTGGAAATGAGATTTAAGAATGTTGATGGTAATTATGAGTGGATTGCTAGCAGAGGAAAAACCTTTAAAAGGGATGAAAACGGAAAACCTTTGAGAATTCTCGGTTTGTGGTCGGATATTTCTAAGCAAAAATCCGATGAATTCAAAATTACAAAGTATGTAAAGAGTCTTGAAAAATTCGCCACACTTACTTCGCACGAACTACGGCATCCTGTGGCTAAGATAATGGCCATATCAAACCAATTAAAAGAAGATGAATTTTTAAAAGCTGAGGTTAACCAACTTTTGCATAACCTTGCAACAACGGCAGAGGAACTAGATTCAGTTATCGTGGAAATGAGTGAATCGGTGGTAACGGAGAAACAAAAAATGGAACAGCGAGACATGAGCAAAACACAAACTGCTGAAAATCATCAATCTATATGGTTTATAGATGATGATTTGATCAACAATCTTTTGAACGAACGCCTACTAAAAAAACACTTTCCTCAAATAGCATGTAAAACATTTAGTGAGGCGGAAAGAGCATTTTCGGAGATTTCCTCCAATACAGACCAGTTACCTGATGCGATTTTCCTAGATATCAACATGCCTGTAATGAATGGCTGGGATTTTTTAGATAACCTGTTAAGCAAAAACTTGAACCTGAAAGTTTACATGCTAACTTCTTCCATTGATCCCAAAGACCAAGAAAAAGCTCTTGGCTATTCTGCTGTACAAGACTTCATATCCAAACCCTTAAAAGAGGAAAGACTGAGAAAAATTATCGAATAACTTAAACTTGATTAGTTAAAATTAATTCTTCACTTGTGAACTGAAAAGTAAAAAGTACTTCCTTCAGATAACTTGCTTTCTACCCAAATTTGGCCTTGGTGCTTCTCCGCAATCTTTTTGCACACTGCTAATCCTATTCCCGTTCCTGAATATTCGTTTTTGTTGTGAAGTCGCTTAAAAGGCAAATAGATTAAATCATGTTGCCTTGGATCGATTCCTATTCCATTGTCTTTCACTGTAAAAACATGATGGGTTGGAGTTTCCGAGTATCCAAAGTGAATTTCAGGACTTGATTTATCGTTATACTTTATTGCATTTGAAAGTAGATTATCAATAATTTGTTGCAACAGCGATCGAATTCCACGTATTTCGGGTAAGTCTCCTAAAAAAATCTTCGCATCCCTTTCTCGAATCATCTGCTGATAAACCAACAAGGTATCTCGAACAATTTCCATCATATTTAATTCTGCAAAATCTTCTTCAGTTGTACCGACTCTCGAATATGTTAGCAAATCCTGAATTAAGCGCTTCATTCTATTGGCGCCATCAATAGCAAAACCTACATATTGTTCGGTTCGCTCTGTCATCGATATTTCTTTGCTGTTCAACAAAAGCTGCATAAATGAAGATATCATGCGCAAAGGCTCTTGTAAATCATGCGAAACGATGTAAGCAAATTGTTCCAACTCTTTGTTAAATCCCATCAACTGAGTGGCTCGGTGTTGCAATGCGTCGTTCAACTGGATCAAAGTTGCTTCACTTTGCTTCAACGCAGTAATGTCTTGCATCGTTCCAATCATTCGAAGCGCATTTCCTTTTTCATCGTAAAGAAAAATACCTCTATCAAGAACATATTTATATGTACCATCTGCACATAAATACTGGTATTCATCAATCCAATACTTGCCTTTCATCAGCATTCCA
>CANHIS010000025.1 GCA_947460255.1 Bacteroidota bacterium
AGTAAACCAACACTGTTTGTGCTGAAATATCATTGAATACAGCAAATACAAAGATCGAAACCCAAAAGAAAAGTATGGACATGTGTTTCATCAACAAGGATGTTTTAGATTCTGCAACAGGCTAAGTTATTTAAAAATAAACCAATATTTACTTGTGAAAGATAATTCAATGCGCTGATTCATCCATTTTTATAAATTTACCGAAGCATGAAAATGTTTTATCGACTCACAATTTTTTGTTTTCTCTTCCTGATGCAATCTCGCGCAGACGCTACGCATTTAATGGGAGGTGAAATAACCTGGGCATGCCAAGGCGATGGAACTTACATTTTCACCTTAAAACTTTACCGCGATTGCAATGGAAACGAACTCGCTTTGCCAATCGCTTTGAGGGTTCACAATCACCCAACCATCAGTTCAATTCCCTTGAATTTGATATCGGTGAATGATATTTCTCCAGTTTGTAGTGGATTAAGTTTTGTTTGCGGCGGAGCTGCCGACGATGACGGCGAGGTACAAGAAATTGTGCTCAGGTCGAATCCTATCAGTTTAGCTGGTGTACCGCCACCTCAAGGTTGGGTTTTTACGTTTGATGAATGTTGTAGAAACTTAGCCATTACGAATTTGAGTTTCGATCCCCAGCCTAATTTAGGATTTACACTTCGTGCTGTAATGTATCCGTTTAATGGATTGAATGAATCTCCATGCTTCGATTCTTCGCCTGTATTTGCTCAGGTTCCAGCTTTGGTAATTTGCGTGAATAATCCCTTTGTATACAATCATAATGCTTACGATGTAGACCAAGATTCACTCGTGTATTCTTATGCTCCATCTTTAGATTGGCTTCAGGGTGAGGATTTTACATCTACAGTTCCGCCTAATTTGGTCTTCACTCCAGGGTTTTCTCCGATTGCGCCTTTTGGACCAGCAGTGCCAACGACGCTCAATTTTTCGTCAGGTGAAATCACTTTTACGCCGAACCAAACTGGAAATTATGTTTCTGTAGTAAATGTTAAAGCCTACAAATGTGGCCAATTGGTCGCCGAAATTTTTCGTGAAATTCAAATTGTAGTAACTGCCTGTGGTAACAACAATCCACCAATTGTTAGTGCGCCATTTGTTGATCCCGTTACAAGTTTACCCAGTTTTACGACAACTGTGCAGGCTGGTGATTTGGTGAATTTTACCATTAACGGCATCGACAATGATATATCGATTATTGGTGTTCCTCAAATGCTTCGCGTTACTGCATCAGGAGGAAATTTCGGTACGGGATTTACCAATCCCAACGCAGGATGTAACAATCCTCCATGCGCAACACTTAATCCTGCGCCGCCTGTTTTGGTTGCCAGCAACAGTTCAATTACCTTCAACTGGCAAACAGATTGTTCGCATATCGCAAACAACGACAATTGCCTAGTTAGTTCAAATACATACAAGTTTCTTATTCTTTTTCAGGATGATTTTTGTCCTGCTCCATCGTATCAAGATGCTACCATCACGGTAATTGTGGAAGCACCGCCAGTGCCAGATTCTCCGTCGTTGCGGTGCTTAGAAGTTGAAGCAAATGGTGATGTGACTTTGTCGTGGATTCCACCGTTAGATCCTGACAATGAGTTTAATAGTTATCATATATTTCATTCCAATACACCAACTGGTCCATTTACTGTAATTGACAGTATTTTCGATATTAATCAAACCAATTACACACATGTTGGAGTCAATGCAAATGCGGCTTCTAGCTATTATTATATACGCACTCGTGGTGGTTGTAATGGAATTATTTTTGCCACTCCATCAAGCACTTTGCAAACCCTTTTCTTGAATGTTTCCGATGCTGGATCGGGTCAAATCGACTTGCTTTGGAATCCATTGTCAAATCCCGCCTTGCCAACAACAACGTTGCCTTATCAGGTTTTTAAACAATTTCCACCTGCTGCATTCTCCAATTTTTCAACATCGGCCACAACGAGTTTTGATGATTCAATGACAGGTTGCCTCCAGGATATTTTTTATCGTGTCGAAATCCCAGATGCATCAGGCTGTGTGAGTGTTTCTAACTTGGATGGCGGGCCATTTACCAACGATTTGGCTCCATTGCCTCCAACCTTAGATTCGGTAAGTGTTAATCCTGTTACCAATGAAATTCTTTTGGGCTGGTCGCCTTCACCCTCCGGGGATACTGAGTTTTACATCATCTATCAAGTGCTAGGTTCCGATTCGATCGCTATTGATACGGTGCCTTCAACCACAAATTTTGCAACCATTTCTGGATTGAATCCTCAAGACGAAAGTGAGCAGTTTTTTATCACAGCATTGGATGATTGTAATTTGGAAGGAGCTCCATCTGAAGTGCACGCCACCACGCATTTGCGTTTCAATCTACTATCATGTGAAGGCAGAGTACTCTTGAATTGGAATTCTTACAATGCTTGGATAGGTAACAGTGCAGATTATGAGGTCTTTGTGTCTTTAAACGGTTCTGCATTTCAATCCAATGGAAATATCTCTGGGAATGATGGTCAAAACATCTCGTTTTCCTTAACCGATCTAGTGGCCGATGGCGATTACTGCATTTTTATTCAATCTAGCCCTGCAGGAAGCAATGAATCCAGTACATCCAATGAAATTTGTTTCAATGCCAATATTCAAGATTTGCCCGATTTTACTTATTTAAGACGTGCTACAGTCTTGTCGGATGGAAGTGCGTTTTCAACTTGTTTAATCGACACAGCCTCAGATATTTCATATTTCAAGGTTTTACGTGCTCCTTGGCCAGGAATTGTTTTCGATACATTGGTAACGCTACCACTTCCACAGAATTCTAATTTACTTTCTTACACAGATTTAACTGCTCAAACGAGCGCTCAGAGTTATACATATAAATATGTCTTGGTCGATAAGTGTGATAATCCATCAGGTATTTCAAATCCAGGAAGAACGATTCATTTAAGTGGTGTAGCGGCAGATGGATTTATCAATAAGTTAAAATGGAATACCTATGCAGATTGGGACGCAGGCGTTTCCGGATACACTTTGTATCGCTCGATAGATGGAGGCTTATCGTATAGTGAATTATTCAGTTCTCCTTCCGATACTTCGATGAACGATCAAGTAATTGATCAACTCGATACCACAATGCGTTTTTGCTATTGGGTTCGAGCTATCGAAAATCTGGGAAACTCCTATCAAGTAAGAGACACAAGTTGGTCGAATGTACTTTGTTTGGTTCAAAAACCTACCATCTATATTCCCAATGCTTTTATCCCTCAGGGATCACTTCCCAACAACACATTTAAAGCCAAAGGATTGTATGAAAAACTGGCTCTCAACCACGAATTTTTGATTTTCAATCGATGGGGCGAGGTTATTTTCAGTACCTCAAAAACCGATGAATCTTGGAATGGTAAGTACAAATCTGCCTATGTTGAGTCTGGGATCTATGTTTACCGAATAAAATTTGAGCTTATCGATGGTTCGAAGTTCGATCAAAGAGGCTCTGTTTTGGTGATTGATTAGATTAATTGCCTGTATTTCAATGATGTTTTACGTTTTGAGATAATTTTTTCTGAAATTCTTTGGAAATAAAATTCATTTGTTACTTTTGCCCCCACTAAACTGTCCGATGGTGTAACTGGCAACACGTCTGATTTTGGTTCAGAAGAGTCTAGGTTCGAAACCTAGTCGGACAACAAAAAACCCTAGCTTTATGGCTGGGGTTTTTTTATTTAATTCGGTCATGTTTGTGACTATCAACATGAATTGCTCAAAACTTTACAACCAACTTGAGAGAGTTTGCCCGCAGTTTCCTATTTTCGTCGCCTCATTGCATATAAAACATCCGTTATTCGGAGATTATGAAGTCATACAAACTCATCAATAACACATTAGGCTGGCTCGCATTCGCAATAGCCATGCTTACTTACGGCCTCACAGTTGAACCAACAGCCAGCTTCTGGGACTGTGGTGAATTTATCGCAACGGCTTACAAACTCCAAATTGGCCACCCACCAGGTGCGCCACTGTTTATGATTATTGGTCGTGTTGCTACACTTTTTGCATTTGGAGACACTTCGAAAGTTGCATACATGATGAACTTGCTTTCAGCGGCTGCAAGTGCTGGAGCCATTTTGTTTTTGTTTTGGACGATAACCCATTTGGCGAAAAAGATTTTTGCTGGTAAAGATGGTGAGCTATCAACAGGAAACATGATTGCTATTTTCGGAAGTGGTATCGTTGGTGCTTTAGCTTACACCTTTTCAGACACATTCTGGTTTTCGGCTGTTGAAGGTGAAGTTTATGCCTTATCATCATTTTTCACTGCTATCGTTTTCTGGGCGATGTTAAAGTGGGAAGAAGTTGCCGATCAACCATATGCTGATCGATACATTATTTTGATTGCCTATCTGATGGGACTTTCAATCGGTATCCACTTATTGAACCTCCTCACAATTCCTGCACTTGCCTATATCTATTACTTCCGTAGATTCAAGCCATCCAGATTTGGCCTTGTTTTAACTGGTTTAATTGGAATGCTTTTGTTGGGATTTGTTCAATTTGCCTTTATCCCCAAAACCGTTGGAACGGCAGCTACTTTCGAGTTACTTTTCACCAATTCACTTGGGATGGGTTTCGGAACTGGCGCCATCTTTTATATTGTTACACTGATTGCTTTAATTTTCCTTTCGTTCAGATTTATTACCCGTGAGCAAGAAATTCCAACGGTAATTGCCCTTGGATTACTGCTTTTCATGGTATCGGGAATTTTGATGGGGATTATCATGACTGGAATTTTGGCCTACCTCGTTTTGGTGAGGAAAAACAGTTTCAGAATGGCACATACGTTAACTGCATGTATAACAGTAATGCTCATTGCGTATTCAAGTTATGGAATGATTATCATTCGTTCATCAGCCGATACGCCGATGGATGAGAACAACCCTGAAAACGTTTTTACGCTGCAGAGTTATTTGAATCGTGAGCAATATGGAACGCGTCCACTTGTTTATGGTCAGTATTTTAACGCACCACTTCATCCTGACAAAGACAAGCGATACAAGCCAGGTAATACCGTATATGCTCCAGATTATAAATCAGGAAAATACATCGTTGTAGCAACTTCAAAAGATACTGAGGAACCAGTTTACGATCCGAAATTTTGTACGATTTTCCCAAGAATGTGGAGTTCTCAATCTTCCCACGTTCGTGGATATAAATCATGGACAGATATCAAAGGAGATCCCAAAAAGGCCCCGTCTTTCGCACAGAATCTCTCTTTCTTTTTCAAGTACCAACTTGGTTTTATGTACTTCCGTTATTTTGCTTGGAATTTCATAGGAAGAACCAATGATGTTCAAGGTCAAGGAAAGCCTGCATCCGAAGGTGGTTGGAAAAGTGGACTTAGCTTCATCGATGATGACAGATTAGGAACGCAGCACAATCTTCCGCCAGTTATGGCGAACAATAAGGCCAACAATAGCTTTTACTTTTTACCTCTAATTCTTGGTTTATTGGGGTTGGTTTTCCAATTGTCGAGATCGAAAAAGGACTTTACAGTAGTGATGCTCTTTTTCATTTTCACAGGTATTGCTATCATCATTTTCTTGAACCAGTATACCAACGAGCCTCGCGAACGAGATTATGGTTTTGCAGGATCATTTTATGGTTTTGCAATTTGGATCGGTTTAGGTGTTGCTGCTATCTACGATTTCTTAAAGAAGTTCGCTCCGGCCCCAATCGTTGCAGGTTTGTCGACTGTTGCATGTTTAATTGCAGTGCCTGGAATTATGGCAAAAGGTGGATGGGATGATCACAATCGATCAGACCGTTATACTGCACGTGATTATGCAATTAATTACTTGCAGTCGTGCCAGAAAAATGCAATTCTATTCACTAACGGTGACAATGACACTTTCCCACTATGGTATGCCCAAGAGGTTGAGGGAGTTAGGACTGATATCCGCGTTGTGAATTTGAGCTTGTTGAATACTGATTGGTACATCGACCAAATCAAGCGTAAAGCTTATGATTCTGATGCGGTTCCATTGTCATTAACTCAAGAAAAATACCGTCAAGGCAAAAGAGAGCAAATACTTATTGTTGATCAAGGTCTTCCTGGCTATCAGAACATACGCCAAATGATGGATTTCATTGCAAGTGATGATGAGAAGAATAAGTTTGCTTACAGCGAAAGATTATTTGATTATTTCCCTTCAAATAAATTCAGTATTCCAGTAGATTCAGCGAAAGTGGTTAGCAATGGAACCGTTCCGAAAGAATTGGCTGGAAGCGTTGTACCTCGAATTGATTTCACGATCGATAGAAATTACATTTTGAAAGCCGAATTAATGATTTTGGATCTTTTGGCAACGAATAATTGGGAACGTCCTGTATATTATGCTATTACAGTTGGCGATGACAGTTACCTTGGATTGCAAGATTATTTCCAACTCGAAGGCCTTGCATATAGAATCGTTCCAGTGAAAAGTCAGCCAATTGCCCGCGGCGATGATTACGGTCGAGTGAATACTGCGCTCATGTACGACAACATGATGAACAAATTCAAATGGGGAGGCGTTGACAAAAAGGAAATCTACATGGATGAAAATAATCTTCGTATGACGATGAATCTTCGTTCAAACTTTGGCAGACTGGCTTCGAATTTAATTATGGAAGGCAAAAAAGAGCAGGCTGTAAAAGTGCTCGATCGTTGTTTCGAGGTTTTACCTGAAAACAATGTGCCATATACATTCTTTGTCATTCAACTTGCAGATGCATATTACAAAGCAGGCGAAAATGTAAAAGGTGATAAAGTGATGACAAAGTATGCCGCAGATTTGGAAACTGAACTTAAGTATTACTTTGATCAAAAGCCTCACATTTACAAGGATTATGATTCTGAAGTTCAAAGAAGCATGTCAATTCTTAAGTATTTGTTAGACACCTTGAGACGCAACCAAAGAACAGATATGATTAACAAAATTGAGCCAACTTTTAGATCATTAGAAGGCCGATTTATGGGAGCTTCTGGAGAGTCAATTTCTCAAGGCCAATAAAATATGAATCTCATTCAACAGCCTCCGTTTATGCTCAGATGGGCATATCCGGGGGCTGTTTGGCGTTTGTCTAAAACAGAAAAAACAGTTTACCTTACTTTCGATGATGGTCCAATCCCAGATGTAACACCGTGGGTTTTAGAGGTGTTGAAGCAAGAAAATGTTAAGGCGACATTTTTCTGTGTAGGTGAAAATGTAGAGAAGCACCTTGAAATTTACAATGCTATATTGAAGGATGGTCATCGTGTTGGGAACCACTCTTTTCATCACATCAGAGGACGATTATTTAAATTGAACGACTATCTCGAAGACGTACAAAAAGCCGCTGATTTTATTTCATCAAACTTGTTTCGACCACCTTACGGAAGTTTGACTATTGGGCAATACAATGCATTGAAAAAGTGTTATAAAATCATTTTTTGGGATGTATTAACTGAAGATTACAATCAGGATAAAACGCCAGAAGATTGCCTGAATAATGTTAAAAAGTTTACTCGAAATGGGTCGGTGATCGTTTTTCACGATTCAATTAAGGCTGCTGAACGGTTAAGGGATTTTCTATCTGCTGCTATTCAGCATCTTAAGCAACAAGGTTATGCATTTGGCTTAATTGATGAGAAGTAGTTAAGTTTTGGGGTGAAATTCCTTTTATTTGTAGATGCTTGAAACGCAAAACATGGCGACGAATTTTGAAGAAATCCGCCCATACCATGACAATGAAGTTCCTGTTGCAATAGAGAGATTGCTTAATGAGCCATCATTTCATACAGCAATGCGATTTGTTTTTCCAGAGAAAAGTCCTGAAGAATTAATTGCAAAATTGAAGCTCATCCGATCTGTTGATGAATTTCAATCCGATTTCGTAGCGCATGCAGTTCGCAATATTCAATTAAGTACCACTCGCGGGGTTAGGCATGAAGGTTTGGATAAATTGAGTAAAAGTGCTCCTTATCTGTTTATTTCAAATCACCGTGATATTGTCTTGGATTCAGCATTTTTAAATTATTTGCTGCTCACAGAAGGATTTTCAACCACAAGAGTTGCCATTGGAAATAATCTCTTGCAAAAAGGTTGGATTACTGATTTGGTGAAATTGAATAAGAATTTTATTGTACATAGAGATATTCCTGCAAGACAAGCGTATGATTTTTCAATGCGATTGTCGAATTACATTAGACATTCAATTGCGGTAGAGCACTCTTCCATTTGGATTGCTCAGAAAGAAGGGAGAGCAAAAAATGGCTTGGACAAAACCCACGCTGGATTATTGAAAATGTTTGGAATGTCGGGAACTGGAATTCCAGCCGAAGATTTCGCGCAACTGAATATTGTGCCGATAAGTATTTCATATGAACTTGAACCTTGCGCAGGGATGAAGGCATTTGAAATGTTTTCCAGATCTGAAAAAGGAACCTATGAAAAAGCTCCTGGTGAGGATTTGCTCAGTATGAAAAATGGAATTGTACAGAAAAAGGGTAGAGTAGTGTATTCATTTGGACGGCCATTTATTACTAGTGATTTTGAATCAATTTTCTCGGAGAATAATCGAAATGACGCATTAAAAAAAATGGCTTCATTGATTGATAATGAAATTTATAAAAATTACCATTTATTCCCATTTCATTTTTTGGCATTTGATTTATTGAATAAGATAGATAAATATATTTCGAATTATACTAAATCGGATGTTGAATTGTTTGATTTACATATCAAGGAGCAATTATCATCGTGCGATGCATCTCTTGAAGAGCTTCTGCCTTTCTTTCTTCAGATTTATGCTAATCCAGTTCAAATGAAATTTGAGCAATCACTAATTTAATTTGTATTGAATAATATTTACTTCTGATTAATATGAAAATAAATTTGAATAGAAACATTAAATTGCTTTTTCTGTAAAAATAAAATTTGATTAAAAATCAATTCGTGTTTTCGTTTTATCACAACTTAATTTAATCAGTTCAAAATCATTTTTATTTATTTCTAGATATTCTTTGTCTGTATTTAATATCATTTCTCTAATTTTAACTTTCTCTGGATATTGATGAGCCCTGTAATTGTTAATTGAATAATATTTTCCAGTGATTTTTAATTCAATAAATTCAATATCGCTAATTATTTGGTAAACCACTTGGTTGTTATTCAATGACCTATACTGAGGGAATTTCATTTTTGTATTTCTTTGAGAACAAATATTGTGGAATTTTGTTAATTAGCATCATCATCTAAGACAATATTTATGGCCAAAACTGCCATCGTAATTGGTTCCGGTTTCTCAGGACTTTCCGTTTCAGCTTCTCTTGCTCAGAAAGGTTATCAAGTCACTGTGCTAGAAAAACACTCGACACCAGGAGGCCGAGCTAGACAATTGCATGATAGTGGCTACACCTTCGACATGGGGCCAAGTTGGTATTGGATGCCCGACGTTTTTGAAAAGTATTTTGAATCGTTTGGAAAAAAAGTCTCTGATTTTTATCAACTCCACAAATTAGACCCATCGTATTTTGTTTATTGGGGTAAAAATGATTACACAGCTATACCATCAGGCGAGAAGGCTGTAATTGAATTGTTCGAAAGGATAGATCCAGGAAGTGGTGTTCGATTAAAACAATTCCTTAAAGAGGCTAAATACAAATATGAAGTAGGCATAAATAAATTGGTTTATAAACCAGGCAGAAGTTTATCTGAATTTGCTGATCTTGAGTTATTAGCTGGCGTATTAAAACTCGATGTTTTTAAAAGCATTTCTAAACACGTTCGGAAAGTAACTCAGAATAAGCGTCTAATCCAGTTAATGGAGTTTCCCGTTTTGTTTCTTGGTGCCTTGCCAGGAAATACTCCAGCACTTTATAGTTTGATGAATTATGCAGATATGTCACTTGGTACATGGTTTCCGCAAGGTGGAATGTTCGAAATAGTTAAAGCCATGTATGCAGTTGCGGAGGAGCAAGGAGTGAAATTTATTTTCAACGCTGATGTGCAAGAGTTGATATTCGAAAATAATACAATAAAATCTGTAAGGGTAGGGGAGAAGATTTTTTCTGCCGATGTGATAGTTTCATCAGCGGATTATCATTTCACTGAAACAAAATTAATCCCTGAAAAGCTCCGTTCGTACAGTAATAAATATTGGGAAAGCCGCGTAATGGCTCCGTCTTCATTAATTTATTATGTTGGATTAAATAAAGAACTAGATCATCTTGCTCACCACAATTTGTTCTTCGACGAGTCATTGGATTTTCATGCAGAAGAAATTTACACAAATCCTAAATGGCCTACTGCTCCTTTGTTTTATGTTTCGCTAACTACGAAAACAGATAAATCTGGAGCTCCCAAAGGGCACGAAAATATGTTCATTTTAATTCCAGTTGCTGCAGGATTAGTCGATTCAGATGAAATTCGTAAGAAGTATTTTGATATGGTTATTGATAGAATGGAACAATTAACCGGACAAACAATAAAATCAAATATTGAGTACTATAAATCTTTCGCGTATAAAGATTTTGTTGGTGAATATAATTCCTTCAAAGGGAATGCTTATGGCTTAGCAAATACACTTAGGCAAACAGCCATTTTAAAACCTTCTTGCAAAAGCAAAAAAGTTTCTAATCTTTATTATACTGGTCAACTGACCGTACCTGGTCCTGGGGTTCCTCCTGCATTGATTTCGGGTAAAGTTGTTGCAAAGGAAATTTCAAACGATTTTCCATTATAATTTTGTTTGCTCTTGGTTAAATTTGAACTAGTGAAATCTGCATATAACAATTAGAATTCAATTATTGTCTTTATTGATAACAATACTATTATAATTATGAGTTCTTAATCGGCTGATATTTTGAATTGAATCATACTTATTTAACAGCAATATAAACGTTATTTTTTTTAGTTTAAAGTGCGTATTTATTGTTTCCTTTCTTATCTTGCTGCCAACATTGTTAGATATGAAAAGAGCATTTTTGTTTTTCTTACTTTCTGTATTGAGTTTCCAACTTTCCTCACAATACATTGAGCGTTGCGGATATGAAATCCATAAACAGAATAGAATTAATTCGGATTCAGATTATTCAACTAAAAGAAGTTTAATTGAGCAACAAATTTCCAATCATGCTGTAAACTCCTCTGTACGATCTTCTGAGATTTACCGAATTCCTGTTGTTATTCATGTGATCTATAACAATGAAACTCAAAATTTGTCAGATGACAAAATTCTTGAACAGTTAGATGTTTTGAACAATGATTTTGGAAGGTTGAATGAAGATACAATTAACACTAGAACTGAATTTCTTCCAGTTGCAGCATCTACCGGCATCGAGTTTTACCTTGCTCAATGGGATCCACAAGGAAATCCTACCTCTGGGATAACTAGGACTCAAACCAATCAAGCTTCATTCTTTAATCTGCAGTTTGATTTAAATCGAATGAAATCAGCATCAACGGGAGGAGTTGATGCATGGGATGTAAATCAATACCTCAATATTTGGATTTGCAATCTTGCAATACCGATTATTAATACACCATTCATTCTTGGATTTGCAACTCCGCCTGAAGGAGCACCTAATTGGCCGTCAGGTTCAGCAGCAGAAGAAGCAAACTATGATGGAGTTGTTCTCCATTATGAAGTTGTAGGAGAGAATCCAAATGCAACTGGAGCATTAGCTTCTGTGAATAGAGGAAGAACAGCCACCCATGAGATTGGGCATTATCTGGGATTACGACATATTTGGGGAGATGCGCAAGGCCAAGATGGTTGTGAGGTTGATGATGGTATTGAAGATACTCCTAATTGCGCCGACGCTCAGCAGCAAACTTGCGATTTCAATTCAAATTCATGTTTAGATAGTCCTACTGATTTTCCTGATCAAATTGAAAACTACATGGATTATTCAGATGAGAATTGCATGAACATGTTCACGATTCAACAGGCTAATGCTATGCGATTTGTCATCGAAAATTTCCGTCAAGATTTAATTTTAACGAACAGAGAACAGAATAATCTATCAAATTCAATCAAGTTGTTCCCTAATCCTACAGCCGATATTCTTCATTGGCAGGTTTTGAATTCAGCAAACATTGTCATTAATCAAATTCAAATTTTAAGTGTTGACGGAAGAATAGTCAGAATAATTTCCGATGGAAGTACAAGCATCAATTTGATCGATCTTTCACCTGGAATCTACTGCATAAAGTTCCATGCTATCGGATTTGAGTCATCTTTAAGATTTCTTAAACTTTAGAAAAACCTAGATTTCACGACTCTTTACGCTGGTTAAATTGTTCACAAGTCTCGTTTTAATTATGTAACCTTTTGAAATATAAGATCTTATAACTGTTCATTTTTGCGTAAAATTGAATTGTAATTAGGTTTTTTTATCTCGCCAATCTGTTTATTTTTGCCCGTCGCCTAAAACCACTTTGTATGATACGAAGCTTTTACATTGCCTTATTCTCCGCTTTATTGATTGCTTGTTCGGTTAACACCCTAGCAGCTTCAAACAATAATGCTGGCCATAATGCGCCTGCCCTTGAAGAAGTGAGAGGAGGTGCAACCATCACTACGCTCCCTGTTTCTGCAACATCCATTTGTGAAGGATCTGCAATTGTAATTGACTTTACAGCAACCGGAGCAACTTTTGATGTCGCCAACACTTTCACAGCCCAACTTTCAGATGCGGTTGGAAGCTTCAATACACCAATTGAAATTGGTTCAATTGTGCTAGGAGGAAATTCTATTCCGAGCAATACATATATATTCGGCGTTATTCCTTCCTCTGTTCCGCCTGGAACAGGATATAGAATCAGAGTTGTGTCTTCTTTGCCTATCGCTACGGGAACTGACAATGGAACAGATATCACAATCTCAAACTCTGTCGCACCTTCAGTTCCGTTTGTTTCTATTAATGGTCCAACCGATTTTTGTTTCGGTTCAGCAACTACCTTTTTAACTTCTAGTCAACCATCTAACAATCTTTGGTTTCCTGGTGGTACGAATACTAATCCTTTCATTGGTGTTGTTTCTTCGGGCTGTTATTATACTCAAGTAGTGGCTGGTAATGGTTGCCAAACAAATTCAGTTCCAATCTGTATAAATGTTAACACTCCAATTTTCACTTTTCTAGCTTATTTTGAGAACGGTGCTATCGCTTCTACTGCAGATACAACTGTAACCATCTGCGATGGTGACTCAGCCGAGATCGGAATTTTAATTGAAGGTGGTGTTGCGCCATTTGATATTTCTTATACATCAGATGGAATTGCAATTACTACAGTAGATAATGTAGGTGTGGAAATCAGTCCTAATACATATACATATAGTTTTTACACTACTCAACCGGGAATTTTCCAAACAATTGGTGTTACAGATAACTTCCCTACCAACTGTGGTTCAAACGGAAGTTCTGGAACAGTAATCGTTCAAACAGCTCCACTCCCAGTTACTTCATTCTCCTATGAACCATTTTGTGGCACTGAATCAGGTGCTCCTGTAGCTGCTCCAGGTTTCTTAGGTGGAGGTCTCTACTCTTTTGATCCACTTCCTTCTGATGGTGCATTAATTAACCCAACTACTGGAGTTCTTTCATCAACGGTCATTGGAGCAACATATTCAGTTAAGTACTCTGTAAATGGCCCATTCTGTGAAGCAAATTCTACAGTAACTGTTACAGTAGATTCTTCTGATATCGTCGCTTTCACAATTGATCCTTTCTGCTCAAGTAGTTCATCTTCTGCACCTATAACTGAGCCTGGTTTCGCTGGTGGTGGTGTTTACGGATTCTTTACTACTCCATCTGATCAAGCTACTATCAATGCAGTGAGTGGTATTATTTCAAATGCTTCTCCACTTACTTCATATAATATAGTATACACTTCACCTGCTGGAGCATGTCAGACTTCTGATTCAACTTCAGTTACAACATTGGATTCTCCAGTGTTAACTGGAACAGTAATCGACAGCGAATGTGGTGAGTCTATTGGCTCTATCGACGTTTCAATATCTGCTGGAATCGCGCCTTACACGGTAAGTTGGTCAAATCTTGCAACCACAGAAGATCTTTCTGGGCTTGCCGCTGGATCTTACACAATTACAGTAACTGATGCTCAGAACTGTGTAATAGATTCAGCATTTACGATTATCAACAGTAACCAACCGGAGCTTGTTTTTGATGTAACTGATGCTACTTGCGGTGCAACCAATGGAGCAATCAACCTAACTATAAACAATGGTGTTGGACCTTATGAGATTTTATGGACGCCAGGAGACCTTACAACAGAAGATCTTTCTGCTCTTCCTGCTGGTACTTATTCTGTTGAAGTAACTGATTTAACTTCAACATGTGATGTCGCAGGTTCTGCAATTGTTAATTTTGAAGGAGCTCCTCAAGCAACATTTGTAGCTGAGAATTCTCTTTGTGGTCAATCTGTTGGCTCAATTGATTTAACAGTTACTGGCGGAACAAGCCCAATTATCCACAATTGGAGCAACGGTGAAACAACTGAAGACATCAATAACTTGGTAGCAGCAACTTATACTGACACCATTTCTGATGCAAATGGTTGTTCAACTATCGTTTCTGTGAATATTATTAATGAAAACCAGTTCACTCTTTCTTCAACTGTTGTTAACCCAACTTGTGCAGATACTGCTAGTGGTTCAATTGATTTAACAGTTAACGGCGGTGACTCTCCTTTTAGCTTTAATTGGACACCGAACAATACCAATGTAACCGAAGATGTTACTGGTCTTTCAGCAGGTACTTACCAAGTAGTCGTTACTGATAACGCGGGTTGTATCGATTCTCTCTCTTCAACTATTCAAGCTCCACCTTCGCTTACTGCTACTGCTGTTATTACTGATGCAGCATGCGGTCAAGCAATTGGAGTTATTAACGTTACAATTACTGGTGGTTCAGGAACATATAATTTCCTTTGGAGCACTGGAGCTGAAACTGAAGATATTTCAGGTTTAGCTGCTGGAGTTTATCAATTTGCTGTTTCTGATGATTCTGACAACTCTTGCAGCATCATCCAGTCATTCACAATCGTTAACGGTAACGAGCCTGAACTTGTTCTTGCTTCAACTGCTACTTCTTGTGCTGCTAACACTGGAACAGTATCATTGCTAGTGAATGAAGGTTCTGGAGATTTTTCATACGCATGGTCAGGTCCAAATGGATTTGTTTCATCAGTTGAAGATCTTACAGGTCTTGCGTCTGGAAGCTACATTATCACTTTAGTAGACAATTTGACTACCTGCGAAATCATCGATTCAATTTCTGTTGATCCAGCCAATTCTCCTCAAATAACAGCTGTAGTCGCTAATACAACATGCGGTCAAAACAACGGACTAATCGATATCGAAATTGAAGGTGGAACAGAACCATTCGTAATTACATGGAATGGAGAAGTTTCAACTTTAGATCAAATTAATCTATCTGCAGGTAATTATTTACTTGAAATTACGGATGCCAATAATTGTCAGTTTGCTCAAACTTACACTATCGAGCCTAGTGTTGAACCAACATTAACTTCTGAGTTTTTAAACCCATCTTGTGGAAACGACACAGGTAGTGTTGATGTTACAATTATCAATGCTACCAATGCAGTGATTTACAATTGGACAAAAGACGGCGTTGCGTTTTCAACTTCTGAAGACCTTCTAGCTTTAAGTCCAGCACAATACGTTCTAGTTGCGTCAGATGCAGCTGGTTGTGTATTAAGCGATACTTTCCTTTTGGTATATCAAAATCAGCCAACTCTTGCATTTACTGCAGAGCCAGCAGTTTGTGGAGAACCATCAGGATCGATTAATGTGACAGTATCTAGCGGTACAGCTCCTTTTGTTTATCAATGGACTGGAGCTAATGGGTTTAATTCTTCTTCAGAGGATCTTACTGACTTAACGGGAGCTTGTTACGATCTAATCGTTACTGATTCATTAGCTTGTGTTGCTTCAATTCAAGCATGTGTGCCTTCATTCAATTCGCCGGTAATCAACTCTACTGTTACTCAGCCTTCATGTGGTGAGGCAAATGGTTCAATTGCGCCAATAGTTTCTGGTGGTTTAGCACCTTATACTTTTGAATGGTCAGGAACATCGTTTTCTGTTGACAGCTTGTTCGATAACCTTGGTGAGGGAACTTACTTTTTAAGTCTTACAGATGCCAATGGTTGTGTATCAAATGATACAGTTACCTTAATTAATTCTGGTATCCCTGTATTAACAGCAAATATTGACGATCCAGAATGTGGAACTAATGATGGTGTTATTACTGTTGCAGTAACTGGTGGTACGGCTCCATATTCATATTTGTGGACTCCAGGCGGTTCTACTGATGCCACTATTTCAAATCTTGCAATTGGTACATATAGTGTTCAAGTTACTGACGCTTCTGGATGTATCGCCTCAGGTCAATATTCTTTGGTTAACCTCAATGGTCCTTCTATTGAATCTTCAGTTACAAGTGCTCTATGTGGGGAAAGTACTGGAGGTATAAACATCACTGTTACTGAAGGTTCTGGCGATTATTCATACAATTGGACTGGAAATGATGTTGTTGCTAATTCTGAAGATCAAACTAATTTATCTTCAGGTGCTTATATTGTTCTTGTTACAGATATTACTAGTGGATGTCAGGCTACTTCCACAATTCAAATTGAAAACAGTAATCTTCCAATTTTAAATCTTGTCTCTGTTGGTACCTTGTGCGGAGCTAATTCTGGATCTGTGCAGTTAACAGTTACTAATGCTGTTAATCCTACTTTTAGTTGGGTTGGTCCAGACGGATTCACATCTACAAGTGAAGACATCAGCAACTTAAATATTGGTGTCTACACTGTTACCGTTTCTGATGGAAATTGTGAGGTTACCGGATCTGTTACTGTGAGCCCAACAAAATCAGTTTGGAGCCAGAATGTAAACATCATTGCTGGAAGCCAATACAACTTCCAAATGTTCGCTCAAAATGTAGTTGCAAATTCTCCTGCTCAATTGAGAGTTTTTGTAGGAGCTAATAATTTGGGTTTAATTACACCAACAGGATTAGCTACTTGGAGCCAATTCAATGGATCCTTTACAGCTACAACATCTGGTTTAACAGAGGTTAAAATTGTGAATCAGAATTTATCGCCTTCTGGAAATGACTTTGGTATAGATGATATTAGCTTGATTGAAGTTTGTCCTCCAGTACCTCCAATCGGTTCTAATTGCGGTAACAACATTATAGTGAATGGTGATTTTGAAGCTGGCAATTCAAGTTTCTTATCTCAATATACTTTTGTTGCTAATGGAGCTCCAAATAATGAACTTATTCCTGAGGGACTTTACAGTGTTGCACCAAGCGGAAATGCTGTTCATCCGCAATTTTTGGGTACAGGCCGTTCAGGTAATTTCATGATCGTTAATGGTAATGAGCCTGAGAATCCTGTTTTAAGTTTTAGTACAGTTGGCGCTTCTTGTAGCGTAAACAATGGTTCGATTAACTTGACAGTTACGAATTTTACGGTACCTATTTCTTATCAGTGGGCTGGTCCAAATAACTTTAGTGCTACAACCCAAGATATTTCTGGTTTAGCACCGGGGCTTTACACTGTTACAGTAAATAGTGGAGCTTGTAGCCAAGTAGGTTCTGCAACTGTAGGTTTCTCTAATCTGCCTACGGTAGCTTTTACTGCAGTTCCTGCAGATTGTGGATCCGACAATGGAAGTGTTGACTTAACTCTTTCAAATACTACTAACCCAACAATATCATGGGTTGGGCCAAATGGATTTGTTTCTTCATCTGAAGATCTTGTAAATCTTGAAGAAGGTTCTTATATCGTAACTGTCACAGATGCCTCTTGTATCGTTAGTGATACAGTTGATGTGACAACCAATGAACCCCTTGTGGCGTTTGCTGTTGTTCCAACTTCTTGCACAGCTCCAATTGGTTCAATTGATTTGACGATTACAAATGCTATCGCTCCTTCTGTAAGTTGGGTTGGTCCTAATGGGTTTACAGCATCTACTCAAGACATCTCCGACTTAGTAGAAGGTACGTATACGGTTACTGTAACTGATGGAGAGTGTGTGGTTGTTGATTCTGTGGAACTTATTTCTAATGCTCCTGTTTTAGCGCTTAGTTCAACTCCTTCAACATGCGGGACATCTAATGGCTCAGTTAATTTAATCATTACAAATGGTGTACTTCCTATTGTTAACTGGGTTGGTCCAAACGGGTTCACATCCACATCAGAGGATCTTTTGTTAGTAGCTTCTGGAGTGTATTCTGTTATTGTAACTGATGGTGATTGTGTTGTAGAAGATTCGATCGAAGTTATTACAGATGAGCCCGTTTTAGTTTTGAATGCCGTTCCTACAGTTTGTGGAACTTCTACAGGATCTATTGATCTCACAGTTACTAATTCAGATAGTCCGGTTTATAGTTGGAGTGGGCCCAATGGCTTTACAGCATCCACGGAAGATATCACTGGATTATCAGCTGGAACATATACTGTTATAGTAACTGATGGTATTTGTACTGTTGAAGATTCTATCGAGGTTACAGAAACAGGAAGTTCAATACTTGCAACACTTACCTCTGTAGGAACTTCATGCGGACTTTGCAATGGTTCAGCAGAAGTAACAATTACATCTGGTCAAGCACCATTTACTTTTGAATGGTCGAGTGGAGAATCGGTTTTCAACCCTAGTTCCCTTTGTTCAGGTGATGCAATAGTTACAATTACTGACGCAGGAGGATGTACTTCAGATTTTTCTGTAAGCATTTCTGCATCAGTAGCACCAACAATTTCATTTACACAAGAAGGATCAACTTGCGGAGCTTCAACAGGTTCAATTGATTTAACTGTTGCTGATGGTCAATCTCCATATTCATATACATGGACTGGTCCTAACGGCTTTACAGCAACTACTGAAGATATTTCTAATATTGAGGCAGGTAGTTATACTGTTGAAGTTTTAGATGCTTCACTTTGTTCAGTTAGTGAAACAATTACAATTTCCAACACCAATTCTCCAATACTTTCCTTTATTGCAACCAACGCAAATTGTGGAGAAAGCATTGGTGCGATTGATTTGGTTCTAGAAAACACAACTGCGCCAACTTTCGTTTGGACTGGTCCTAACGCATTCACAGCAATCACTGAAGATATTACTGGGTTGGCATCTGGAACATACGAAGTAACTGTAACTGACGGACTTTGTATTGTTTCTGGAACTCAGGAAATTACTAATTTGGATGGCCCAACGGCAAGTTTGTCAGCGTCAATTGATACATTGTGTAATGGATCAAATTCAATACTTACATTTGAATTTACTGGTGGAGCGCCTTACACGTTTACTTACACGGACGGAATTTTACCTGTAACGGTAAACTCCTTCAATGGACCGACCTTTACAGCAACAGTAAGTCCATCGTCGAATACCACTTACAGTCTTACATCAATTGTTTCAGATGTAAACCCTACTTGTCTTGGAAGCATTAGTAATGGTTCTGTAAGCATTGTAGTTAATTCTACACCTCCACAACCAACAATTACTGCGAGTGGTTCACTTATTTTCTGTGAAGGTGGTTCAGTAACTTTAACTTCGAGCAGTCAGGTTAACAATTTTTGGAATATCACCGGACTTGACCAATTCAATCAAGCTATTACCGTTACAACTTCTGGTGCTTATTCTGTAGCTGTTGTTAATGATTTTGGTTGCGCCGATACATCTGAATCAATTGTTGTTGAAGTTCTTCCTGCTGATCAAATTTCAGCTAACAATGACACTACAGTATGTGCAGGGTCTGTGCTTCAGTTCAATGCATCTGGAGGCACCAACTATGTATGGTCACCTTCAATTTACCTAAGTGGAACAATAATCGCGAACCCAGTTTGTATTCCATTTGAAACTACTACATATGTAGTAACAGGTTCAAGTACATGTGGCTCAGGTTCAGATACAATTGTTGTAACAGTTAATCCAATTGTTGATACAGACCTCGGGGAAGATATTACAGTGTGTCAGAATGAAACATTAGTTCTTTCAGTTGAAAATGTGGCTGGAGCTTCTTACTTATGGGGACCAGCTGAAGCAATTATAGGGTCAAACAGCTCAGCTTCAGCATCTATCAATACTTCAATTTCAACTGAGGTGTATGTACAAACTACAAACACAAATGGTTGTGTATTTTCTGACACAATTCAAGTAAGCATCACTTTGTCAAATCAAACTTTCAACATTACTGCGAATGGCCCAACAACATTCTGCGAAGGTGAAAGTTTGGTACTTCAAGCTAGTACTGGAAATCTTGTAAATTGGAGTAATGGCTTACAGAATTTTGATCAGATTCTTGTTACAGAGTCGGGTAGTTATTCGGCTGTTTTCTCAGGAGGAAATTGTCCAGCATTTTCCGATACAATTGAAGTTACAGTTATTCCAGCTCCAGCTATTGATATCCTCGCGCAAGGTTCAACAACCATCTGCGACGGAAGCTGTGTAACATTAAATGCTTCTGAAACTGCAAATATCACTTGGACTTCTCCAGATGGGTCTACTTCTACAAACGCTTCACTTCAAGCTTGTGATAACGGGTGGTATTTCCTATCTCGAATTGAAAATGGCTGCACTGGAATAGACTCTATTCTTATTTCTGTAGCTCCTGCTTTGGTTATTCCTTCAATAACACTTGATGGTTCTAATGTTCTTTGTGATGGACAGACCACTGCAACTTTAACAAGCAGCTACGCATTAGGTAACCAGTGGTTCTTGAATGGTGACCCAATAGCAGGAGCAACAAGTAACTCTATTGAGGTATCAGCTGCAGGAAGTTATACTGTTGTTGTTACTAGCCCAGAAGGCTGCACAGCAATATCAATTGCACAAGGTATAACCGTTAAACCGGTCGTTCCTATTGATGTAACAGCAGCTGATACGGTTGTTTGTAATGATGAAGTTGTTAATATTCAACTTTCAGCTACAGGAGGATTTGTAAGTTACTTCTGGGATGTAACCGGAGAAACTACATCTTCAATTACTGCTATTAACACAGGTATCTTTACCGTAACAGGTACCACTGCAGATGGTTGTGTATCTAACGCTTCAATTCAAATTATCAATAATTCACCATTTGAATTGAATTTGTTTAGCCCGATTTTCTTCGACGATTTTAACGTTTCTGCGCAAGGTGCTGAAGACGGTTCGATCGATCTTTCAGTCTTTGGTGGCTCAGGTGTATTTACTTATGATTGGTCAAATGGTGGAACTACCTCAGATCTTTCTGGCCTTTCTGGAGGAGTTTATTCGGTAACTGTTGCTGATGAACAAGGTTGTACCGTTTCTGACTCAATTAATTTGAAAGAGCCTGAAGCTATAAAGTTACCAAATGGATTTACTCCGAATGGTGATGGCTTTAATGATTTCTACGTAATTAAAGGAATTCAAGGCTACCCAGGAAATAAAGTAAATATCTTTAACCGCTGGGGTAACTTAGTATTCAGCGCACAAGACTACCAGAATAATTGGGGTGGAGTGAGCAATGATGGTAACCTTCTGCCGGATGGTACGTATTTCATCGTCGTTGATCTAAATAAAGAAGGAACCGACAACGTTGAAAATTACATTGACCTTAGAAGAAATTAATAATCAAACCAGATTCTGAACCAAAAACAATTAAAATGAAGAGAATAGCTACAGTGATCGGTATGCTGATCTTCTCCATCTTCGCAAATGCGCAGCAGGAGTTACAGGTCAGTCAGTACATGTTCAACGGACTGTTCCTGAATCCGGCTTATGCCGGTACCCATCCTTACTGGAGCGGTACAGCCTTGCACCGCCAGCAATGGCTAGGATTCTCAGGTCGTCCTTGGTCTACAACAGTTGCAGTTGATGGTCCTATCAAGGACAAAAACATGGGTTTAGGCTTCATGATTATTAATGATAACATTGGTTTAACTACTAATAACGATATTTCTGCTGCCTATTCCTACAGAATTAAAGTGTCTGAAGGATCAGAGCTTGCGCTCGGACTTCGTGCTGGTATCAGAAATACAATGTTTAACGTAAGTAAACTTGAGAACATCCCTGACGCAGGAGACCCACTTTACAATGCAAACGAAAGTGTTTGGGTTCCAAAGTTTGATTTTGGAGCATATTGGTATGGCGATCGTGGATATTTAGGTTTATCTGTACCCAATATCTTGGCTATTGATTCTAGGAAATCAGACAATTCAGATGCTGGTCTTCGTCGCCATTTTTTCCTTAATGGTGGTTATGTTTGGGACGTAAACAAATCAGGTTCTGTGAAGTTTAAACCTTCTTTCTTAGTGAAATATGAGCCTTCTGCTCCTGTTTCATTTGATTTAAATGCACACTTCCTATTTAATGATCGTGTTTGGTTAGGAACATCCTACCGTTATAATTCAGCAGTAGTATTCATGGCTGAATATCAGATTACTGAAAAATTAAGAGCAGGTTTCGCTTTCGATGCAACTACTTCTGCAATTCGTCAGTATCAAAACGGCACTTTGGAATTTATGCTGGGTTATGATTTCACTCAGAAACTAGTAAAAATTAAACACCCACGTTATTTCTAAATCCTGATCAAGTTAGCAAATCATGAAAAAAACATACTCCATTTTCATCCTGGGCTTAGGATTTATTCTGGGCGGATGCGGAGCCAGTCATTGGATTAAGAAGGGTAACCAGAGTTATGATGCCTACGCTTATGCCGATGCTGTTCCAAACTATAAGAAAGCATTAGATAAAGATGGTAATAACTATCAAGCTAAGAAAAAGCTTGCAGATAGCTATCGCCTCATGAATAAGCCTTCAATGGCTGAAGAGCTTTACAAAGATGTGGTTGCAATGCCAGAAAATGAGGCAATCAATCACTTTCATTATGGTAAGGTTCTGATGCAGCGTAAAAAATACGCAGAGGCTAAAAAATCTTTCGAAGAATATGCAAAAGCATTTCCCGATGATAAAGTAGCGAAATCGCTTATTGATGCAGCCGCTAATCCTCAGAAATTTGATAGCAAGATGGATACTTGCGCCTATGAGTTGAAATTGATTCCAGTTTCTGGATTGGTTACTGCTCTTGGTGCTTCACCGTATAACTTCGGTTATGTTTTTGCTGGTGAAGGTGCTATTGCTGAAGAAGCTGGGGCAAAAGGTAGAAATCCATATACTGGAAATGCTTATATGGATATGTACTTTATGAAGAAGGACAAGGCTGGGAAATGGTCTGCTCCTGAAGCATTGAAGGGCGGCGCTAATGCTGAATTCCATGATGCGTTTCCTTCTTTTACACCTGATGGTCAAACGATGTATTTTACACGTACCCAACAAGAAGGAGGTAAAATGAAGTTGAATAAGGAGAACGTTTCTAATCTTGAAATTCTGAAGGCTTCTTTTGTTGATGGCGAGTGGACGAACGTAGAATCTTTCATTCACAATTCTCCGGATTTCTCTAACGGTCATCCAGCTTTAAGTTCTGACGGAAAAACTATGTTCTTCAGTTCTGATCGTCCAGGTGGATATGGTGCTACCGATATTTACATGTCAAAGTGGAACGGTACTTCATGGGATGCTCCAGTGAATCTTGGGCCAATGATCAATACTGCAGGTCGTGAAGTAATGCCTCATATCGGATTTGACGATAAGCTATATTTCTCTTCGGATGGACATGCTGGTTTAGGTGGGCTTGATATCTTTTCAACTTCTCAAAATGGAGGAAGTTGGTCTATGCCTTCAAACGTAAAGTCACCAATCAACTCTTCTGATGATGATTTCTCTTTCACTTTAGATGCAGAAGGAAAAATTGGAAATGTAACATCTTCTCGTTCTGGAGTAGACATGATGTATGAAGTTATTTACAAGGATCTTGTCATTCCTGTTGAAGTTTGCTTACTTGATAAAGAATCACGCAAGCCAGCATCTGGTTTGATGGTTTATGCTACGAACAAAGACAATGGTCAAGTGGATAGCACTATGGCAGGAAGCGATGGTAAAGCATACTTTCGTTTGAAAGGTAATTTTAACTATACCATCAATGCTAGAAGTGCAGCTTTCTTGACTAACAGTTTTGAATTATCTACAAAAGACCGCAGTTGTGCTCAAGTAATCAAAACTTGTGATGAAAGTAAGGTTCTAGAAGTTGAAGCTCCAGATTTCGCTAAAGAATATGATATCAGAGATATCTACTATGATTACAACAAGTGGAACATCCGACCAGATGCTGCAATTCAGTTAGATAAATTGGTAACTCTTTTAGAGAACAATCCAACATTCAAAATTGAACTTGGATCTCACACAGATTGTCGCGGTTCTGAAGAATACAATCAAAAGCTTTCTGAAAATAGAGCAAAAGCAGTTGTTAAATATTGCACCCTTAGAGACATTGATCCTAAGCGTTTAACTTTCAAGGGCTATGGTGAATCTGTTCCTAAATCAGCATGTGTTTGTGAAACTTGCACTGAAGAAGAATGGCAAAAAGACCGCCGTACTGTTTTCAAGTTAGTTAAGTAAGAAGACGTACCCCTATTGAAACGGTTATAATCGTTTATAAACGGATAAAAGGCCTCACTTATGTGGGGCTTTTTCTTTTTTTACAGGATGAAAATACGTCCTGCCTTCAAGTTGATTTGGGCTATTCAACCCTTATCAAGATTTTTACTTTTGTTTATTATTGGTTTGTTAGTGGCTTACTGGCAGCCAATTGATGAATTTTTAGTTCTACTTTTTTTAGCTTTCACGTTTTTCTTATCTGCTATAGTATATCGAAGTAAGAAGCATCGTTACAAATTTTTGGTTGGTTATTTTTTGTCGCTTTTTATTTTATTGTCTGGAGTCTTTTTAGGCAATACTCATTACACAGACTTCAGTGGCTTATCCAATGCAGTTTTGTATAAAAAGCAATTCTATCTAATTAAGGCTACCTCTGAACCAATCATCAAAGATTCAGTTCTTTCGTTTAATGCTGATTATTATCTATTAGACTCAACTGGAGTAATTCGTAGCACCCATTTCATTAGTACGAGATCTTCTGTATTTCAGGAGGAAGGTTTAAATATTGAAATCGGACAATTTGCTATAGTGAATACTAAACTAGATTATCCGCCAAAAACTTCTTTGCCTGGAGAATTTGATTATCAAGACTATTTAAAGAGAAAGGGTGTCTTGGCAATTTCAAGATTTTCCTCCGATGATTTATTAATACTACCACTTAAAGAGTTCTCATTTAAACAGTTCTTTATTGCGCTTAGAAACAATTTGATTCAAAAGCTTCATGTTAACGGTTTATCCGGAGATAGACTTGCTATTGCTTCGGCATTATTGCTTGGCGCTAGATCGGAAATTAGTGAGGAATTAAATGAAGCTTATAGCCAAAGTGGTATTACCCATATTTTGGCAGTTTCTGGAATGCATGTAGGATTAGTATTTGCTGCAGTTTCATTCTTCTTGAGAAAAACTAAAAGGAAACTTTTGGTTTGTTTATTGTCACTAACATTCTTGTGGAGCTATGCTTGTTTAACTGGGTTGTCTCCCTCGGTAACAAGAGCAGCATGGATGTTTTCATTTATTGTGTGCGGAAAACTATTCAGATCAGGCCACCAAAAGTGGAATTCCATTTCTGCGTCAGCTCTGCTAATGTTGGTTATCGATCCTTTTATTTGGCTTGATGCAGGATTTCAACTTTCTTTTTCTGCTGTTTGGGGAATTGTGGCCTTAGGTAAACTTCCTGATAATTTTAACGGATTGAATAAATGGCTAAAGCTTCCTCTTGAAGCTGCTTGGATTAGCTGCATTGCACAATTATGCACCTTGCCTGTTAGCCTTTTCATTTTTGGGAAATTTCCGATTTATTTCCTTTTGGCCAATCTCTTCACTGTGCCTTTATCAACCGTGCTAACCTATTTAGGAATACTTTGTTTTCTTATGTTTCCTTTGCCAATTTTGGCTAAATTATTTTGCTCAATACTGTGTTACGGTATTGATTTGATGAATTTTATGGCCTCTTTTATTTCTGATTTACCTTTTTCAACTTTTGATGGACTATATATAAACCTTGTTCATAGTGCTTTAATCGGCTTTTTGATTTACCTATTTTCTTCTTCGTTTTTATCAATCAAAACGAAAATTACTGTTAGCTTAAGATTGATTTCACTCTCTTCATTGGTTATGCTTCTGCTTTGTTTTTTGCCCGTTAAGAATTTTACTTCATTCTATTATTCCTCTAATAAATTTGGAATAATCACCTACAATCTTAATGCTGCTAGAAACTATGGGTTATTTAATGATGATGATGATTTTAATGAAGGAACTAATGCATTGATTTCTTTTGAAAGACACCTTTATAGGAATTCTAGGAATCTGCTTTTCAATGATTATCACTTGTCAAACCGAAGAAATTATAGCTTCTTAGTAAATACCAGCATAAATAGGTGTTTATCCTTAATTTTTGTCAATCCATCGGATCTCGAACTAAATCCGTTTTGCTTAAACTTTCCCAAGCATTTTAAAACATATATAATTTTGATGCCCGGTGGAAAGTACAAATGGAGGCAATTTTGGAAGCTAGTATCCTTACGAAAACGAATTAAGGTGATTGAAATGCATTCTAAGCGTTTGAAATTTAATCGTTTAAGCGATTGAATAATCCTATCCGACAACTTGTTTTTTTTGTTCTTGTAGACCGAGATTAATCACTCTATTTTTGAATTGTATCCTAAAGATTAAAAAATAGCAAATATTGCAGAACAATTTGGCGATATATTTCTTAATCTTGTGCGATTCTTTAGTCGAACACAAACTTCAGAAACATAAATGATGAAACATTTTACGTTCAAGTTGTTATCAGGTGCGCTAATCATACTAGCAAACCCCATTTCAGCTCAAAAAGCCAAACCTGCTTTTCAACCATGTGGCACGCAGGAAATAATGGAATCCGATATGCAAAAGCATCCTGAATTAAGGACGCAGTATAACGATTTCATGAAACAATTAAGTCATGTTAAAACTTCAAATGTATCTAGCAGTCGAGCTGAAAAAAGGATCATTCCAGTAGTTTTTCACGTGATTCATCAATGTGGGCCAGAAAACATTTCTAAGGCGCAGATTCTTGATCAGTTGAGAACGCTAAATGATGACTTCGCAAAACTCAACGAAACAATCAATCAAACTCCTGAATGTCATGCTGCTGTTGCTGCGGATTGCAATATTGAATTCCGTTTAGCTACAAAAGACGACCAAGGAAATTGCACAGATGGAATTGTAAGAGTAGCATCTACTAAAACCTATGAAGCCAACAACGACAATGGTGTTAAAAGTGTTAGTCGTTGGAATTCTGACAAATATTTGAATGTTTGGGTAGTTAACTCTATCGGAAGCGTTCAAGGTACAGGTGGAGAGGTTCTTGGATATGCACAATTTCCAGCAGGTGGCCTTCTTTCTACAGATGGTATCGTACTTCGTTATGATTGTGTTGGTTCTATTGGGGCTGCTCAAACTGGTCCATTTGCACCAAGATTCGGTCGTACAATGACGCATGAAATTGGCCACTGGTTAGGTCTTCGCCACATTTGGGGAGATGCAGATTGTGGAAGCGACGGAGTAGATGATACCCCAATTGCACAAGAGCCTAATTACGGTATTTGCTGGAGCGATTTTCCTTATCACTTGCTAACTTGCACATCAGATTCTCTAGACGAATGCGGTGAAATGTTTATGAATTACATGGATTACTCTGATGATCAATGTATGAGTATGTTCACAGAAGGTCAGAAAGCAATCATGGATGCGACACTTGAATCATTCCGTTTTACCATATCAAGCGAAGCAAATCTAATCGCTACCGGAACACGCGATGAAGACATTGCAAACCTAGTTGTTTGTAATCCTGTTGCTGATTTTTGCGATAACAGAAGATTAGTTTGTGCTGGTAGCAATGTAACTTTCGAAGATGCTACATTCAATACTGAAACTTATACTAGAAATTGGAGTTTTGAAGGTGGGACTCCAGCAACCTCAACTGCTGTTTCTCCAACTGTTTCTTATGATGTTGCTGGTACATATGATGTAAGTTTAACTTCTACTTCATCAGCTGGAGACAACACTAAGACTAAAACAGAGCATGTTATTGTAAGCCCTGATGCAGCTGTTTATGGACAAGGACCATTTGAAGAGAATTTTGAGAATGCAAATACGATGAATGATTTTGTGATTTTCAACAATGATGGATCAAATGCTAAATGGGAATATACAACCCAAGGTGGTTTCGGCTCAACCCGTTCTGTGAGAATCAGAAACTTCCTTAATACAGCAACTGAGTCAGATGACTTAATTACGCCATCTTACAACTTAACAACTGTGAATTCACCTAGCCTTCTTTTTAGAGTGGCATGTGCAGAAAGAGGAGGAGAGCCAACTGATCAATTGAAAGTTTATTTTTCTTCCAATTGCGGCCAAACATGGGGTTCGCCAAGAATTATCAATTTTGCTGATTTCAATACTGCAGGATTGTACACAAGTGAATTCGTTCCTACCAATGATTCTCAATGGAAAACATTCGCATTTTCAATGTCATCTCTAGCAACTCAGGAAAATGTAAGAATTCGCTTTGAGTATGTAGCAGGTACAGGTGACCGTGCAAACAATCTTTACTTAGACGATATCAACATTGGTACTGCTTTGGGCGTTAATGACTTAGGATACGATTTAGGATTATCTGTTTTCCCAAATCCAACCAACGATCAAACGAATTTAGTGTTTGAATCTCCTAAGCCTTCGACTATAGCAATTAGTGTATTTGATATTCTTGGACAGCAAGTTACATCTGTATTTAACGGAAATGTTGGTTCGGGAGCTCAGAATTTCTCAATTAACATGAGCGATTTGAGTGCAGGTCTTTACACAATTCGCTTAGACGTTGATGGTACAAGCATTTATCGCAAAGTGATCAAGAAATAATCTATTTACAATTTCTTTAAAACCCCGGTCCGCAAACCGGGGTTTTTGTTTATACCAAATTTGAGTTTGCCTCGTTTTAGCTAAAAAAAAATAGACATGTCAAAATCATTAATTGCCCTTTTCGTTTCTTCAGTTTTCACAATTCAAGCCTACTGTCAAGATATTCTAACTTTGAGAGATGGCAGAACTTTTAAGGTTTCCGTTGTAGAGGTTAGTAAAAAGGATGTTTCTTACAGGAAATTCGATAATCCTAAAGGTCCACTTTACAGAGCTGAAGTGAAGGACATTGCGAGGATAGATTATGAAAGCGGCGCTTCTGATGAATTTGCACAATCAAACTCATCTTCCTATACTAAAGTGCAAAACAACTCAGGAATTCAAACTTATGACCCAAAGAAATTAGGAAGAAACATTATTGCAATTGATGCTCTTTCACTTCTGTTTCAGAATATTTCTCTGAGTTATGAGCGCATTATAGGCGACAATGGAAAGTTAGGTTTATTCGTACCTGTTTCTATTAACATGAGTGGACCATCTGATAATACGGGCATCATCAATAGCCGAAATATTTTTTATTCGGGTTTAGACGCACATTATTATCCACTTGGGCAAGGCGAATTTAAGTTTTTTGTAGGGCCGTCTTTGCGCATCGGAACTGCAAGAATCTCAAATGATTATTATGAGCCTGCATTTGATATTTACATCAATGAATCAATGAATTCAAGCTATTTCAGCTTCTTAGTGAAATTAGGAATTCAGTATAATCCAGTGCCTGAACTTTCGTTAGGTACTTCATTAGGAATTGGCACCAGAAGATATTTTTACAATATTCCTAATGGTAATGTGGCAGGTAGTACGGGCTTCTTCAACTTCACTATGGGATACCGCTTTTAAGTTATTCCTCGGTTTCCTTAAATTTCAAACCGAATTTCATTTCGAGTTCTTCTAGAATAGGATTATAAAGCTCTGGTATTACTGGAGTTAATAATCCTTTTTTACTAAACTTGCCCGAACAAATCAATTTCACTGCGATCGCTAATGGTAGTCCTACTGTTTTAGACATTGCAGTTCTGAGGCTGTTTTCGCCTTCAATATAAAATGTGCTGCTGAGCTTTATCTTTTCATTGCCTTTTTCACCCACAACAATGTGCTGCATCACAACCATGTCTTTATCATTAGGTTGCAATTTCCATTTCTTTTCTAATAGATCCTGAACGATCATTGCAGGTGTACCTTCGGTTCGATTTATTTTTTCATCAGAAAGCAATCCTGTCCAAATAAATTTGGAAACTGCGTTTTGATTTCCTTGTGCTAGACTTAGCAATTGATCTACAGTGCTTTCAGTTCCTGAATTAAAAAAGGCTTCAGTGAACTCTTTGTAGGTTATTCCTTCGTGAAGTGGAAAATTGTACGAATCGTCTGTTAATCCTAGCTGAACTAAAAGATTCCAAGCCTCTGTAAAACCAGCAAATCTTAATGTTCCTCTGATCATTGTCTTCAGGTCTTTCAAACTATATACTTCTCGATATCCAATTGAATCTCTGTTTGGATATCCATCATAATTTAGACCGTTGATTTCGAATGATGTGCTGTTTGAAAACAACCTATGATATGGTAAAAAACGGAGTTTACCGTCTTCTAAGAATCGCGCAGTGCCTTGACCTGCAACAATAACGTTTCTAGGATTCCAGCTGAATTTATACTTCCATGGATTTTCGCCCAAACAATCAGGAGCGACCAAACCGCCGCAATAAGAATGAAACTCGGTAATCGTGAAGCCACGTGCTTTTAGATTCTCGAAAATTTTCATTGCCGACATGTGATCTATTCCAGGATCTAAACCGCACTCATTAAGAAATATCAAACCCTTCGATTTGACTTCTTCCCCAACTGCCTTTAATTCAGTGCTTTCATAGGAAGCTGTTGCAAGATGAATACCTAATTTCAAACAATCTCCAGCAACAAAAGGATGCATAAATGCTGGCAACATCGAAACAACAATGAATGATCCTGAAATTAAAGCTCGACGTTGTTCTTCGTCTTGAAGATTGGCAGCTACTAGTGTTAACTTTGGATACAGGGTTTTGTAATGGACTAAATGCTCAACAGATTGATCGGCAATGCGAATCGTGAAAGATTGATCATTTGACCATTCCAATAGATAATCGATGAGATAACCAGCCGACCGACCAGCTCCCAAGATTAGTATTTCAGGCATGAATTAGTTGGTCTTGATGTTCACAAAGCCACCATTAGTTACATCTACATTGGTGGTTACGAAAGTGGTAGGGTTAACGAAGGCACCTTCAAAACTGAATCCTCCAGAACAAGTTACTATTCCGTTCTTAACGTAATAATCATTAATCACAATTAGGCCAGTATCTGATTTAAACACTCTATCGCTCGCATCTATAAACCTGCAACGATTTAATGTATCAGCATTTGGCAATTCAAATTCACCTAACTCACTGCCAATGAATGAGATAATTATTTGAGAATTATCTGAACGAGAAATTGTAATTTCATTTTTAATTCTACCGTCGGTTGTTGGTGTTACCTTAAATGTAGAACGTGTATAGGTAGTGTACGAACCATTCACATCTGCAGATCCAATAACTGCAGGCGGTGGAGTAGGCTCTTCTTCCTCTTTACAAGCGTTTAAAGAGACTAAAGAAATTAGTGCCATTGAAGCAAAGAGAACATTGATTGCGGATTTCAAACGACGAACGTTTACAAACATACTGTGATGATTTAATTCTGTAAATATAATGTGAATCATTTGATAATTCAACTTCTATCACAACTGTTATATCTAATCTCTCTTGATATCAGCTATTTTCATAGGTTTGCACAATGTTTTTTAACGAGTCTCAACTGACTGAAATTAGAAATGCTATCCTTCAGTCGCACAATATTTCGATAGTTGTGCATCGCAGTCCAGATGGTGATGCATTGGGCTCAAGTCTAGGTTTGAAACATGTGCTAATGGCATTGTTCTCAAAACAAGTTTCAATTATTGTTCCTGATGCTTTCCCTAGCGCATTGGATTATCTGCCTGGAAGTGAGAGTATTGTGGTGTTCGATTCGCAGCAAGAGCTTACTAATGAAGTTCTTAATGCAACAGATTTACTTTTCTGTTTGGATTTTAACCATCCGGGCAGAGTAGGGGATCTAGAAGAGTTGCTCAAACAAACTGCTGCGCGGTGCATTGGCGTGATGATAGATCATCATCAACAACCAGAGCCATTCCTTACTTATATAGGTTCTAAAACAAGTGCAAGTTCTACTTGTGAAATGGTTTATCAGTTTTGTCGTTCTTTAGGAATGCAAGAAGTCCCAAATCAAGAAATTGCTAAATGCTTGTATACAGGAATTATGACCGACACTGGTTCATTCCGGTTTAGTGCAACAACCCCCGAAACACATGAAATAGCAGCATCTCTGTTGAAAGCAGATATTCGGCATTGGGAAATTCATGAACACCTTTTCAATCAAAATTCACTAACGAAACTTCAAATGTGGGGCTACGCACTCACATCGAAATTGGTAGTTTTACCCGAGTTTAGAACTGCATTTATCAGTTTAAGTGCTGATGAACTTGAACGTTTTCAATACCAAGAAGGCGATTTGGAAGGACTTGTTAATTACGCACTTAGTGTTCAAGGAATGAAAATGGGCGTTTTGATGAGTGAACGTAAAGGGAAAATTAGAATTTCATTCCGATCAACAGGCAGTTTTTCTGTAAACGATTTTTCTAGAGCGCATTTTGAAGGTGGTGGACACGAAAATGCCGCAGGTGGAGTTTTTTACGGCAAATTGGAAGATGCCATATCTAAATTAACAGCTGCATTGCCCGATTTTTCTGATAAACTGAATGCCTAACTCATGATCTTAAAATATTTAATTGTTTCATCACTGTTGATTTGTTTCATATCCTGTGGCCAGAAAAATAGACCGCAAAATGAAATGAAAATGCCTTCCCAAGAAGAATCTATTCAAGCAGGAAAGGCTATGGCCAAGCAAGAAGATACCGAGATAAACGCCTACATCAAAAGATACAATTTGGTCATGGAAAGAACCGGAACAGGCTTGAGATATAAGATTTTAAACGAAGGTGTTGGTGTTAATGCGTCTACTGGGATGAAGGCAACAGTGAAATTTAAAACTTCATTGTTAGATGGAACTGTCTGTTATTCATCTGATTCTACAGGAAATGAAACATTTGTTGTAGACCGCGATAACGTAGAAAGTGGGCTTCATGAAGGTATTAAGAAGCTCTCAAAAGGAGGAATAGCCAAATTTATTTTACCTTCGCACCTTGCGCATGGCCTCACCGGCGACAACAATAGAATTCCGGCAAGAAGTCCTGTAGTGTATGACATTGAATTGATTGATTTAAAAGAATGACAAAGACAAAATTGAATTTGAAAAACCTAATTCTTGCAAGTGCAGGATTGTTTTTATTGAGTGCTTGTATGAAATCCCGTCATGAAGGGTTTGAAGAAAGCGAAACTGGATTGTATTATGCAATTCACAAAGAAAGCGGAGCAACCAAAACTCCAAAAGAAGGAGATATCTTATTTTGCAAGATGAAGCTTTTTGTGAAAGGTGGAGAGGGCAAAGAAGATTCTTTACTTTATAATTCTGATGAAGCACCAGATTTCCCAGGTGGAATTAAATTTATTCAACTCGTGAAGCCCGAATATGCAGGAGACTTAATGGAGGGTGTGGCAAAATTGCATATCGGAGATTCGGCATCTTTTATTGTTTCAGCAGATTCGTTTTTTATCGTTTCCAATAAATTGGACAAGCTTCCTGCTGGCATTAAAGCAGGTTCTGAATTGCTTTTTCACTTCGGTGTGAAGGATATTAAATCAAAAGACGAAACAATTAAAATGATTTCTGAAATGCAGGCCAAAAGTTCAGGAATGGATAAAGCCCGCATGGATCAGTTACAAGCCAGTGAGGCAGAAGATTTACGTTTGTATCTAGAAAGAAAAAAAATCACAGCCAAACCTAACCCAAGCGGATTGATCTTCATTCAAACCGAAAAAGGAAACGGGCAGAAACCAAAGGTTGGCCAAAAAGTTACGCTCAACTATAGCGGATACTTGCTGAATGGTAAGAAGTTCGATTCAAGTTTCGACCGTGGAACTCCATTCGAGTTTACACTCGGAAAAGGCGAAGTAATCGCTGGTTGGGACGAAGGTGTAGCTATGATGAATGTTGGCGGAACTGCCACCTTCGTGATACCATCTGTGTTAGGATATGGTTCAAATGGGGCTGGAGATATTCCACCGTTTGCTCCTTTAGTTTTCGAAGTACAATTGTTAAAAGCAGAATAACCAACAGCATGAAGATTCTTCCATTTGCATTAGCCGCAATTATTAGCTCAACGGCCTGCGCTCAGCAATTTATTGATGCACCATCGAACAAGGATTTTAAAACCATGCCCAATGGCATTTTATACAGATCCGTTAAAAAAGGCCCGAACAAAGAAACTGCTGTAGAAGGCGATTTTTTAAAATTGAACCTCAGCTATTATATGCATCGAGGAGGAAAAAAGGATTCCTTGATTTTTACTTCTCAAAATCTGCCTGATAAATTTGTACAAGTAGGTGTTGTTAAACCTATTTACAAAGGCGATTTAATGGAAGGAATGTTCTTCATGGCCCAAGGAGATAGCGCACAATTCATTGTTCCTGCAGATTCATTTCTATTAAAATCGGCAGGATCTCGCGGTATTCCAGAAGGAATTAAAAAAGACGACAAGTTCTTATTCAGTATCAGTTTGGTGGAAAGAACTCCAAAAGCAGTTTTCGAAGAGAAACAAAAACAGGCTAACGCCAAAAAAGAAGCAGAAATGAGTCAAAAGAGTTTTGATGAAAAAGCGAAGCGCGATGAGTATTTGAAAGCAAATAACATCACACAAGCTCCAAACCCCTCTGGTTTGATTGCGATTATTTCTCAAGAAGGAGCTGGCGCCAAACCTACCACTGGACAAAAAGTTACTGTACACTATACTGGTTATTTGTTGGATGGAACAAAGTTCGATTCTAGCGTTGATAGAGGCCAACCATTCTCATTTACCATTGGAAAAGGTCAGGTAATTCAAGGTTGGGACGAAGGCATTGCGTTGCTGAGCCCTGGTGCTAAAGCGAAACTCATTATCCCATCTTCCATCGGTTATGGTGGAAGAAATATGGGAAGCATTCCGCCATTTTCCACTTTGGTTTTTGATGTTGAATTGCTTAAAGTTGAATAAAATTAATTATGAAAAATCTTCTATACCTTATTATTCTTATCGCTGTAAATCAATCATCTGCTCAAGTTGTAAAACTTAAAGTGAATGAGGAATTTGTAACCTCAAACAACATAAAAATCCAACTCACCAAGCAAGGGAAAGGTAAGTCATTAAATAAGGGAGACAAAGTTAAGGTTCATTACAAAGGCTATTTGGTTGATGGTCGTGTTTTCGATAGCTCGTTGGAGCGAAATCAACCTTTTGAGTTTGTTCTCGGAATGAATCAAGTTATAGCTGGATGGGATCAATCGTTTCTTTTTCTCAAAGTGGGTGATCAGGCTAAAATTACAATTCCACCTGATTTTGGTTACGGCGACACACCAATGCCTAAAATTCCGGCTGGATCATACTTGGTTTTCGATGTAGAAATTATCGAAGTATTCAAAGATTTTGCTCCAAAGCAATTTACAACCAAAGGCAAAAAAATCCTCACATCACCGAGCGGCCTTCAGTATTGTGTGCTCAAGCAAGGCGAAGGTGCAAAAGCAGAAAAGGGAAAAACTGTTGAAGTGCACTACACTGGTTTCCTTGAAAATGGCGACATCTTCGATTCTTCTGTGCTGAAAGGGCAACCGATATCCTTTCGACTGGGCGCAGGTATGGTGATTTCTGGATGGGACGAAGGAATTGCAAATTTAAACGCAGGCGGCATGGCGCTACTTTCTATCCCATATGAATTGGCCTATGGAGAATCCGGCAGACCTCCATTAATTCCGCCAATGGCACGATTGATTTTTAATGTTGAATTGATCAGCGTAAAATAACCTTACATCGATGCTATTTCCTCGCGAATCTGTTCGAAGATTCGTCCGATCACCAATTCCAGTTTGCTCATTAAAGCAGGGATTTCTTCGAGATTGATTGAATCTTTTCCGTTTTTTTCTAACGTTCTGATGTCTTCACGAAGCAAATCGATTCCCATCGTATCGATTGATGGCTTGATCTTATGGGCTACAGCGCCTAAAGACGGCCAATTTGAATCTACAATGTGCTGATTCATTTCACTCAATGCAGGTGGAATGGTATCAAGAAACAACTGCATCATTTTCTTAACGAAATCGTTGTTTCCATGTGCGATCTCTTTAATCATGGTGAGATCGTATAATTTTCCTTCAGGCAACTCAAAACTCATGGGACGGGCTTTTGCACAAATGTAAAATATTCAACTCAGTTCTCTCGATTGTCGGATCAATTTATGACGATATCCTGCCAATAAATCGGATTTGAAGATAAACCCCCAGAATGCATCTTGATCCATCACAGGCAAACATTCCATTTCACTGTCTTCCAATTTCTTAAACACACTTTCAATGTTATCATTCAAGGCAACCTTGTGAGGCGGTTCAAACATGAAATCCCTTACGGAGGTTTCATGATAAAGTTCCGTATTGAATAGCAATTCTCTGTTTTTGTCTAACTGTACCATCCCAACAAACTGCTGCTTGCTATTCAATACAGGATAATAATCATCTTGGCTTTTTTGCAACAAGACCACCAAATCACCTAAACTGGTATCAGGTTTTAATGTATGGCTTGATTTCCTCACAAACGATTTCAATCGCATGGCCCGCAAAACGGTGATGTCTTTTTTCTGGTCACCAATCACACCCTTTTTCGCTAAACGATTGGTGTACACAGAATAAGGTTCCATGAGTCTCGACAAGAAAAAGGAGCTTGCCGAAACAATCATCAAAGGCACAAATAAATTGTAACCTCCAGTAATTTCGGCAATCAAAAATATCCCTGTTAAGGGCGCGTGCACCACGCCACTTAGAATTCCTGCCATTGCTGTAGCCACAAACGAGGATACAGGTAGCAGAATGAAGCCTGTTTGATTAATTGAATACGAAAAACTAAAACCTAACATTGATCCAGTAAATAGGCTAGGGGCGAAGATGCCACCGTTACCGCCTGAAGCAATGGTTAGTGATGCTGCAACCACTTTGAAAATTACAATTACTGCTGCAAATCCCGCAAGAAGAGTCCATTCAAGCGGCCAGTTTTCTAATAAACTGTCTTTTATCAAAAACGAATAATCTCCATTAAGCAGATTTTGAATGGCCGTATAGCCTTCTCCGTACAAGGGTGGAAGCAAAAAAATTAAGGCTCCTAAGCTCAATCCGCCAACGATTGCCTTGCCGTACAAGCTTTTCCAACTTCCTAATCTCGATTCAATTTTCAAGGTTGTTCGGGTCATATAAACCGAAACGAATCCGCACAAAAAGCCAAGCAATGTGTAAAATGGCAGCTGGCTCACCGCCCAATCATCGGTGATAAGATAGAAAAGGCGATCGGAATAGAAAAAACGTGAAACCACAGCGGCCGTTGCCGAAGAAAGTAAAAGTGGAATGAAGGCGGGTACTGTGAAGCCTTCCAGCAATACTTCGAACGCGAAAATTACTCCAGCAATCGGACAGTTAAACACGGCCGAAATACCTGCTGCTGCGCCACATCCCAAAAGCAATGTTCTTTCGCGGTAATTTAAGTGCGCCAATAATCCAATGTTCGACCCGATGGCTGAGCCTGTTACAACAATCGGGGCTTCCAATCCTGCCGATCCACCAAATCCAGCTGTTACGGCACTTGTTGCCAAATGAGACCACGTTTTGTGTTGTTCTATCCGTGAGCCTTTTCGTGTGATGTTTTCGATAATGGGCGCCAATCCACGTCCAAGTTTTTCTTTTAGAAAACGC
This sequence comes from Bacteroidota bacterium, assembly GCA_947460255.1. Lineage (GTDB taxonomy): Bacteria > Bacteroidota > Bacteroidia > M30B66 > M30B66 > CAMCXT01. The sequence continues at coordinate 37,996 of CANHIS010000025.1, forward strand.
CTGATTATCAGTGCTGTTAAAAGAATTCCCATTAGAGGAAGTACAAAATAGATTACTTCATGGTACTTAAATGTTACCGAATATTGAAGATAATCTTGAATTGTGTGCACTGCATTTTTTAGCAAAACGGCAGCAAATCCGCAAATCAAACCCACCACAATACTTAACCCCATCAAAAAGTTTCGGTTGCTGATGTGCCTCAATCTCCATTTCAGGAACTTGAATCGGAGCACCATCCAGCTAGAAGCTTGTAAGGGTGAAATCATATGTCAAAGCTAAGAAAGCATTGCTCAAGGTTGACGACTTCCCATTTTTAGGGAAAAAATTAATGTAGCTGGACGCATTGGACCATAAACGAATGCCGCATCGCGCGAAATGCCATTGTCGAAGTCGCGCTGGTAGCTGTTCAGCAGGTTTTGTACACCAACATCAGATTCGATGTAGAAGCGCTTTTTTTGCAACCATCGATAAGTGTACTTTGCGCCAAGGTCTAGAAACTCGGGAGTTTGTTTCAATTGCTGCTCTCCAGTTTCGCCATCCACAACGTGCGGAACCAGCATTGATCCTGTGAAAACGGCCGAATAACTCATTGAGGATCGCTTGCTCATTTTTACACTTCCACTCAAAAAACCGTACAAGTTTGGGGTTCTCAAAATTACATCGGTAAATACCTGTTTTTCAGCATCTTCCCAAAGTAATTCATTGGCTTCATATACCGCTTTTTGGTAAGTTGCTCCAAATTCTAGCGTGTTCTTTTTCCGGCCAACGAAACGAAATTCAAGATTTAAACCAGCTACTTGTGCTCCACTGCCATTTCGTTTTTCGGCCACCAAAACACCACTGCTGGTCGCTTGTAAGTCGGCCAAAATGAATGGTTGATTTAACTGTGTTACAAACAATTCCTGAATGAATTCCCACTGTCCATTTGGTTTTTTTAGTTTAAAATCGGAGGTGAAACTTCCACTCAGCGAACGTTCGGGCAACAGGTTTTCGGCAAGCCGGATGAACCTTGGATTTCCACCCACTACATCAATGTGAAGATCTTCGTCGAACGCTTGCGGTGCACGGTATCCAGATGCTAGATTGAGCCTCAGATCCCAATTGGATCTTGC
>CANHIS010000026.1 GCA_947460255.1 Bacteroidota bacterium
CTTTTTAATTCTAGAAATTTTCTCGCTTGCAGAATTTGAATTCGGATTAATTAATTCCTGAATTCTTGATTGAATCGTATCCTCCGAAACGGTGTGTCGAAAATCCATATACAATGAATAAATTTCATCACGATAATCTTGCAGATAGCTCAATTGAATGCCTTCTGGATGGTTCAGAAAGAAACGATACAAGGTATTTTCAAGTGGATTTAATCCGAAGCTAAAATCTCCAATATCATTCACGCCAATATCTAATCCGTTTTTAGAAATCCAAATGCCTGGCGATTGCTGTGTAATTCCAAATCGTTCCTTGAATAAAATGGCCGATCGAATGCCATCCATGATACGCAAGGTTTGCACTGTGAGTAAATTCGGTACTTCACGTTCTAAAATTAATTCCTGACAAGCTGGACAAATATCTGCAGTGCGCATTTTGATGCTCACATCTTTTTTCCGCTGACAAAAATCCAACATGCATCCAATAGGTCGCATGTGTCGCGCTTGTTCGTATTCCGCGAAATTCCTAAACATGTAGCTTTTCAAAACCAATGTTGCCAATTGGTAAGCCACAGGATACAATTTATCCGATTGCGTGTAATATTCCCACTCATCCATTTGGATGAAGTAATTCCGTTTATTGGTCTTCACATCAGGTGCTGCAAACCAATTGAGGTTGTTGCGCTTCGAAGTGAGCAGGAAAATATGTTCATCAGCGGGAATGTTTTCTTGGTTTCGAAATGCATCACAAGCTTCAAAGAAATCAGGAAATGATTGACCTTCTTTTGACGCCCAATTCTTCTCATTGATTGGCTGAAAAAACACCGACTTTGTGCTTCTGTCAATCTTTTGAGACATGGCATCCGACATGACTTGCAGTTCCTCATTTCTGCCAAGTTGCACCGAGAAATCATGCGCAACAAATTGCATGATTCCCGGATAACTTGAAAGATAATCGACAACGCGCTGAAGATTGTCCTTAGGAACATCAGCACTTCGAAATATGTGAACTTGAATATTCATCTTTTAAATTCAGAATAAATCTCCGAATAAAAACGCGTCTTTCGTGGACTCGCCTTTACTTTTTTTCTCGAAGAAATTGGTCATTTTCACATTCACTTCATCGAAGGCTTCTTTTGTTTGGGATTTCTTAAACATAAAAACTTGCTCACGACGCATTTTCAGTTTCGATCCGATGGCTTCAAATGCATCTACATCGGCGCCAAGCAAAGTGAAAGTCCATTTGCCGGTGGCAGTAAGTTGTTCCATAAATTCTGAAATCTGGCGGAAGGAATACACATTCGAAGAATTCTCTTCTCCATCAGTGAGCATAATCACAATGGCATCATCTTGAGGCTTCATGCGCATTTGCAGCTGGTGAATGCTGATTCCGATCGCGTCCATCAATGCGGTTCCACCAGCTGGATGCCCAAAGCGAAAAGGTTGCTGCGTAAGCACCGTTCCATCGATATCCCAAAATGCCCGTTGCGACCGCACATTGAAATACACCAAGGAAGCTCTCACAGGTTGTTCGGGGTGTTTTAAACAGTGTTGTTCAATTAAATTGTATTGGTGACTCAATGCATCAAGCGTTTCGCTCCAGCAATTGGCCATGCTTCCACTCTTGTCGAGAATGAAGAGGTAATGTGTGGTGGATGTTTCCATAGGTTGAAGAATTTTGTTTGGCAAAAATGCTTCCCCTGGTGATAATGCCCTAGCAAAACAAGCTTGCAACGGAATATCAGAACTGGCTATTTAGATGATTTTCAGCACAGTGCACTATCCAACGTTAGTTGCAAAAAAGGAAGAATCAAATTACAATAAGCAAGATTGCTTTAATGATGCCTCAATTTTTGAGTTTATCTATTCTCCAAGCATTGTCGATATACAATTTGTATTTTGAGTTTTCAGGACCATCGATTTCCATTACGGCTTCGCGTTCGACACCACAATAAGAGATGATTTGCTCCTGCAATTCGCCTTTTGCATCGTAAACGATTTCATAAAATGCCGAACACGATGATTTGTATGTAACTCCGAATGCATGCCAATTTCCATTCTTCAACACCAAATAGTCTGGCCAGTCGAATTTTGAAAGTTGCCGAGCGTCGCGCCAGAGTTCCTTGAAAGTAGAATCATAACAGACCACTAAATGCATTGGATTTTTTTTGGTTTCGCTTGCTGGGTTGAACCGTGTGTAAAGAATACAAAACTCAGAACCGTTTGATGCTGTAAATCTTGCTTCTGCATTGGGTTCGGCGGAGAATAGAACAGACGTTTCTTTGGTTTTCATGTTGAACTTCATGAGATAACCTGCTTTTTTCGCGTAGTCTTCATCCAAGGTATCGTGCGTAAATGCAGATTGCCCAGTAAAAACCAAATCTTCACCCAGAACTATAACACTGTTCATCCACATCATGCACAATTTGCTTCCATTAACATCTGCAACTACCTTCGAAGTACTGTCGATGCATTCTAGTTTGCTGTTGAATTCAAAAATGGCAGTTCTGTAGCGCGACAATTCTCTTTCTTCGTAGTACTGTCGGGAAATCAGATACCAACCATTGGGCGAATCGAAGGCCGCCATTTTTCCTATATCGCTCACCGGTAGATCCATGTAAGTGGTATCCTGAAGAATATCCAGATTCTCGTTCAACTCAACAATCCATAGTTTCCTTTTGTAAATCGGGAAAGTTTTGTACCCAAATGCAAAAATCCGATTGTCGAGGGTTTTAAAGATTTGCACCAACCGATCTTCATACAAATAATAGGATTCGTTTTTCTGCTTAAAGTCGCCCTTGTAGCGACCTGTGCGGCCTATGTGCTTTACCACAATCATTTCGCCCGAAGGGGAAATCTTTGCCAAAGAGGAAGCCGCGTTGATGGAATCTCTTTCGGTAAAATGTTGTCCAACAATGAGGAGCGTTCCTTTTTCATCAACCATTACGGCTCCTTTTATTCGGGCATTGTTGTTTGGGAACCATTTTTTGCTCCATTCAACATTCGCCGGAAGCTTAGGATTTTGTGCACTTACAAAACTTGTAAATATTGAAAGGAAGAAAGCCAATATAACAGACCAAATCCGGAGCATGGACAATGTTTGGGAATTCAATTTTAAAGGGCTTATGATAGTGAAAACAAAAAACGCAGCCCTTGTGAGACTGCGTTGGAAAAGTTAAACCGAAAAATTGATCAGTATTCGTCTTCGTTGAAGAAAAAGTCTTCTTTGGTTGGGTAGTCGGGCCAGATTTCGTCGATGCTTTCATACACTTCACCTTCATCTTCAATTTCTTGAAGATTTTCAATCACTTCCAACGGCGCGCCGGAGCGAATGGCAAAGTCGATCAGTTCGTCCTTGGTTGCTGGCCAAGGTGCATCTTCGAGATACGAGGCAAGTTCCAGTGTCCAGTACATAGCCTTAGTTTTTAATTTTATTTGTTAACGATGAATCTTGACTCTTTGTTGAGTACCCATTCATTTTTCCGCAAAAATAGAAAAGCATCCATAGCTTTTACCACTTAACGATTATTTTACCTGCTTGGTTTCCAGGGGATTTCGGTTGCACCTACGTCTAAAGTAATTTTTCGAGACAGCACAAAGAGGAAATCCGACAGTCGGTTGAGATATTTCAGGATCAAAGGGTTAACTTCTGCCTCTTCTGAGAGGTGAACGGTGAGGCGCTCTGCACGGCGGCAAACACATCGCACCACGTGGCATGTCGACACTGCTGGATGCCCTCCAGGAAGCACGAAATTTCGCATCTCCGGAAGCACTTCATTCATCTGATCGATGGATTCTTCTAAGTAATCAACTTCCTCGGGATGCACTTCCGGCAATTTGATGTTATTCTTCCCCGGCTCGGTGGCCAAGTGAGAACCGATTGTAAAAAGTTGCTCCTGAATTCTGATAATCTGTTTTACTTGATCTTCATCTTTCAATTGATCGCGCAGCAAACCGAGGAAGGAATTCAACTCATCCACAGTGCCGTAAGTTTCTATTCTTAAATGGTGTTTCGGAACGCGCGATCCGCCCAACAGGGAGGTTTGTCCTTCGTCACCAGTCTTGGTGTAAATTTTCATGTAGCTGTTTATTCGGCCGTTTCGGCTTTGTGGTAAACACGGATGTTGGCATTTAGTTCATCCGATTCGATGATACCATCCCGCAAGCGGATAATTCGATGCGCATGTTGAGCAATATCTTCCTCGTGCGTTACAATGATGATCGTGTTTCCCTTCGAATGAATGTCGTGTAAAAGCCCCATAATCTCGATGGAAGTTTTCGTGTCGAGATTTCCAGTGGGCTCATCAGCTAACAAGATAGATGGATTGTTCACCAAGGCACGGGCAATGGCAACACGCTGACGCTGACCTCCAGAAAGTTCGTTTGGTTTGTGCGTCATCCGATCTGCCAAGCCAACTTGTCCAAGCGACTTTTTAGCCATTTCTTCACGTTCCTGCGATTTCTTCCCTGCATAAATCAAGGGAAGAATCACATTGTCGAGTGCCGTTGAACGTGGAAGCAAATTGAACGTTTGAAAGATAAATCCGATTTCCTTGTTGCGGATATCAGCAAGTTCATTGTCCGACAAACGAGCCACTTCAAGGTTGTTGAGATAATATTCGCCGCTGGTTGGGGTGTCGAGACAACCAAGGATGTTCATCAAGGTCGACTTTCCACTTCCCGAAGGGCCCATCAAGGCCACATATTCACCACGTTTAATGGTTAGATCGATTGATTTTAGTACCTGAATGGTTTCAGATCCTAATTTAAAATTCCGCACCAATTTGCGGATGTCGATCACTATTTGAGCTTCAGCCATAACGAATCAAACGTACGCTAAAAACAAATGTTGTCAAATGCCTGTGAAGCTCGATCGTAGAATAAAATGCTGCTTCACTTGTCCTTTGCGGAAAAAGACCATCCCAACGCGAAAGAAATCAATGGTTTGACGAACATCAGGATGTTGTTTGATCTCTTTCCAAGCGCGTTCCATGTCGGCACTCCAATGAATGTCATCGAATATCAAAAACGTATCATCATTCACATGCGGCAACAACCATTCGAAATAGCGCATGGTGGCTTCATAGGTATGGTTTCCATCAACGATGATAAATTGAGGTGATGGATTTTTCTTCAAAACATCTGGCAAAGTTTCATCGAAAAGGCCTTCAACTAGTTCGATGTTTTGATGCTTCCGTTTTTCAAAATTTTCCCGTGCAACAGCGGCTATCGCCGGATCTCCTTCCAGTGTAACAACACGTGCACCTGGATGGGCTTCGGCTAGATACAAAGTGCACAATCCCACGCCAGTGCCGATTTCAAGGATGGTTTCAAGTTTGAAATGAGCCACAAGCTTGAAATAAATCTCGCACCAGTTTTTGGTAGCTAAAGTTCTTCTGGCAATTTCTCCCAAGGGAAGCGGAACGGACTTCTTCTGTGCACCGATGCCAACACGTTCAATGATCCGTTGATCGGAAAGCAATTGAGCACGAATTTCTTCCAGTTCTTCAAATGCATAAAAACGATCATTTGATCTGATCAAGTCTTCATACATCCTAAATACAAAAGGCGAATGCACGCGATGCAGCCCTTTAGATTTGAACAAGAAACGGATGAAAGCCTGCGCCCGAAAAAGGAAATTCATGGCCGCAAGGTAAGGCGCTTACATTATTGTGAAAAGGTGAAAATCGCATAACGTCAGTTGCAATCGGCAATCCGCAACCTCGGACTTAAGTCGGAGGCTACGAGGCTACAAAACCATTTTTGGGGCAACAAACCAACACCGGAAGTGTAGGAATAAAATCGAATTAACCCAACATTTACAAGCCATCAGAGCTTATTAATTTGCCTTGAGCGAGTAAGAAGTGAGTATTTCTATCCTTGTAGATCAATTAGCGCATTGCATTTTTGTACTGTCAAAAAACTCAAGAACAATGAAACGACTTATTTTCTTTCTCAGTTTGCTTCTTTGCGCAGTGGGAGCGCAAGCGCAAGTTAGCCCCAACGATCTGATGATTGCTGGGTACGTTAACACCAACTCAAACAATCCAACGGCAGTGCCCAACTGGCCAGTATTTTATTCACAGGATAACGGTTTAACGTTTGCCGAATCCTACACCGATGTGAACGGATTCTTCAACATTGTTGTTCCAAATGGCAGTCAAACAGGCCCAAATTTGGAATTTATCGTTTACACGCTTTCGTGTGATTTATCGATACCTTATGCAGATACTGTATCCAACAATCAGGGGACTTTGGATTCGGCTTTTGTAGACTTCAACATCAACTGCGGGACAAACCAAAACTGTTCTGCTCCGATCTATTCATTTGTAAGTGAGAGTGCTCAGTTTGAATTTTCAACTCTAGATGCTCCGGGGATAATTGCATCTTACAGTTGGACTATCGACGCAATCGACCAAAATGGCAATTCAATTGGTTCTTTGCAAACATCTACACAACCAACTATTTCGTATAACACCAATCCATCTAACCCTCCAGCGTATTTATTAACATGTTTATCGCTAACCTACACAGATGGATGTGTTGCAAACTTTTGTGATATTTTTTACTACTGCACTTCAAATTTCAATACTGAAGTCTTACCAGGAAATCAAATTTCATTTACGGCATCATCTCCCAATCTTGCCACAAGTAATTTCAATTGGATCGTAAATGGAACTTCTGTTTCTGGAAATGGAAACACTTTGCTTCTTCAAGGCCAACCCAATGAAAGCTATTTGGTTTGCTTAGAATTCATGAGTCTATACGGCTGTGGATCGACTTCATGCGATACCGTGAATACATTCGGCACTCCACAAGACAGCTGTAATGCAGGGTTTACTTATAATGTGGATCCATTTATCCCTGGACTAGGTTATGCTGTTCAATTTAACACAGTTTACAATGGTCTTGAACCAGGCGTTGAACATTATTGGGAACTCTCCAATGGATTCTCAAGCAATGCAGCCAATCTCTTTACTTCAATTCCAAATGGTGGTTCAATTACGGTTTGTCATACAGTATTTAACGGCCTCACAAACTGTTCGAACACTTTTTGCGAAACATTGTACCTGCCCGACACTTCAGTGAATAACTGTAGTTTCCAAATTAACCAATTCATCGAACCCGACGGTTCACTTTCTTACCAGGCAACTTCAGCCGATACGATGATTCAATATTCATGGACTGCTAACGCATACGCAGTAAATGGCAACCCGCTTTTCATCGTTTCAAATGCATTTGCTCCTGGGATCTCACTTCCTCCAAACAGCGCATACTATTTCGTTGAAGTTTGTGCAACAATCTCATTTGCGAATGGATGCCAAACTCAACTTTGTGAAACATATTATCACTCTGGCGATACCACCGGCAATGGATGCGATGCAACCTTCAATTATTACACAGATGGAAACATTGTTAGCCTAGTTCCCACTACACTAAATCAAGGACTCTTGAATTACCAGTGGTACATTAGCAATACTTTGGTTGATCAAATCGATCCAGTTGTTTTTCTTCCAGCTGGAACACACGACGTTTGTTTATACGTTTGGGATGGATTCGGCTGCCAGAATTATAGCTGCCAAACCATCACCATTAATGGAGATTCTGCCAATGTTTACTGTGAGGCTTACTACAATTATCTCTTCACAAGCACACCAAGAACAGTTGAATTCCAAAACTGGAGCTTTAGCGGTGGAGATCCAAACACTGTGACCTTTAGCTGGGATTTTGGCGACAATACTGTTTCAACGGAAATTAATCCAATCCATACCTATCAAACTGATGGTTGGTACACTGTGAGCTTAACTATCAACCAAGGAACATGTTCTCACACGTATTCAAATTACATTTGGATTAGTAGCGTGAATTCAGAATGTAGCGCATCTTTCTACAACTACACCTTAAGCAATACTGCACCTTTCGTTATGCAGTTTGTATCGAATCAAACTGGCTTCAGTCAAGACTATAACCACATTTGGACGTTCTCCGATGGACAAGTTTCTTACGAAGCAAATCCTGTAATGATTTTCTCCAATACTGGGTATTACACCGCTTGTCATTCAGTAGAAAGAATTGATGGGTCTTGTGTTGATTCACTTTGTACTACATTCTACCTTACAGGAATTGACTCACTCGGCTGTTCTGCATTCTTCACTTATTCAAATGAAGCTGCACAACCTGGCTACTACACCTTTGCTCCTTATGTAGCAGATTCTTCATACACGTATGAGTGGCTAATTGGTGGACAGATCTTCAATGAGATCTTCCCAAGTTACACGTTCTCAAACGAAGGCTATCAGGATGTTTGCCTTACCGTTTATGGACCAAATGGTTGCTTCGATACTTACTGCACAAGTGTTTACAATGGTGGCAATGGACTTGGATACACAAACATCTGGGGAACAGTGTTCGCAGGAGCAAATCTGGCAGATGTAGGTGTTGCATATCTAGTGGCTGCTGATTCAACATCAGGCACCATGCAAACCTTGATGGAAACTCCAATCACCAGTGGATCTTACTACTTTGCCAATGTTCCTGAAGGAATTTACTACATCCGTGCAGAACTTGGTGATGGTTCGGTGTACTACAACAATTACGTTCCAACTTACTTCGGATCACAATACTACTGGGAACTTGCTGAGCCGATTTACCTAAACGCAGCAGCTGTTAGCCCTTACGGTTACACAATCGCTTTGATTTACGCTGGAAACAATGGTGGCCCAGGTGGAATTGGCGGAATGGTGGACGAAGGTCCAATTCGTTTGATGTCTCCAGAAGCATCAGGTTTGGCTGAAGGTCCAGTATCTGGCGCGAACGTATTGGTTACCGACTTATTCGGCAATCCTCAGCGTTGGACCAAATCAAATGCTGAGGGTGGCTTCTCAATTGGGAACCTTGATTACGGAACCTATCGCCTCATGGCGGATGTAGCAGGAATTCCTTGTGTTCCAGTTGAATTCACCATTGCTCCTGGCTTCGAAAACTTCGACATTATGCTCGTGCTTGGTGATGGTGTAACAAGTGTTGCTAACCCAATCGAATCTGAATTCATCTCCGAAGTATTCCCTAATCCTGCAAAAGATTTAGGAAGCATCCGATTGAATAAACTTAGTGCAGGTGAAATCCAATTGGATATCATCAACCTCGCAGGTCAAACAATTGTGAGTCAAAAAGAAAATGTAAGTGCCGGTTTACAAACCCTTCAACTGCCTGTTTCAGGTCTAGCAAACGGATCATATTTAGTAAACATCACCGATGCGGCGGGCAACCGAATTGGTGTGAAAAGGTTCAGTATTGCTCATTAATTAGGGCGCTTAACCAACAAGCGCCACCAGATTCCGGGCTTACTCTCTTCACCTAGGAATCTGAATTTTGGTTGGTATAATTGGGGATCAATCCGGGGTCGGCTCCGTCAACAGGCTGGCTCCGGATTATTTTTTTAACTCCTCGATGTTCGGCTCTTCCCAAACTATTTATTGGCAGCTTTAGGGATTTTATTCATATTTGTTGCACCAAATCAAACCATGAAAAAACTTTTACTCTCTTTCTTCGTGGCGCTATTGACTGCCTTACAAGTCATCGCGTCTAATGACCTATTGATTACTGGTCAAATTACTTCCATCACAAACGGAGTGAGCACTGCTGTAGGTGGACAAACAGTAAATTTCAGTTATACTGGAAATTCAGGCACAGAAACTTGGACCGCCACTACAGGTATCAATGGTTTCTATGAAATTTCTTTGGTTGGTATGAGTGTAACTGGTCCAAACCGATTGGTGATTGTTTCTACACCAGGTTGTAACGGCGCCATGATATCCGACACAGTTAGTAACAACCAAGGCACAATCGATCAAGCTGTGGTTAATTTTATTGCTTGCGAAACCACTTCGAACAACTGCGAAGCTTTCTTTAGCTACACAATTGCGGAGAACAATAATCAAATTATCATTTTCGAGAACGAAAGTTTTGGTGCGGCATTGAGTTCAGTTTGGAGCATCAATGGGGTAAATTTTTCCGATAACGAAAGTCCTGAACACCTTTTCGCGCCAGGAACCTACGAAGTTTGCTTGCATGTAGTTTCAGGTACTATGGATCCCATTGGTTGTGAAGACACATACTGTACGTCCATTGTAATCGAAGGAGAACCTGCTGGATGCGAAGCCTCTTTCAATGCAAACGTTTCTCAAGCGAACCCTTTACGCATGTTGTATTTCAACACAAGCGCTACAAGTGCTTCTGGAACCACAACATATTCTTGGACGCTTGGAGATGGTTCTTTTGCTAACACCAACAACGTAGAACACACATATGATCAAGCTGGCTACTATACAGTTTGCTTGATCATGCAAAACGACTTGTGCAGCGATACAATCTGCGAGCAAGTGTATGTGCCTGGTGTTGCATCTGAAGGTTACTTGGTAGCTGGATCAATTGTATTCAATGGCATGACAGCAGATGATGCTAAAGTGAAACTCTATACAGTTGATGTTACTACTGGAGTAGCTGAACTTTATGCTCAAACTGAAGTGGATTCATTGGGCCGTTACACTTTCCTAAACGTACCAACAGGATCGTATTACATTAAAGCAAATCTTACCCAATTCTCGAACTACTTCGGACAATATGCACCAACCTACTACGGGAATGTGCTGTATTGGGAAAATGCCACTTTGGTTGAAGTTTCATCCAACGGAGACGGTTACAACATTGCCCTATTGGCTGCAGAGAATAACGGCGGTCCAGGAACTGTTGGCGGCAATGTTGATGAAGGTCCGGGAAGATTAATGAACCCTGAGTTGTATTCATCCGCAAGCGGACCAGCTGCAAATGTGCATGTATTAGTGACTGATTTGACAGGAAACGCTCAACGTTGGGCGATCACCGACACTGAAGGGAACTTCAACATCAGTAATTTGGATTATGGAACTTACTTGCTTTTTGCAGATGTGGCTGGCATTGTTTCTATCCCAGTTGAATTCACCATATCACCAGAAACACCTGATGCAAACGTGATGTTCGTTTTAGGCGACATTGTGACTTCTGTTTCAGCAACTGTATCAAGCAATTTATTGATGTTCCCTAATCCTGCTAACAGTTCTGTTCAAATCAAATGGAATAATAGCAATGCACAAAAACTCAAATTGATCAGCGCTACAGGCAGTTTGATTCTTGAACAAAACCTGTCGGGCACACAAAGTCAACTTGATCTTTCTGCTGTTGCAGCAGGAGCTTATTTCTTGGTTTTAGAAAATGAACAAGGCTTACGCGTATTAACCAAGTTATTGAACGTGACGAAATAATTCAAAAACAATTTAATGCTACATCCCGGGTTAGAAGCAATTCTGATTCGGGATTTTTTATGATAGCAATGGATTGAAGTCGACTTTTTACCTTTAGCCCAATGAAACCCATCCGCTTACTTGGCCTATCGATCTTATCGGGCGCGCTGCTGGCTTATTCTTGGCCAGCGATTGGATTTTCTTACCTAATCTTCTTTGCTTGGATTCCGCTGTTACTCATCGCTGAAACCTTTCTGATTAGTAGGAAAAGCTACACTTCACTGAAAGTTTATGGTTATGCTTATCTGTCGTTTTTGATTTGGAATGTTGGCGCCACTTGGTGGGTTGTGAACGCTTCATTCGAAGGTGCCTTGATGGCCTTTTTAGCCAATTCTGCGCTGATGGCAGGTGTATTCACCTTGGTTTTTAACATGCGCAAACGCTTCCAAGTGAATCGTTCCATTTGGCTGTTGCTCCCTTTTTGGCTTGGTGCAGAATACCTTCACCACGACTGGGATTTAAGTTGGCCATGGCTCACTTTAGGGAATGTTTTTGCTGGAGATATCCAACTGATTCAATGGTACGAGTTTACAGGAACGGGCGGAGGTTCATTGTGGGTTTTAACCATCAACATTTTACTGCTACAGCTTTATCGCCAGTGGACGCAAAATCAAGCCATTAAGCAAAGCATCCGCTCAATTGCCTTGGTATTGATGATCCCTGCATTGGTTTCGTTAACGATGTATTTTACTTGGGAAGCGAAAGGAAAAACCATCCAAGTGGCAGTTGTTCAGCCCAATGTGGATCCGTACAATATGAAGTTCAATCAATCCACCTTAGGAACGCAATTAGACCAAATCCTGAGATTAGGAGCCTCTGTTTCGGATGCTTCTACGGCTTGGTTGATCGGTCCTGAAACAGCACTTGCTCGATCAATTGATGAAAGTCAGCTTGAGGAAAGTCAGCGCATCCAAAAGATTCGAGAATTTCAATCGAAGTACCCGAAAATGAATGTGCTCATTGGAGCCGAAACGCACAAAGTTTATAACCCTGGTGATAAGGTGTCTTCAACTGCTCGAACATCCCCCGACGGGGAAATTAGATATGATGTTTACAACACAGCCTTGCACTTCCAAAGTCCGATGGAGATTTATCACAAATCGAAATTGGTTCCAGGTGTTGAACAAATGCCATTTCCTTGGCTTTTCAAGTACATTGAAGATTTTGCAATAGATCTTGGTGGAAGTTCTGGAACCCTCGGAAAACAAGACGAAAGAACTGTTTTCAAGGCGAAAGACGGACTATCGAACCTCGCTCCAGCAATATGTTATGAATCGGTTTTTGGAGATTTCATGACATCCTACGTGCGAAACGGAGCCGATTTTATTGCCATCATCACCAACGATGGCTGGTGGGGAAATACGCCCGGACACAAGCAACACTTGATGTATGCATCACTTCGAGCAATCGAAAACCGCCGCGATATTGCCAGATCTGCCAACACAGGAATCAGTTGCTTTGTGAACCAACGTGGAGAAATTCTGCAAGCTCAACCTTATTGGCAAGAAGGTGCAATTAGAGGCAATGTACATCTCAACTCCGGAAAGACTTTGTTTACCATCACCGGTGATTTAATTGGGAAGGCATCGGTTTTATTGGCGCTAATTATTTGGATTTGGGGAGCACAGAAGCGGTTTAGAAAGAAGAAAATCGCGTAAAGAAAAATGCAGATGTATTGAATTAAATTTTTTAGTCAAATTTGAAAATAGCCTTGTTTTTTCCTCTCCTTGAATCTCGCTCTGGTTACTAAACTTTTTGTAGCCTTCGATGATTAGTATAAAAACAAATAATACTTGAGTTTCAAACGCCTTTCTCCCATCCACCCCATTGATTCGATAATTTCATAGGTTTGCGACGTGAAAATTCATCACCAAAGCCTTTCGTTTCCACGGCCAAAGCAGCCAGTTGTTACCACCGGAACTTTCGATGGCGTGCATTTAGGGCACAAAACCATCATCGATCGGCTCATCGAATCAGCGAAACAAATGAATGGTGAATCGGTCGTTATCACCTTCGATCCACATCCCCGCCAGGTACTTTATCCTAACGATCAAAGCTTAAAATTACTGCAATCAATCAACGACAAAGCGTCAAGATTAGAGGCTTTGGGAATTGATCATTTGTTAGTGTTAAAGTTCGACAAATCGTTTTCAGAACTCAGTTCAGAGGATTTCATTCGAAATATACTTGTAGATGCGGTTGGAACCAAAAAGTTGGTGGTTGGCTACGACCATCACTTCGGCAAAAACCGCGAAGGTTCCTTCGAAAGTCTCCGCAAGCAAGGGTTGATTCATGGTTTTTCTGTGGAAGAAATTCCAGCTCACGATATTGATCAAGTAGCAGTAAGTTCAACTGCCATTCGAAAAGCACTCTCTTTGGGCGAAATCAAAACCGCTAACAATTATTTAGGATACCAGTATGCCCTCACAGGCGAGGTTATTCAGGGTAATCAAATGGGGCGGCAATTGGGTTTTCCTACGGCCAATTTAAGAATTTCACATGCTCTGAAATTAATTCCTGCATCAGGCGTTTACGCTGTAACTGTTCAGGTTCAAGGTCGTACAATGCATGGCATGTTGAACATCGGTTATCGCCCAACACTCACCAACGACAATGAACTTACTTGTGAAGTGCACATCCTCGATTTTTCTTCCGACATTTATGGAGAAACCTTGCAGGTTCAATTTGTGGCACGCATCAGAGACGAAAAGCGATTTTCGAGCAAAGATGAACTTGTTAATCAACTTCAAGAAGATCAAAAATTGGTAGTCAAACTGCTCAGCAATCTATGAAATACACCTTCCTAGTAACCTTTTTCGTGCTGTTGTTTTGCCCTCCGGGGATAATGGCGCAGCCCGAATACCATGTGGAAGGGAAGGTTTACACCAGCCTCGAGAAAGCATTAACCGAACCTGATTCCGTTGTTAGATTGAAGCTTCGCCGTAAGGGTTACGATTCATTTCCACCTGAAATTTTCAAATTCAAAAATCTTAAGGAGCTAGACCTCGGAAACAACAAGATTTCTAGCATACCACCAAACATCGGTGAACTCGAAAACCTAGAAATTCTAGTGCTTGAACGGAACAAATTCACTGCTGTGGGCAAAGAAATTGGCACACTGCGAAGAATTCGTTACCTCGATTTTGGCATGAACAATATTTTGGCCCTGCCGCACGAAATGGGCAAATTGATTAACCTAGAATTTCTTCAAATCTGGGGAAACGAAATTACAGCACTGCCCGCCAGCATGGAAAAACTCGAGAATTTAAAATATCTCGACATGCGCACCATTATTCTCACCACATCCGAAAGAGAAAATCTGAAAGACATGTTTCCTCAAACGGAAATATTGGTTTCTCCAGACTGCAATTGCGGCAAATAGCTAACTGTTAAGCTACTTTTAAGTGTGTGAGTTTCAGTTTCTCGAATTTCTCACGGGCATATTCTTCCGAAACGGTGAAGGTTTTCATGTCTTCATTCGACGGAATTTCGAACATCAAATCGGTCAGGATTCCTTCCATGATCGAACGCAATCCGCGAGCGCCAAGCTTGTATTCAATGGCTTTTGAAACAATAAAATCAAGCACGCCTTCGCCCAGTTGAAGTCCAACGCCATCCATGGCAAACAATTTCATGTACTGCTTCACGAGTGCATTTTTCGGCACTGTGAGAATTTGCTTGAGCGATTCTCCATCAAGTGGATCCAAATGACTAACCACAGGCAAGCGGCCAATCAATTCGGGAATCAATCCAAAGCTCTTCAAATCTTGTGAATTCACATACCGAAGCAAGTTTTCCTTGTCGATGAATTCATTTTCCTTGCTTGAGGTGTAACCAATGGTTTGGCTTTGCATCCGTCGTGCAATCTTTTTGTCGATGCCATCGAACGCGCCACCACAGATAAAAAGAATGTTGCGTGTATCGATCGAAACCATCTTTTGTTCTGGATGCTTTCTTCCTCCTTGAGGCGGAACATTAACAACAGCACCTTCGAGAAGTTTCAACAAACCTTGCTGAACGCCTTCACCAGACACATCACGGGTGATGGAAGGATTGTCGCTTTTTCGTGCAATTTTGTCTACTTCATCAATAAATACGATGCCTCGTTGTGCGGCTTCCACATTGTAATCGGCGGCTTGAAGCAACCTCGCAAGAATGCTTTCCACATCTTCGCCTACATAACCAGCTTCGGTAAGCACGGTAGCATCGGCAATGCAGAATGGTACGTTGAGGATTCGAGAGATAGTCCGGGCCAGCAGTGTTTTGCCGGTCCCGGTTTCTCCAATAAGTATGATGTTCGATTTCTCGATTTCTGTGTCGTCGTCTTTTTTGAAATTCTTCTGGGTGAGACGTTTGTAGTGGTTGTATACTGCTACACAGAGCACTTTTTTCGCATCATCCTGACCGATCACGTACTCGTCGAGATGTTTTTTAATTTCAATAGGTTTGAGAAGGTTCACCTCTTGTTTCAAGGTGCTGCCGGTTCTTTCTGCCAATTCTTCAGAAACGATAGTATGTGCCTGATTTACACACATATCGCAGATGAATGCATCCAAACCTGCTATCAAAATCGCGGTTTCCTTTTTACTTCTTCCGCAGAAGGAACACTTCTCTTTAATTTTTTCCATGCTGAACGCCGGCCTTATTTCGTGCGGGTTAAGATTTCATCGATCATACCGTAATCACGTGCTTCTCCAGCTGTCATCCAGTAATCGCGATCAGAATCAGCTTCCACTTTTTCGTAAGTTTGACCAGAGTGCAAAGCTATGATATCATACAGTTCCTTTTTCAACTTTTGAATTTCTCTTGCTGTAATTTCAATATCTGAAGCTTGACCTTGGGCTCCACCCATTGGCTGGTGGATCATCACACGGGCGTGTTTCAAGGCTGTGCGCTTCTTTGGAGCACCAGCGCAAAGCAATACTGCACCCATAGAAGCTGCCATTCCAGTACAAATTGTAGCCACATCTGGCGCGATGTACTGCATGGTGTCATAGATTCCCAATCCTGCATAAACCGATCCTCCAGGAGAGTTCATATAGATTTGAATGTCTTTTTTTGCATCAACACTTTCTAAGAATAGCAATTGCGCTTGCACGATATTGGCTACATAATCGTTGATTCCAACACCTAGAAAAATAATGCGATCCATCATCAAGCGCGAAAAAACGTCCATTTGAGCAACGTTTAATTGTCGTTCCTCAATGATCGTAGGTGAAATGTAATCGGCAGTGATAGAAGTGTAATTGTGTAAAGTGGCGGAGCTAATTCCTCTGTGCTTTACAGCGTATTTTAAAAATTCGTCCTGATTGAACATATTAAAATGGGCTTTTTAAATGGTTATGTGCTCGTTTTCAGCAATCATGCCATCATAATTGAATGACAGATTGACTGAATTTGCCAAAGATTGGGGAAAGATTTGAATTCTCTACATGCTAGATCCACAGGGTTTCAGAAAGATTTCAACATAAATCTGGTGATTATTAGGGTGTAATAGCTTAACTTTGCCGCCCGAAACGAAATTCTAATATGGAAAATAACGTAGCTGTGGATAATTACATCCCGTTCAAAGTGAAAGACATCTCTCTAGCAGAGTGGGGTCGCAAAGAAATTAAATTGGCAGAGGCTGAAATGCCAGGTCTGATGGCTTTACGTCAGGAATACGGTGCTAGCAAGCCTCTTGCTGGAGCGCGCGTTGCAGGTTGTCTACACATGACGATTCAAACTGCTGTGTTGATCGAAACGTTGGTGGAGTTGGGTGCAGAAGTTACTTGGTCGTCTTGTAATATTTTCTCTACACAAGATCACGCTGCGGCTGCAATTGCTGCTGCAGGAATTCCAGTTTATGCTTGGAAAGGTATGACTGCAGAAGAATTCGATTGGTGTATTGAGCAAACTTTGTTCTTTGGAGCAGAGCGTAAGCCTTTGAATATGATTCTTGATGATGGTGGCGACTTAACCAATATGGTATTCGATAAATATCCTGAATTGGCAGAAGGTATCCGTGGTCTATCAGAAGAAACAACTACAGGTGTTCACCGTTTGTATGAGCGCATGAAGAATGGCACTTTGCTCGTTCCTGCGATCAATATCAACGATTCTGTTACAAAGTCAAAGTTCGATAACAAATACGGTTGCCGCGAATCTTTGGTTGATGCGATTCGTCGTGCTACCGATTTAATGCTTGCTGGTAAAGTGGCAGTTGTTGCTGGTTATGGTGATGTTGGAAAAGGTTCTGCACTTTCTTTGAGTTCTCAAGGTGTGCGTGTAATCGTTACCGAAATCGATCCAATCTGTGCGCTACAAGCTTGTATGGATGGTTACCAAGTAATGAAAATGGATCATGCTGTGAAACAAGCAGACATCATCGTTACTGCTACTGGTAACAAGGATATCGTAACTGAGCGCCACTTCCGTGCAATGAAGCACAATGCTGTAGTTTGTAATATCGGTCACTTCGATACAGAAATCGATATGGCATGGTTGAACAATAACTACGGAAGTTCAAAAGATGAGATCAAACCACAGGTTGATAAATACACCATCGATGGAAAAGACCTCATCGTATTGGCTGAAGGTCGCTTGGTGAATCTTGGATGTGCTACTGGTCACCCATCATTCGTAATGTCGAACTCTTTCACCAACCAAACTTTGGCTCAGCTAGAACTTTGGGGAAATACATCAGCATACGAAAGAAAAGTTTACGTATTGCCTAAGCATTTGGATGAAAAAGTGGCATTCCTTCACTTGGGTAAACTAGGTGCAGAATTGGACACGCTCGACAAAGAACAAGCTGATTATATCGGTGTAGATGTTAAAGGGCCATTCAAGCCAGAATATTACCGTTACTAAGATTTACTTAGTTTTTCATACAATCCTCGGTTTCTCACGAAGCCGGGGATTTTTTGCTTTATGCCAGTTCCACTTTTAACAAACCAGCCCAACTAAAACGACTCCTAAATTTATTGATTATATATATGTAGTGTTCCTGGCGAACTGATTTGTGCATTGTACTGCAAGAGGCCATTAAAGGCAGGCCCATTGAGGACGGTGCCATCAACAAGAGAAAATTTAGATTCGCAACATACACAGTTTAAGATTACTGTAGTGTTTGTATCGTTAACTACTTGGCAATTGTCTTGAGTTTTCCATGTGCAGTGGCGATCAAAAGCAACATACTCGTCAAATGCCCGGTGATACACTATAATTCCTTTCGATCCGCCGTCCAAATAAGCAAAGCCCCCAACTGCATTAAGTCCAATGAAATTTGGATCGCTCAAAAATATATAGCGTGACACATTTACGAATGGTATCCCGAGTTGGTCGTTAATTGAATCTTTTTTGCACGAGGGCAAAACCAGAAATACGCCTAAAAGAGTGGACAATAAATACTTCATCATTTACAGCAACGTTGTGTTCAAAGTTATCGTATCGAGCCATACGGTAAAAATAAATCTCTAATACCTTTGCAAGATTATGTTTAAGAAAATTCTGTCGCTACTTTTTCTGTTGATGTTTGTTTCCCTTCAAATGGATGCACAAGTAAAGCCGTTAAGCAAAGAGAAGCAAAAGAAGGAGCTTAGAAAGAAGAAAGAGAAGCAGATGGATAAGCAGCGAAAAGCTGAGGAAGGTCTGAAAAAGAGGCACTTAAACATCCAAGATAAGGCAACCAAAAAGCGAATTAAAGCTGCGAAAAAGAAATCCGATAAGTTAAATCGGAGTAAACGAAGGAAGCGATAGTAAAATTAGTTCTTCTGTAAGTTGCTCATTTTTAGTGTAATTAGGCTGTTTTACACGCCGAATACCTAGGTCGGTTGAATTAATTTCACCGATAAGCACAATATTATGTTTTTGTAAAGCCTACTAGGCTGAAGCATCTTTGTTAAATAAATAACAAGAATGATGTTTTTGCCAATCATTGATATAAAATCTGCTGCTACGGTAGAAGTTTGGAAAAAGTTTCCACTTCTGCCATTTATGTCAGGTTTTTGTCATTTTTCATTGCGAATTCCTCAATTATCTGTTATTCAAATAATTAAAGGTCATTTTGAGCCTTATTTCAGGCATAGGGATTGGCCACCAGTCGGATGAGATAACTACTTAAATTAATTGAATGTTAGGTAGTTATCTATTTTTTAACAATTTTTAATTGACAAGACATTCAATTTCTATCTTAGCAACCTTGAAAAAATCGTGGACCCTTTAACCTTACAGTGTATGGTAAGAAACTTTTACCTGACCCTTGTTGGAATCCTATCCTTTACATTATCAGCACTTGCCCAGTCAGGTGCAGGTACGCTTAAAGGAACTATTTCGGATTCCAAAACCGGAGAACCAATTCCGTTCGCCAACATTATTGTTGAGAATGGTGGAATTCAGGCCGGTGCTGGACAATCAAACATTAATGGTGAATACCAAATTAAGCCCATCAACCCGGGATCTTATGAGGTAAAAACTACTTATGTTGGTTACAAGCCAATTAAAACAACCGGAGTTGTAATCTCTGCTGGTAAAATTACCACTGTAGATGTGAAACTTGAATCTTCGGTAGTTGAAATCAAAACCTTTGAAGTTGTTGAATACGACGTTCCGTTGATCGACGACTATCAAGGTAAAACAGTTACCAAAGAAGAAATTTACGCACTTCCTACCCGAAGCGTTCAGTCTGTTGCTGCAACCACTGCTGGGGTTACTCAAGCAGATGAGGGCGACGCGATCAACGTTCGTGGTTCACGTGATGATGCTACCTTTTACTTCGTTGACGGTATCAAAGTGCGTGGTTCTACCAACATTCCTCAACAAGGTATCGAGCAAATCCAAATCATTACTGGTGGTGTTCCCGCTATGTATGGAGATGCAACTGGTGGTGTAATCAGTATCACTACCAGAGGGCCATCACCACAGTTAAACGGTGGTTTAGAGATTGTTCGCTCAGTGGATGGTTTCGGTTACAACCTTTTAGGTGTTAACGTTACCGGACCAATCGCTTCCAAAAAACTAGCAGACGGCTCTAAAAAGCCATACATTGGTTTCTTCCTTTCAGGAGAGTTGAGCCGTGAAGCAGACCGCGATCCATCAGCTGTTGGAATTACACGTGTAAAGCAAGAAAAACTCGACGAGCTTAGAGCAAATCCACTTCGCCCGGCACCACTAGGACAAGGTAACGTGCAGAACTCTCAGTATGTGCGTGCGTCAGACTTAGAGAATGTTAGACGTCGTGAGAACTTCAACGCAGACCGTGTGAGTTTGGCAGGTAAAATCGACTTTAAACTTTCAGAAAGTTCTAGTTTAACGATTGGTGGTACTTGGGATTATTTCGATAGAAATGAATTCATCTACACGTTCTCTATGTTCAACGCTGAGAATAACCCTCGCCGAATTGATAATACCTACCGCGCATACGCTAAGTTTACTCAGCGCTTTGGAGGTAATTCAACAGAGCAAGAAAAGTCGGCTTCGAACTTCAAGAATTTCTACTACACCATCCAAGCCGATTACACCAGCAACGAAGTGCAACGATTTAATGATCGTCACAGAGATAACTTCTTCAACTACGGTTATGTAGGGAAGTTCCGTACTTACAAGGCTCCAATTTATGGTTTTGGTTTCGATACAGTAGGTACTTCTGCTTTAGGTGGATTTGTTCAAGTAGGTTTTGGAGATACACTCTTCAATTACTACCAAACAGATCAAAATCCAAATACTTCTAATTACACTAGCCAGTACTATCGTCAAGCTAATGGTGTGCGTGAAAACAATTATGAAAATCTGTTTCAAGTTATTCAAGGAGGCGGATTGTTGAATGGAGATCAGCCAGATGCGGTGTATTCATTGTATCAGAATACTGGTTTCAATTGGGATGGATGGCAGAAAGCCAACAACGAACAGTTTCGTGTTGTAGGTAGTGCTTCGGGAGACTTCAAAGGCCACGAGATTGCTTTTGGACTTGAGATTGAACAACGTACAGACCGTAACTACTTTGTAGCTCCAAATCGTTTGTGGACAATCATGCGTCAGTTAACAAATCGCCACATCGATCAATTGGATCTAACCAATCCGATTCCTGTTTACAACTCAGAAGGTGTTTTCAATGACACGATTAACTATGGCAGATTCTACAACGGTGCTACTCAGTCTACTTTTGATATCAACCTTCGTAACAAGCTTGGTTTAGCAGTAAACGGAACTGATTGGATTGATGTCGATAATCTTGATCCTTGGACATTTTCTTTGAACATGTTCAGCCCCGATGAATTATTCAATGGTGGTGGAGGTGCATCTCTTGTAAGTTACAATGGATATGACGCATACGGCAATAAGATCCGTGGTCGTCGTTCATTGGATCAGTTCTTCAACGACAAATCTGAAGATGGTAGAGAATTCCTTCGTGAGATCGGTGCGTTTTCACCGCTTTACTATGCATTCTATCTACAAGATAAATTTGCATTCCGCGATTTGATTTTTAACGTTGGGGTTCGTGTTGACCGTTTCGATGCCAACCAGCCAGTTCCAAAAGATCTTTACTCACTTTACGAAACACGCAAAGCAGGAGAGTTTAACTACTCTGCTGATGCAGCGCGCCCATCAAATATCGGCGACGACTACGTTGTTTATGTTCGTGATATCAACAATACTAATCTAAATGATGTAGACAATATTGTTGGTTACCGTAATGGAGATCGCTGGTTCAATGCAACTGGTCAGGAAATTGCCGATCCAATTGTTATTGCCCAATCTTCTTCAACTGGTAGAGCAACACCTGCTTTATTGGATCCAGGTAACCAAGTTGTTCGTTCTGGTGCATTCGAAGATTACAGACCTCAATGGAATGTTATGCCACGTATTGCATTCCAATTCCCGATTTCAGATGTTGCTCAGTTCTTTGCTCACTATGACGTGCTTACTCAGCGTCCAACTGATGGAATTCGTTTCGATCCACTTGATTACTTGTTCATTGCCAACAACATTGGTAACGTAATCAACAATCCGAGTCTTAAGCCACAGCGTACAATCGATTACGAAGTTGGATTTAAACAAGCATTAAATACAAGTTCCGCGTTAACCATCAGTGCATTCTACCGTGAATTGCGTAACCTTATCCAGGTAATCCCTGTGAATTATGCTTACCCTGTAAATTACACTACATATGGTAACATCGACTTTGGAACGGTAAAAGGTTTGTCTTTGGCTTACGATCTTCGTCGTACTGGAAACATCCGCCTAACTGCCAACTATACCCTTCAGTTTGCTGATGGTACTGGCTCTAGTTCTTCAGCTGGTCTTAACCTTATTCAATCAGGACAGCCAAACTTGAGAACAACCATTCCATTGAGTTTCGATGTTCGTCACCAACTTCAATCAACAGTTGATTTCCGTTTCGGTGAAGGCAAAGAATACAATGGTCCACGTTGGTTTGGAAAAGACTTCCTTGAAAACTCTGGTATTAACTTTATTTTCTTGGCAAACTCCGGAACACCTTACAGTCGCTCATCAATTTTCACCCAAGATGGAGCATTCGGAATTGCAAACCGTCCGCAATTGAAAGGCTCGTTAAACGGTTCTCGTCTACCTTTTCAATTCCGTGTGAATATGCGTATCGATAAGTCGTTCGCAGTGAAAGTGGGTAAGAAGGATGATGAAAATGGTCGTGTACTTGATATCCAAGTTTATTGCTTGGTTCAAAATCTACTTGATGCCAGAAACGTTGTTGGAGTGTATCGCGCAACTGGTAATCCAGATGACGATGGATTCCTTGCAGCTGCTACGTCCCAGCAGATTATTGCTGGAACTGTAGACCCTATTTCCTTTGCAGACCTTTACACTGCTAAAATCAACGATCCGAACAACTTCGCCAGACCACGTATCATCCGTATTGGTGCTATTGTTAATTTCTGATCTAGAACTTTCAAAATATAGAAATCATGAAACTTCGCATTTATATATTCGCTTTGATCAGCCTGCTGAGTTTGCAGTTGATCTCACGAGAAAATCTCGGGCTGAATGGAGGCAGAATTGCTGCTCCCAAAGGACCTAAATCTGCAGCTGCTGCTTGTGCTCCTGGATCAGGGCGGACTGACTTAGATCTCAACAATGTTCGCGCACTCATTTTCACCGCTGGCGACATGTGGTGGGACTTGAATACAGCTGCAAAATATGAGGTACCTAAAGGTTCAAATAGACATTCCGCTTTTGCATCAGCCTTGTGGATTGGTGGTGTTGACAACGGTGGTAACCTGAAGGTTGCTGCGATGACCTATCGCCAAACAGGTAATGACTTTTGGCCAGGACCTTTGAAATTAGAAGACGCATCTGTTACTTCAGATGTTTGTCTTGCATACGATAGACATTGGAAAATTACCAAGAAGGAAGTTGAAGAGTACGTTTTAGGAATTACGCCTGCACCAACCGAAGCTATAGAAACATGGCCAGGTAACGGTGATGCAGCAAATGGGTATCCTTTCCAACTTGCGCCATTTATCGACTTGAATGGTGATGGTGAATATGACCCATCTTTCCGCGATACTGCTGGTATTCCAGAACACCCTGCTTACGATATTTCTGGTGACCTTGGTTGTGAGGCTAAACTTTTTGGAGATCAAACCATCTGGTGGGTTTTCAATGATAAAGGAAATATCCACTCTGAGACTGGTGGATTTCCAATTGGTCTTGAAATCAGAGCACAAGCGTTCTCGTTTGCTACAAACAACGCTTTGAATAACATGACTTTTTATAGTTACGAAATCATTAACAGATCTACGTTCAGTGTGCTTCAAACTTATTTTGGACAATGGGTTGACTCTGACGTTGGAAATTACCAAGATGATTATGTTGGTTGCGATGTAGGTCGTGGTTTAGGTTATACTTATAATGGAGATGCTGATGATGAAGGTGCATTTGGTTATGGGTTAAATCCTCCTGCCTTCGGACTTGATTTCTTCGAAGGTCCTTTCATGGATGCAGATTCACTTGATGGAAATCCTGATCCTTGCGTTGAGCCTAAAGCAATTAATGGTCTTGGCTTTGGTGATGGCATAGTTGACAATGAGCGCATTGGTATGTCGAAGTTTGTATACTATGACAACAATTTCACAATTCTAGGTAACCCAGAAGATGCACAAGATATCTATAACTACCTGAGAGGTCGCTGGAAAGATGGTACTCAAATGGTTTACAATGGCTCTAATGGTTACGGTGCCGGAACGCCTACCAATTTCATTTTCCCTGGAGATAGCGATCCGCTTGGTGTAGGTCAGATCGTTGATGGAGTTAGTACAAACTGCCTTCCTCAAGCACCTTGGGATGAAGCAACTGCTGGAAATGCTCCATTTGATAGACGTTTCCTTCAATCTGCAGGGCCTTTTTCGCTAGCCCCCGGAGCAGTTAACACCATAACGGTTGGTGCTGTTTGGGCAAGAGCATCAAATGGCGGTCCAGCGCAGTCGGTAGAACTACTTAGAGTGGTAGATGACGATGCTCAAGCCTTGTTCGACAATTGCTTTGCAATCATCAATGGCCCAGATGCGCCTGCAACTAAGGTAGTAGAATTAGACAAAGAAATAATCCTCCTGTTTGGTAATCCAAATACAAGCACTGTAATTAATTACCGCGATACAACTGCAATTCCAGGATTTGGTGATGTGGCTTACGCCTTCCAGGGTTATCAAATCTTTCAATTGAAGGATCTTACAGTTACAGTGAATGATTTGAAGGATCCAAACCGCGCTCGTCTTGTAGCTCAGTGCGACATCGAAGATTCAGTTTCTCAGGTAATCAATCGTAATTTTGATGTGAATTTGGAAGAGAACGTGCCCGTAGAAGAGGTGAACGGAGAGAATGAAGGCTTAAGAAATTCTTTCCGCATTACTACTGATCAATTTGCTACTGGCGACAACCGTTTAGTTAACCATAAGACTTATTATTACTTAGTTTTATCTTATGCTGTTGCTGATAAGGATCCATCAACTTTCAACGAATCATATTTAGCTGGTCGTAGAACACAAGGTTCTTCAACGCTTCAGGTATACACTGCAATTCCGCACATCAATTCTCCTGAGTTTGGCGGTTCTGTAATACAAGCTTCTTATGGAAATCAGCCATCTCTCACGAGAATTGAGGGTAGAGGAAATGGTGGAAATACTGCTGATCTAACCGATGCGAGTATTGAAACTATTCATTCAGCTCCTTATTGGATGGCAAATCCTGTTTACAAGGTTAATGAAGCACCTGTAAACATTAAAGTAATTGATCCTATTAGCGTTCCAGAAGGCGACTTCGAATTCCGTTTGAATGGTATAACTGATTCTGATGGTTGGGCTTTAATCCACAAAGGAGACACAGTTAGTTCATTCTCTACTTTGGGCAGCCCAATTGAACAAGTGATTCAGGAGTGGGGGCTTTCACTTGAAGTGAAGCAAGTTGTACGCCCTGGTGAAGATGTGGTAAATGGAAATGGCTACATCACTGGGTCCAGTGAATTTTCCGACAACACAAAGCGTTGGTTAACATTCTTACAAGACGAGGAAGGCTGCGAAAATGCTGCTAACTGGATTCGTTCTGGTATTTCTACAAACCCTGATGATGCAACTTGTGATGATGTTCTCGGATTAGACTCATTGCAGTTCTACGAGAAAGTTCTAGGTGGTACTTGGGCGCCTTTTGCCCTTGTTAATCGTAATCTTGATGGTCCTGCTTATTCTACATCATCTATCATCCAAACTTTAGCTACTCTTCGTAAAACACAGTCTGTAAACATCGTGATTACACCAGATAAGTCGAAGTGGTCTAGATGCCCTGTGTTTGAAACCAATGACGATGCTAATTTTTCAGAAGGTGGAGCTGAGAAGCTTGATCTAAGAGCAGCTCCTTCCGTTGATAAAAATGGTAATCCTGATGGAAGCGGTAACGGTATGGGTTGGTTCCCTGGTTACGCAATCAATGTTGAAACTGGAGAAAGATTAAACATTGCTTTTGGTGAATCATCTCGTTTGGCTCAAGATAACGGTAGAGATATGATTTTCAATCCTTCTCCACGATCAATCTTGTTCAACAACGGTATTCTTCAGAACATCCTTGGTGGTAAACACTTTATTTATGTGTTTAACCACTCTGCAAATTCTGCTAATGATATGCCTCGTTACGATGAAGGAAACTTCATTAAAGGACAAATTGAGGCAGCTACTTCTGCTGGTAAGCGTCGTGTCTTCCAAGATTGTATTTGGACCGGTGTGCCTATTGGTGTTGCAACACAAAGCTTACTCGCTACAGAGTTAAACATCAAATTGCGTGTTGGTCGTCCGTATGAAGCGAACTACAATGCCTCAGAATCTGCTGCTGCTCCAATCAACGATAACAATCCAGTTTATCGTTTTAACACAGCTGAGATTTTTGCAAGGAAGCAAAATCCTGATGCTGCTGTTAGTGCACTTGACCTAATCAACGTGGTTCCTAATCCTTACTACGCATACTCAGGTTATGAAACTGGTCAGTTAGACAACCGTGTGAAAATTACCAACTTGCCGCAAGATTGTAAGATCTCTATCTATACAGCGAATGGAACTTTGGTGCGGGTTTTCGATAAAGGAGATCCTAAAACATCGCTTGATTGGGATCTTAAAAACCAAACTGGAATTACTATTTCCAGTGGAATTTATATCATCCATGTAAATGTACCGGGTGTTGGTGAAAAGGTTGTGAAATGGTTCGGTGTTCTTCGTCCAATCGATCTAGATACTTTCTGATGCTACACAGGTTTAACACACAAGGAAAAATGAACAACCTATATAAATCCCTGCTCTGCTTATCTGCCGGTGTATTGATTTCATCAGCTAGCCTATTTGCAGGAAATGAAGACAGAATTGGTCAGTCTGGAGCAAACGACCTACTCATTAACCCATTTGCAAGAAGCTCAGGTTGGGCTGGGGCAAACACTTCCATGGCCAAAGGTTTAGAAGCTCAATTTCTAAATGTTGCTGGAACTGCCTTCACCAAGAAAACTGAAGTGATGTTTGCTTACACCAGTTGGTTAGGTGGATCAGGCATCAATATCAATGCATTTGGTATTACACAAGCAGTCGGCAAAGAGAAATCTGGAACAATCGGACTAAGCGTAATGTCGATGAATTTTGGTGAAATCGATGTAACTACTGTCGATATTCCAGAAGGTGGAATTGGAACTTTTTCTCCGAATTTCACCAACATTGGTCTTTCTTACGCCAAGGAATTTTCGAATTCTATTTATGGTGGAATCACACTTAGAACCATCACTCAATCTATCTCGGATTTAAGAGGTGCTGGAGTTTGTTTCGATGCTGGTGTTCAATACATCACTGGTAAAAAAGAAAATATCCGTTTTGGTATTTCCTTAAGAAATGTTGGGCCTCGTATGCGTTTTGGTGGTGATGGTCTCTCATTTAGAGGTACGGTTCCTGCAACAGGAGCGAGCATTACAGTTCAACAAAGAACAGAAGCATTTGAACTTCCTTCTTTATTGAATATCGGTGGTGCTTACATTTTCAAGCTTGCTGAGAAGCATGAACTTACCGCTGCTGCTAATTTCACATCAAACTCGTTCTCTCGCGACCAAATCAATGTTGGTTTAGAGTACTCTTTCAACAAGATGTTCATGGTTCGCGGTGGTTACACGCATGAAATTACATCAAGCTCTACAAATGCACTTGAAAATGCTGGAATTACTCGTTCATCAGCGTTAACTGGTCCAACGGCAGGTTTCACTTTCGAAACTCCTTTGAGCAAATCATCTAAGTCAACAGTTTCTGTTGATTACTCTTACAGAGCTACCAACCCTTTCAGCGGTGTTCACACCATAGGGGCGCGTATTAATCTCTGATAAAATTCAACTTGTTATTTTCCGGCAGCTTTCCTAATTTAGCTGTCACAAACGGAAAGACCCTTCGCCTTGAAGGGTCTTTCCGTTTTATTGTCAAATACGATCAAACTTTTTATTATGTCAAATATCACCTACCTCACCGAAGAAGGAATGAAGAGGCTCCACCAGGAACTCGACCACCTGAGAAGGGTTGAAAGACCTTCTATTTCGATGCAAATTGCTGAAGCTCGCGACAAAGGAGACTTATCCGAAAATGCTGAATATGATGCTGCCAAAGAAGCGCAAGGTCTTCTCGAAATGAAGATCTCCAAAATGGAGGATCTTGTCGCTAACGCACGCCTTATAGATGAATCGAAGCTCGATAACTCCAAAGTGTTAATTCTGTCGAAAGTGAAAATTCGCAACACAATTAACAACGCCGAAATGTCGTACACGCTGGTTGCTGAAAATGAAGCAGATCTCCGCACCGGTAAAATCTCAATCAGCTCACCTATTGCTAAAGCACTGCTCGGCAAAAAGGTTGGAGATAAGGTGGAGGCTCAAGTGCCAAACGGAAAAGTAAATCTCGAAATTCTCGACATTAGCCGTTAATATGCCAAGTATTTTCAGCCGAATCATAGCTGGAGAAATTCCAAGTTTTAAAATTGCCGAGAACGATCGTTTCTATGCATTTTTAGATGTTTTCCCTTTGTCGGAAGGCCATACCCTTGTAGTTCCAAAATTAGAAGTCGATAATCTCTTCGACCTCGAACCTGAACTGTACAAGGAGTTGTTTGCCTTTGCTCAATTGGTAGCCAAAGCAATTAAGCAAGCAGTTCCTTGCAAGAAGGTTGGTTTATCTGTTGTTGGTTTAGAAGTGCCTCATGCGCACATTCATCTTATTCCAATCAACCAAGTAAACGACATGAATTTTAGTCGCGAAAAGATTAAGGCAAACGAAGCAGCGCTCCTGGAAATCCAGCAAAAGATTGCTTCTTATCTATAAATATCAACTCTTTACTCTGTCGGGATGTTGGGCTGCAAAAGCTCCCCATCCCGACACTTTTTTTGCGCTCTTTACTGGCATTGATGGCTTTTCACCCGCGTCTTTCTGAAAGTAATGACACACTGCAGCCGCCAAGCCATCGGTTGCATCCATTTTTGCAGGCATATCTTCGTCGGATATCTTGAGAATTCTTTGCAACATCAGAGCAACTTGTTCTTTCGAAGCTGCACCTTTTCCAGTAATGCTCTGCTTGATTTTTCTAGGCGAATATTCTGAAACAGGAAGGTTTCTGTTCAAAGCAGCAGCCAAAGCAACTCCTTGCGCTCTACCTAGTTTAAGCATTGACTGCACATTTTTACCAAAGAATGGAGCCTCTGCTGCCACTTCATCAGGTTTCCATTTAACAATCAATTCATCGGTGAACCTAAAAATCATGAGCAGCTTTTTGGCATGATCATCGATTTTTTCCATCCGCAGAATTCCCATTTCCAAGAGTTTAATCTGGCGGCCTTGTACAGCAATTAACCCAAAACCCATTATGTTCGTTCCGGGATCGATACCTAAAATAATTCTGTCGGTTTGCATTCTGCGCTAAAGGTAAACACGAAAAGCCTAATTTTCGGGCAATGTCTTCTATTCTCTCTCTTCTACTCCTGTCATTCTCCGGTTTTTTCTTGGTGGTTGGCGGCTTTTTGCGGTTGAAGTTTAGAAAACAGCCCTGCCATTCTACTGATAATGAATCGTTAACAGTTGTCTTACCCTTTCGCGATGAAACTGTTTTTCATCAAGCAATACTCCAGCGAATCAAAAGTACGACTCTCAACAATGATGATCGATGGATGCTTGTAGACGACGGTTCTCAGGATATTTGGCAGCCTCAATTGCCGAAAAATGTTTCTTTAATCCGCTTAGAAACCCAAGCTGAAGGTTCAAAGAAACAAGCGCTCACAGCCGCTATCGCCCAAACTGATTCGCCACTTGTTTGCACCACTGATGCAGATGTTTCGAACCATTCACAATGGATTTTTACCATGCGATCAGGGTTTAACCTTGAGTCTGATTTGGTTATCGGACCCGTTTTGATGACCAGTAACAGCACTGCCATCGTTTCAAAATTTGCTGCGTTAGAAAGCCTCGCCTTGCTTTCTGTAACCATGGGCTCTGCAGGAATCGGAATTCCGTTAATGTGCAGTGGCGCAAATTTGATGTTCCGAAGATCTGCTTGGGAAAATGTTGGAGGTTACATGAAACACATCAACCAAATTTCTGGCGACGATGTGTTGTTGATGCATGATATTTGGATGAATAATCGGCATTCAATCAGCGCCCAAGTTAATCCTAAAGCACTTGTTAAAACAGCTGCTCCAGAAAGTTGGTTAGCATTTTTCTCCCAACGAAAACGTTGGGCATCCAAGCGTGGTCACTTAAACCATTTTAGTAAGATTTTTCTCACGCTTATCTTAGGCTGCTGGGTGGTTTCCCCTTGGTTTTTGTTACTTTTCTCATGGCCAACTTTCTTGGTGCTCATGGTGGCAGAGTTAGCATGGGTTTCTTGGCTCACAAAATTTTATAAAGTGCAGTTTAACTGGCTGTTGTGGTTGCCGTTCCGCTTGTTTTATCCGTTGCTTTTTTTGGTTTTACCTTTTTTCCCTCCGGGGAAGTGGAAGCCTGCATAAGGTGATCGCTACCAATCCCTATCTTTGATTTTCGAAACCTGCAACATTCATGGAGACCTCGCAATTACCATCATCGCTACCCACAACAAATTTTGCGATCACTGAAATACTCAATTATATCGGTGATGGTTTGTATGCTCCACAAAGTGGTAAGTGGATTTCTAACTTCCATCCTGCCTCTGGCGCAGTGTATGGAAAGATTGCTGAAAGTGGCGCAGATGATGTGCAAGCTGCATTTGAGTGTGCCACGAATGCCTTTCCGGCCTGGTCAACAAGCACGGCAAAATCTCGTTCAGATTTGATGTTACGTTTGGCGGATTTGATGGATCGAGATTTAGAAATTCTAGCAGCCATCGAATCTTACGACAATGGAAAGCCGCTTACTGTTGCCCGAAATGTGGATATTCCGAGAGCCATTTCAAACATCCGTTTTTTTGCTACCGCCATTTTGCACAGCTCAACCGAAGCGCACGACATGGACGGTTTGGCACTCAATTATACCCTACGTCAGCCAATTGGAGTAGTGGCATGCATTTCTCCGTGGAATCTTCCATTGTATCTTTTTACTTGGAAAATTGCACCTGCATTAGCAGCCGGAAATACCGTAATTGCGAAACCTTCGGAAATCACACCTGCATCGGCATTTTATTTTTCAAAACTGTGCATTGAAGCGGGATTTCCTGCCGGTGTTCTAAATGTTTTACATGGAACAGGCCCATCTGTTGGCTCACCCTTAGTAAGTCATGCTGGAATTAAGGCAATTTCTTTCACCGGTGGAACCCAAACTGGTGCCGCCATAGCAGCTGTTGCCGCGCCTAAATTCAAGAAACTGTCGCTGGAATTGGGTGGTAAAAATGCAACACTTGTTTTTTCCGACTGTAACTTCGAAGAAACAGTTTCCGAAACAGCCCGTGCTGCCTTTTCGAACCAAGGGCAAATCTGTTTATGTGGTTCTAGAATCTTGATCCAAAGAAGCATTTACGATCAATTCAAACAAGCTTTCGTGGCTAAAGTGAAAGCCCTCAAAGTTGGTGATCCACAAGCTGTTGATTCGAATATTGGTGCAATCGTTTCCGAGCCGCATCTGCTGAAAGTGTTGTCTTACATTGAATTAGCAAAATCAGAAGGCGGAAAATTACTCAGCGGTGGAAACCGAATTTATCCCGAAGGATTCGAAAACGGATATTACCTCGAACCTACCATTTTCGAAGGTTTAGATCCATTCTGCCGAACAAATCAGGAGGAGATTTTTGGTCCAGTAGTTACACTGATTCCATTCGATACGGAAGAGGAGGCGCTGCAATTTGCAAACTGTACACCTTATGGTTTGGCATCTTCTGTATGGACAAGTAACATTGGAACAGCTCAGCGTGTAGCTTCTAAATTGCAAACCGGCATTGTGTGGATCAACTGTTGGATGCTGCGCGATTTACGTACACCTTTTGGTGGCGTGAAGCAGAGTGGAGTAGGGCGTGAAGGCGGTTGGGAAGCTTTACGGTTCTTCACCGAAGCGAAAAATGTGTGCATCAAAAGTTGATCAAGAAATTCTTCCCCAATTCATCTGCTTGCTTTGAAGCAAGAGCAATCTTTCTTTGATACAATGATTTTCTGCTGCTTCCAGATTTGGATCGCGTTCGAGCAAAGCCTGAGCCTGTTCGCGGCACCAAGAAATTAAGGCAGCATCTCGGCTTAAATCCGATAACTTTAAATCGAGGGTTCCACTTTGTTGTGTGCCTTGTAAATCTCCCGGACCGCGGAGGCGAAGATCCACTTCAGCGATCTTGAATCCATCGTTGGTTTCGGTCATGGTTTTGAGGCGGATTCGGGCATCAGAGCTTAACTTCACACCAGTAATCATCATACAGTATGATTGATCGGCTCCGCGGCCAACACGACCGCGCAATTGGTGCAACTGTGACAATCCAAAACGCTCGGCACTTTCAATCACCATCACCGAAGCATTGGGCACATTTACGCCCACTTCAATTACGGTTGTTGCTACCATGATTTGGGTTTCCTTTTTCACAAATCGCTGCATTTCGAACTCTTTGTCTGCAGGCTTTAACTTCCCATGAACAATGCTTAAGTGGTATTGCGGAGCAGGAAACCACGACACCAAATGCTCGTAACCTTCAAACAGATTTCTGTAATCCAATTGTTCGCTTTCTTCAATGAGCGGATATACAAAATACACTTGGCGGCCTTTTGAAATCTCTTTTTTGAGGAATTCTAATACAACCGGCCGTTCACTATCGTATCGGTGAACAGTTTGAATCGGCTTTCTGCCGGGAGGCAATTCATCAATCACCGAAACATCTAAATCGCCGTAAAGCGTCATGGCCAATGTGCGCGGAATTGGTGTCGCACTCATGATGAGAACATGCGGCGGAAGGTGATTTTTTGCCCACAATTTGGCGCGTTGAGCCACCCCAAAACGGTGTTGTTCGTCGATCACCACGAAACCTAAATTGTGAAATTTTACTTTGTCTTCCAGCAAAGCATGTGTTCCTACAAGAATATGCAAGGTGCCTTCTTCGAGTGCTTGGTGAATTTCGCGCCGTTCTTTGGTTTTCGACGAGCCAGTGAGCAATCGAATGTTGACTCCAATGGCACGAGCCAATTCGCTCAGCGACAGGTAGTGCTGTTGAGCAAGAATTTCTGTGGGCGCCATCATGCATGCTTGGAATCCATTGTCGAGCGCCATGAGCATACTCATAAAGGCAACGATGGTTTTACCACTTCCAACGTCTCCTTGCACGAGCCGATTCATTTGGATGGGGCGCGCCACATCGGATCTTACCTCTTTAATGACTCTTTTTTGGGCATTGGTGAGTTCGAAAGGCATGTGTTCTTTGTAGAACGTATTAAAGTATTTACCAATCGATTCGAATGCGAAACCTTTAATTTGGCGCTTGTTGACAAGGTTTTGTCGGATGAGTCTGATTTGCAAAAAGAAGAGCTCTTCGAATTTTAGACGTTTTTCAGCTTTTTTGAGTTCTTCTGGATTGCTTGGTTGATGAATCCACCGAAAGGCTTGCTCAAGGCCGATTAGATTGAGCTCATGGCGCATAGATTCGGGAACTGTTTCATCAATTTTTCCCTCCACAAACCGCAAGATATTTTGAATCATTGCCGACAGGCCTTTGCTTTCCAGAAAGGCGCGTTTCATGGCTTCCGAACTCGAATAAACAGGTTGAAGCTTCGATGCTTGTGCAGCTTTTTCGGCAGAGTACAATTCGATGTCAGGGTGCGGAATGTTCCAAGTGCCGTGAAAATTCGCAGGCTTTCCAAAAACAAGAAAATCCATGCCTGGGCGAATCTTGTCTTGTACGTATTTGATGCCTTGAAACCAAACCAATTCAACAATTCCCGACGAATCTCGAAGCAAGGCGCTGAGTCGTTGTTTCTTTTGTTTTCCTACAAGTTTGATTTGTTCTAGGCGTCCAACAAGTTGG
This sequence comes from Bacteroidota bacterium, assembly GCA_947460255.1. Classification (GTDB taxonomy): domain Bacteria; phylum Bacteroidota; class Bacteroidia; order M30B66; family M30B66; genus CAMCXT01. The sequence goes on from CANHIS010000026.1 coordinate 34,299, forward strand.
ATATATGGCAACTCGTCGTTGATTTCGCGAACAGTGTAAACCTTCGTTCGATCAATGTATCGGAATGGATACCAAGTAAGTAGGTCTCCTACAGTTTCAATACCACAATCCTTTCGAAGCAATGCCGCTTTTTTCGGAATTACGCCGGGAACTACATGTAAAGGTGTTTCGAGGATTTGCACACGTCAAAATTACCTGAAAAGCCTCATGCAGCCACATGAAAAGGATCAACAATGATTGTGGAAAAGAACTGTAAGGCTTATTTGGCTTCGGTTACGCACGATTGACATTCAAGAGCGTCTTTGCCCATTTTCCAAACTTCCATTTCGAGTTCTTCTTCTTCAAAGTTCTGGATATTAGGCACATCGGTAAACATTTCGCTTGTTCCTGGATGAAATCTCACAAATTTTCCTTCGGGGATCGATAGGGTGAAGTTTGCCTGCTGATTTCTCCATTTCAAGCCATTTTTTAGGGTGAAATATGGATTCATCCAAAGCACATTCTTCTCTTGTTTCACGTAAGTGTTGATACCGGAAGCACTGATGATGGCTGTTTTTTTAGTTTCACCTCTTGCTTGTTTGGTAACCTGAATTCGGATTTGGTCATTGTCGGACTTTCGAACCTCCAAACCAGCTTCACCTAGCATAAAAGGAGGCTCATCTTCTTCGAGGTAAAATTTCCAAGTGTCGAAGTCGACCTGGTTTTTTAACTGTGGTTTTGCGTCTTGCAGAATTTTGATTTCTAGCGTATCGCTGGGTGTAGGTTGAACAAAGCCAACAGGTTCGATGAGTTTACCTTTCGATTTGAACTCGGTCAGCATGAGCGCTGCAGTAACGACCATTAGAATTAAACCAACAGTGAAAACGCTGCCGTTTACAGTTGATGGCCAGCCCGACAATAGGCCTTTTCGGGTAATTAATCGCAGTCCGAAAAGCAGTAGCGAAAGAATCGGTGTAATGGTGAAAAGGGCTAGGCCGATGAGGAAAATCTTGAGGTGATTTGGATTGGTAAAGAATGCACCAAGAAGCGTATTGATCGAAAAATTGCTCACCTCGTCGTTGGTGGAAATGTTGATTCCATAGCCACCACTAAGCACGATAGACAACCAAATGAGCAGCAGAACTCCACCCAAACCAAGGAAGAAAATGCCCAAAGATTTTCCCATGAAAGCAACAAATTGGCGAATGAGGCGCAAGAGCGATTCGAAAAATTCGTTGAGGAAATTGGTTGCAGTAGAGCCTGAAGTTCTAGCTTTTTGTGTGAATTCGTTTGTTTTGCCTTGAATGCGGTTTAGTTCGTCGCGGATGCTTTTTTCGATGTTAGAGATGTTGACTGGCTCACCGCGCATTTGTAGTTTTTCAGCAGTGCTTTCTGCTTTTGGCAGAACAATCCAGAGGATAATGTAGATCAGAATACCGCCGCCGGCGAGGAAGAACGCTGCAAGGAATGCGATGCGCAACCAGACAGGATCGATGCCGAAATAATGACCAAGACCAACACAAACTCCTCCGATCATTCCTTCGTCGGGTGCGCGAAACAAACGACGAGGACCAGCATATTCGTAGTTTGGTTGTGGCTCAGGTTGGGGATTTGCTTTGGTTTCGCTAGGTTCATTTTGTGTTTCTTCGCTGTAATCTTCGGGTTGGCCCATTAAGGTGATTACCTCTTCAACATCTTGTAGGAGAACTACTTGGCGGTTCTTGAGTTTTTCATGAAACAGTTCAGCAATTCGACTTTCGATGTCGCCTATAATTTCGTCGCGGCCTTCTGCATTTTTGAAGGAAGCTTTGATAGCCGATAAGTAATTACTGAGTTTATTGAATGCTTCTTCTTCGAGATTGAAGAGCATGCCGCTTAGGTTAATACTGATGGTCTTATTCATAACTATCTTGCTACTTGAGGTTTGAGTGTTTGAGAAACAGATTCAACAAGGTCGTTCCAGGAACCTTTGAGCTCTTGGAGAAATTGTTGGCCTTCTTGTGTAAGGCCATAGTATTTTCGTGGTGGACCAGAAGTGCTTTCTTCCCATCGATACTGAAGCAGGCCTGCATTTTTTAGTCTAGTGAGCATTGGATAAAGCGTGCCTTCCACAACGATGAGTCGCGCCTCTTTGAGCTTATTGATTATGTCGGAAGTGTAGGCGTCTCCATTCGATAGAACCGATAGGATGCAGAACTCAAGCACGCCTTTCCGCATTTGCGCTTTGGTGTTTTCCAGATTCATGCTGCAAACATAGAACTAAATTAAACACGGTACTATGCAATGCAAGGTACTAATGAGAGAATTTATTCAAAGTGCTTTTAGTTAGCGCTTTAAATTTTCTTCAAGAATGAAATTGATGAGATTATAATGAAATGTGAAGCGTTTTTGGATCTAGTCTTCCGTTGGTCGGGGAGGAGAAAGACCGCTGAAGATTTAAATGTTTCCGCGGAGAATGCGCCCACATGTAACATTGAGATTGTCGAAATTTGGATGGGAGGAAGTGGATGGGGTGATCGAAATTCGGTCTTCCCCGGAGGGAAATAAAAAAGCCGGCTGCAAGGAACCGGCTTTTCGAAAATATCTTAAATAAAGATTTAAAAGGTAATGTTGAATGCTACGTTGGGCTGTATGAGGTAACTAAATGCCGTTTCAGGACTTGTAGTTCCTGTCGTAATTGGATTGCCTGTGTTATCGAATATCTGGAAGGCAGAGAATGTGTAATAAGATGAATAGGTTAAACCGGCACATAAACCAAGTTCGAGTGAAAGTTTAAATTTTTTCGAATCTTGGATTGGAATGTAGCCGCCATAACGTATGTAGAGGTCGGTGGAAGAGGTTTGGTAAGTTTTATCAGCGACTTTTTCTGTTCCAAAGCGGAAAAATCCGTCGTAGGAATAGTTTCGTCGAAGAAACCCTACGCCTGTAAAAAAGACATCGAAGCCGCTCGATTCGTCGGCATAATATCTTACTTCGGCACCGTAGCTGAGGCGCGGATTTGCGGATTGGATTTGTAGTCCTTCGTTAATGATACCGTCGTAAATAAGACCATCGAGATAATCTCTAGTTGAAGCCCCCACATTTAAGCGTGCAGATAAATGATCTGAAATGACTCTTTCGTACCCGAGAAGAACAGTTCCGCGTGTCATCCATGCAGGATCAAGTGAAAGTTGATTGTCGAACCAAGTGCCTTCTTCTTTTGAATCATAACTGATTGGATCGTTGGTTCTTTCTCGGATTTGAATCTTTACTTTTTCAGGCTGCCCGAAAGCCTTAAGTGCGATCAAAAAAAATAGTGCGCAGGGAAGGAATGATTTCATATTACTGATTATATTGGCCAAAAATAACAAAAATGAAACGTCTTGTATTTTATTCACTGTTTTTCTTGGCTTCATTAGCGTCTGCGCAAGTAAACATTAATTGGGGGGAATTTCAAAAAACGCCTGATGAAGGTGGTTTCATTCGAGGTGAACGTAATGGTGCACTCTTTACAGTATTGGTTGAGGATGGTATTCCTTATTTGGTGAATTATAATCCGGATGATCTTGCTCCAGAGTTTTATCGGGAATTGGAGTTAGGGCCTAAAGTGGAAGCAGGTGATAAATCGAAAGATTACACTTGGGAGACATTGAAAAAAAGAAAAGATAAAAGTAAAAACAAGAATTACAATTACGAAAAGACCCTGATTTTAAAAGATCGGATTGTAACCATTTACTACGTTAAAGATAAGCGCCTAAAAACATTTTATGGCCAAGCTTTCGATTTTTCTGGATCAGCATTAACGGGGCGCGTTCAAATTGAAAGTTTTGAGGAGAGATCGTATTCTAATACGCATTACTACGATATATCTGAAGATTCTTCGATGGTTTATATGTTTCGACAGCCTAAATTAGACAAAGATGAGAAGGATAAATTTTTCCTTAAAATTTGGGGATCAAGTTTAGAAGAACTTCATAATTTAGAAATTGAATTGCCATATGCAAACAAGGAATTTTCGGTTAACGATTATTACTTAACATCCGACAAACAATTGCTTATGCTGGCTCGGATCGATATTCCGAAAAAAGAAAGGCAAAAAGGCGATCCTTCGAATTATTTTAAATTAATTAATTTGAATGTTGCTGCAGGTGAAATGATCGACTTTGAATTAAAATTGAGAAACCGATTTATTCGTAATATAAATCTTCGCTTCGATGATAAAGAAAATGCATATTGTGTAGGTGTTTATGGCGACGATAAAGGCGGTTACGATTACGCAGGTACATTTTTCTATAAGTTAGATTATAAAACTGGTGAGATTACCTCTGAGAATCTTGAGGATTTTTCACCAGAATTAATCAAGGAAATGAACAACAGTGATTCAGATAGAAAAAACAACCAAGAATTGCGAGCAAATATTAATTTAAAGCAAGTAATTTCTAAGCCTGATGGTGGGAATTTTGTAATCTTCGAAGAAGAGTATATTCAAGTGAGTACATATACCAATTCGAATGGAAGTACTTCAACAACCTATTATTATCATAACAATGATATTCTTGTTATGAATTTGGATAATGCAGGTGAGATTGTTTGGCAAGCTGTAATTCCAAAACAACAGATGTCGGTAAATGATAATGGGATGTTTAATTCATTTTTTGCAACTTTTTACAACAATAAATTACATTTTATTTTTAATGATCACATTGACAATGCTGAATCTACTGGCTTTGGAACAAGGACCGACGTTGGAAATGCCGCTAAAATGAACCCAGTGCTTGTTTCTATGAC
>CANHIS010000027.1 GCA_947460255.1 Bacteroidota bacterium
AACGACGATAGCGATGATGATAACGACAATGATGACAACGACGATAGCGATGATGATAACGACAATGATGACAACGACGATAGCGATGATGATAACGACAATGATGACAACGACGATAGCGATGATGATAATGACAATGATGACAACGACGATAGCGATGATGATAATGATGATGTAACAGAAAACGATACTACTACAACTCCAGTTGATTCATTACCAGTTCCTTCTGCATGTGTAGCTACTGAAGTGATCAACTTCACACCAGGCACAACCAACGATTTACTTACTCCAATTGATCCAGCACGTTTAAATACTGCAAATGCTTTGGGAATGCCTGAAGACAGTGATGCAACTACAACTAACTACAACTTTTTGACACTTGGATTTGGCGGAGAGATTACTTTGAAATTTGCTTATCCAATACACAATGGCGAAGGAGATGATCTTTATGTAGTTGAAACAACCTTTGGCAACAATGCGGGAAACTGCAACAGATACCCTGAAAAGATTCGCGCATTTGGTTCACAAGATGGTTGCAACTGGATTTGGTTAGGCGATGGATGTCAGAACACCTTCTTCGATTTCAAGACACTTGGTTGGATTCAATACGTTAAGCTTCAAGATATCTCTGATATTTCTCACCCTTACGGTGGATTGGCTGACGGTTATGATTTAGATGGTGTGGTATGCTTGCACGGTGAAGAATTAAATCCAGTACCTGCAGCATTGAGCAACCAATTTGCAACATCATTCTCCGACTTCTCTCAAGGCATGATGAAAAACGGAAATCCAGTTCCAGCAGCACGTAGCAACGCAAACAATGCTCTAGGAGCTCCACAAGGAACTGATGTTGTTAACTTCCTAAGCCTTGGTTTTGGTGGACAGATTACTTTAACATTTGATTACTTAGTTTACGACAAACCAGGAACTGACCTTACAATTGTTGAAACATCATACAGCAACCCAACATGTGTTAACTACCCAGAAACTGCACGTCTCGAAGTTTCGATCGACAATGTAAATTGGTTCCAAATTGAAGGTGATGTTTGTTTGGACGAATCGGTTGATGTTGCATCAGCAGGACTAGCATACTTCTCTTACCTCCGCATCACTGATGCATCAGCAATGAGCAGTGCAAGATTCCCAGGAAGTGCAGATGGTTTTGATATCGACGGAGTAATTGTTGATCAGCCAGGATGTTCAGCTCCAGCAGCTCGTTTCGCCGACAACACTTCAACACCTGATGAAGTTACTGAAATCACTATCGCTCCAAATCCATTCAACAACGAGCTTTCGGTTAACCTAACTACAAGCAGCACCGAAGAAACATTTGTGATCACTGTAGTAAATACAGTAGGACAAACAGTAAGTAACGAAACAGTTACAGTAAGCGCTAACGACAACAGCCGTCACTCAATCAACGGAAACGGACTTTCAGCAGGAACTTACTTAATCAGTGTTCGCTCAGCTTTTAACAACCAAACTTTAAGAGCAGTAAAACTCTAACCATTACACAACAACCAATGAAGATCCGGTTCCTGAAAAGGGGCCGGATTTTTTGTTTGAATACTTTGAGTCTTTAGTACTGAGTACTGAGTCTTTAGTATGCGATATAAGCGGAAAGTACTGTTTGTTGTTTCTGAAGGGCGTGGATGGTTTACCCCATTTATCCTAGTGAATCAGTGTCACACTTCCTTTGTACTCAACAGTTTCTTTATTGATTCGACTTCTTCCTGTGATTGTCCAGATATACACATCCTGTTTGGCATCGCTGCCGTCCCAACCAGCGTCGATCTGATTGGTGGAGAAAATTCTTTGTCCCCAGCGATTAAACACTTGAAACTCGAAATCTTCTACTTCAAAGCCAGAAGCAACCGGAACGAAAATGTCGTTCAATCCATCTTCATTTGGCGAGAATGCACCAGGAACATAGAGTGCAAATTCGTCGAAGACAAGCACTGTGTCGCGTTTCGATGCTTCACAACCTTCGGAGGTTACCGCTGAATACGTAACAACATAAGCACCAGTGTCTTCGAAAAGAATCTGTACTTGGTCGTTATTAAAGATTCCAAAACCTTCAATTTCCCACGTTTCATTATACGCATTGCTGGTTAAGCCAGAAAACGTTACCAAAGGATCGCTCAATGTAGTTACTGGAGGATCGATGCTAAACTGTAGATTGGCACGTGGCAGAATTTCGATGTAATTCGGAATAGATTGACTTCCAGAGCATCCAATTACATCTGTAAGTGTAAGCGTGATTGTATAGTTTCCAGCTTCCACATATTCGTGGGATGGAAATGAAGATGATGCATAATCGCCATCACCAAACGACCAAGAATAAAGAAACGGGCCAATTCCGCTTGTACTTGAGCCAAAATTGATGATCGAAGGCAAACAATCTTTTACCAAATCAGCACTGATAACTGGCACTGGAATAGGGCGAACCTGAACGGTTATATTGTCTGTCATGTTTGTAGCAGGACATTGTGAACCAGTAGTTACAGAATATACGCCTGATGAAGTAACTGTAATGGAGTTGCTTGTAGAACCGTTGCTCCAAAGGTAACTTGCAGCTGCGCTAGAAGAAAGTGTAACAGAATCTCCTTGGCAAACATCCGTTGGCCCGCTGGCAGTAATTACTGGTGTATTTGCCAAAGGAATTACTGTAACAACCAATGAATTAGAAGCGAATGACAAGCACCCATTTGCATCGGTGTAAGTTGCGGTGTATGCTCCTGTGGCACCAACCTCTATGCTGGCGGTGGTGGCCCCTGTACTCCAAGTAATTCCAGTGGTTGGATTTGCATTGAGGACAACTGTTTGTCCGTCGCAAAAACTCAATGTTTGCGCTGCAGATATCACTGGAGCCGTTGGACGTGGATTCATTGTAACGGTTACTGGCGCTGATGTAGGTGCTTGGCAACCATTTAGATTTACTGTTGATACAGAAAAAACACCACTAACATTTACAGTAATTGCTTGTGTAGTCTGGCCATTGCTCCATAAATACGATTGTGCAGTTGGAACCGATAAAGTAACTGATTCACCTTGGCAGAAAGTAGTGTTGCCAGCTGCTGTAATTACAGGAGCTGTTGGCGTAGGATATAATGTAGTAGCGAAATTGGCGGATACTGGAGAGCTGCAACCATTTGCATCTGTTATGGTTACAGAAAATACACCTGTTGTATTTACAGAAATTGTTTGTGTTACTGCACCGTTATTCCAAAGCCATGACGATGCGGCTGGAGCTTGCAGCACAGTGCTGCCTCCTGGACAAAATGCCGCTGCTGATTGTGCTGTAATAACTGGCTGCGTTGGAAGCGGATTCACAGTAACAGTAATCGGTAAAGAAGTACTTTCGCAGCCCAATGCATCGGCAATTGTAACTGAATAAATGCCTGAAGTGGTAGCGATAATTGAAACACCTGTTGCACCTGTCGACCATTCATATGAGTTTGATGCTGATGATGTTAACTGGACATTCCCACCTTGACAAAATACCAACGGTCCATTTGCTACAATTGAAGGTACCGGCGGACCTGGTGTAACATTCACTACTACGGCGGCCGATGCTGGTGATGAACAACCATTGGCATCAGTTAGAACAACCGTGTATGATCCTGATGTGTTTACTGTGATGGATGAACCACTTGCGCCATTTGACCAGAGGTAAGTAACACCACCAGACGCAGATAAAGTAACTTCACCACCTTGACAAAAAGTGGTTGGACCAGAAGCAGTAATCGTTGGTGCTGCAGGTTGAGTGAAAACTGTAACAGTTACGGGTGCTGATGGAGCCGAAACACAACCATTGACATCGGTTACAGTTAAGGTGTAATTGGATGTTGTTGCAGGAGTTGCTAGTGGATTTGGAAGGTTCGGATTGTTCAAACCTGCTGATGGAGACCATAAATATATATTGCCTCCCGAACCTGAAAGTTGAGCGCCAGTTCCTGAGCAATTTGCTGCACCAGTTCCTGGATCTGCAACTGGGAGAGGATTAACGGTAACTAAAACATCGTCGGTGCTAGTGCAGCCTTCGGCAGATGTTACGGTTACTACATAAGATCCTGTAAAAGATGGAGATGCGAGTGGATTTGCAATATTGGCATTGTTCAATCCTAAAGTTGGCGACCAAGAATAAGTTCCGCCGCCAGTGGCTTGAAGCTGCACAGCAGAACCAATGCAGACTGTGGTCGGTATTCCTGCGTCGGCAGTTGGGAGTGGATTAACAACGACAATAAATGAAGCGGATGCAGGACATGCACCCGAAGTAGAATTTGCAGTAACCGAATAAGTTGTTGTAGTTGAAGGATTCACTGTAACTGAGGCAGTAGTTGAAGCTGCCAAACCATCTGCAGCCAGCCAGTTGTAACCATTTGAAGAGCCAGAGGCAGTAAGCGTTACATCTTCTCCCGGACAAATTGCATTATCGGTGGAAGCGATATTCAACGGTGGAGCAGCTTCGAGTCCAACGTTAACGGTTCCTGATCCACTGCATCCTGCGGCGTTTGTTACGGTGAGTGTAAATGTTGTGGCAGCTCCAATGGTGGCAGTGGCCGGATTTACAAGATTGTTGGCAAAAACACCGGCTGGCGTCCATGTGTAAGTATTGTAACCAGCAGGGCCGGTGAGCACAACGTCGTCGCCCGCGCAAACGGTAGCAACAGAAGCAGTTGGTGTAACTGTAAATGGTGGATTCACAGTTACCGTGACAGGTATCCGTGGTGATGGACAGCCATTGATCACCGTTTGCACCCAGTAAGTGGTTGTGGTATTTAAGACAGGTGTGGTGAAATTTGGCCCAATACCGACAAATGAAGCAGCAGTTTGCGAAACGTACCATTTAATAAGTCCGCCGCCAGTTGCTGTTAATAAAGCAGTTTGTCCAGCACAAATCGTAACAGGAGCAACAGAAAGCCCAGGATTGGTTGGATTTGCTACAACCATCACGTTGTAGTCTTCCGTTTCTCCATAGTTTTCGTTGGTGCATGGCCCTGCAGGCACACCGCTAAAAGCCGACCTTACCCGCATTCTAGTTAAACCTAAGGTTGCAGTAGTTGGGGCTGTGATGGTTCCGTTGAAGGCTTGAAGACCTGCACTCCCACTGTTAAATGCCATTTCGCAGGAATTTGAAGCATTGTTTTCAAATACTCCATTTTGATCCCAATCTACCCAAATCTTAAATCCTTGAACAAATGAGGGCCCTGCAATACCTTGAGAACCTTGAACTTGAACTTGAAAAGAACTGCCACGCATAACGGTAACCGTCATGGATGAATTGTAAGTAAAATTTGAAGGTAAAGTACCGTTACAATTGGTATTTAGGTTAGAAATATTGGTGATCCCGCCCGTAGTTGAGAAATTATTGATGTTATCGTCGGTAACACCCGGATTAAAGCAGGCATTTGTGTACGAAGGGGTACAGTATTGTGCATATGAAGGCAAGTTGAAAACCAACAACAACACAAAAACCGCTAAAACACTGATAATTCTACGTTTGTAGAGTTTCTCCATAGTCCAAAAATAACCATTCAGGTTGATCGACGCAAGTTATTTTTTACATTCTCTTAACATCGAAAGTTAGATGATACTGTTTTGCTTTTCGTTGCACCTTGATCACTTTCCCATTTTCCCGATCACTTTATCAAGTTCAGCTTCGGTATTTCGGAGTTTTTCACGGCAATATTCAACCAATTCAGAAGCTCGCTTCACCTTATCGGCCAATTCGTCGATGGATACAGATTCGTTTTCGATCGCTTCAGCAATTTTCCGGAGTTCCAAGAGTGCTTGTTCGTAGCTGAGATGCGCAGGTTCTTTCGTTTTAGCCATTTGATTCTGTGTTGATGATGGTAGCATCGGCAAGACCTCCGATGAGGTTGATCTGTATTTTGTCGCCAGTCGAAATCTGATTCAATTCATTAATCACTTTCCCATTCTTGCGTACCATTGCAAAACCACGCTTCATAGTAGATTCGGGGCTCAAAATACGAATAACATTTTCGATACCCAGGAGTTCTTGTTGTTTCGATCGACTCAGTTGGATTGCTGCGGTTTGGATTCCCCGGAGGGTATTTACAACTTCTGTCTTAGCGCGTTGCATTTGTAAAACGGGTAAGGTGGAAATTCTCCTTCCGAGTTCAATTTGAATCTCTCCGGCTTTCCTGATCAATTTTAAGGAATCGTTGCTAACAGTGTTTTTTAGTTGGGCGAGAAAATCTCTTTCAGATGCACATTGTTCTCGACTGAGTTGCCTGATTTGGTCTCTTGATGCGCCAAGGGTTTCATGCGCCGAAAGCATCATCTTTTGCACACGTATCACAATTTGTTGTCGCACGGCCAAAATTCGTTCTTCGAAAGCACGGTTTTGCGCAATGATGAATTCGGCCACCATGGTTGGCGTTTTTAAGCTGGTGTGTGCAACCATATCGGTGAGTGAAATATCTTTCAAATGGCCCAAACCTGTGATCACCGGAAGCGGGAAACGTGCAACTGCTTTCACGAGTGAGTAAGCATCGTAGAGCAAAAAATCGGTTTGTGAACCACCACCACGCACCAAAATCACTGCATCGTAAATTGTACCTTTTGAGAAAATTTCAACCAACCGAGTAACCAACTGATTTACATTGGCTTCCCCTTGAACCACAGTCGCGAAAAGGTCTATTCGTATCTGAAACCCAAATGGATTTTCCTGAAGAGTATGCACAAAATCTTGGTATCCAGCGCTTTGTTCAGACGAAATGACTGCTATCCGCCGAAAGGCTAAAGGCAATTTTAACGATTGGTTTCGGGTAAACAACCTACCGTCCACAAGTTGCACTGCATCAGAATTTTCTGCCAGTAATTTCTTAAGTGACTGTTGCCGTTGTTGCTGAAATTTTCCAGCACTGAAATTCACGTCAACATGTTGCAGCTGCAGTTTTAATCCCTTAACGGGATGAAAGGAAACATTCATTTGCACCAGTACCTCGATGCCATTTGTGAATTCCTGCTGGGTTGCTTCTTCGAAGGAGCGCATGGAGGCATACCCCAAATTGAAGCCGACGCAAGACAGTTCGGCCGAAACGACACCCGTGGAAGCATCCTTCTCGACCAAATGAAAATACAGATGACCTTTATTTTCGTAGATCTTAAGGTTCGATATTTCTCCAGTAACCCAGTAAGATTGATGTCCAAACCTTTCCCGTATGCCACTTTCGAGCATTCGAGCAAAATCGGTGAGGCGGATTGGATTCATTTTTTATGGGGCATCGAAAATAAGGCTGATTTCGGTACTTTGGATGCATGAATAATAGAATCCTTGTAACACTGCTTTTCTGGAGTGGTTCGTTGTTGTCGCAATCGCCAAAGTGGGCTAGTAGTGCCGTTTGGTACCAAATATTTCCTGAGCGCTTTTGCAATGGCGATCCTACCAACGATCCCAAAATTGAGGATCAGATCGGTTGCTGGCCACATGACACAACTGGACCATGGAAAATTCATCCATGGACATCAGATTGGTATCAGCTTCAAACTTGGGAGCAACAAAACGGAAAAGGCTATTCATTCAATATTACCAGACGCAGATATGGTGGTGATATTCAGGGCATCATCAATAAAATTGGCTACTTAAAAGATTTAGGAATTAATACGTTGTATTTAAATCCTGTGTTTATGGCGCCATCGAACCACAAATATGATGGCGCGATGTATCACCATATTGATCCCACTTTTGGCCCAAACCCTGAAGGGGATAAGGCAATGATGTTGAAAGAGGATCCACTAAAACCAGAAACATGGGTGTGGACATCGGCCGATAAATTGGCTTTGAAAATGATCGATACATTGCATAAATCGGGTATTCGAGTAATTTTTGATGGCGTATTTAATCATTTAGGTGTAACCAGCTTTGCTTTTAAAGACTTAGTACAAAATGGAAAGAATTCGAATTATGCGAAATGGTTTACGGTGAAGCAGTTTGCAGATTCATCAACTGGGAAGGAATTGGATTATGAAGGATGGTTTGGTGTGAAGGATTTACCGGAGATCAGGGAGGATGAAAACGGAATTGTAGATGGGCCAAAACAATACATTTATTCGAGCACTAAAAGATGGATGGATCCAAATGGCGACGGAAATCCAAATGATGGAATCGACGGTTGGCGCTTGGATGTTGCTTTCTGTGTGCGCCACGAATTTTGGAAAGACTGGAGAAAAGTTGTTAAGGGAATTAATCCTGAAGCCTATTTAACAGCTGAAGTAATTGATAGTGTTAGTAAAGTTCGCCCCTATGTTGAAGGAGATGAATTTGATGCAGTAATGAATTATAATTTCGGATTTATTCTGGCAGATTATTTCATCGGAGAAAATAGACTTAGCCCATCGCAATTAGATAAATCGTTAAAGAATTTACGGGAAGCTTTTGGCACAGATCCACAAATAATGATGAATTTATTTGATAGCCACGACACCAATAGAATGGCATCTCACATTGTGAATGGACAAAGAAAAAAGTACCACAATTGGGGCGAATACTTCGGTTGGTCGAGGGCGGAGAATAAAGAATATTTAACTCGAAAACCCAATAAAAAAGAACGTGATATTCAAAAAATGATTTTGTCATTTATGGCATGTTATCCTGGCGCGCCAATGATGTATTATGGAACTGAAGCGGGCATGTGGGGAGCAAATGATCCAGACTGCAGAAAACCCATGGTATGGAAAGAATTAACCTATGAAACAGAGAAATACAAAGCCGACGGAACATTAAGTGGCGTAGAAGATGATGCAAATTTTGATCAAGAATTTTACACCTTTTGTAAATCGCTTCTACAGTTTAGAAAAGATCAAACAGTATTGCATACAGGGAATTACAAAACATTAGTAGCAGATGATTCCTTGGGCATTTTCGGTTTCGAAAGAAGAAATTCGGAGGATGTAGTAATTGCTTTATTTAATTCGGGAAATACAGCTTATCGATTCGAATATAAACTATCTGAAATACAGGCCATGTATACCGTTCCAGGAAACATGAAGATTCAATCTCCTGGAGGGAATTTAGTAACAACTGTCGAACCTAAATCGTTTTTAATTCTACGTACATCAGGGTTTTAATAGCCGACTAATGCAATTAAGAATTTAAAATAAAATGCCCGAAAAAGAGAATTCCTTTTCGGGCATAATAAAAAGCATTTATGAATTAGAATATCAAGTATCCAACGCGCAAAAACAAGTTCATTCCTGTAGAAGCTTTGCGATACCTAATGTACGAGTCAACGGTGTTCCAGCGCGATGCAGGAAATGCACCAAAGTTGGCTCCATTGTTTCTAGCCAAAACACTCGCTACATATCCATCTCTTGGTCTGTTTTCGGCACTAGTCATGGAATATGAAAATCCCCAAGAAAAATCAACAGTTAAAACGTCAAACATGACCCATTGCTTTCCAAAGTTCATTTGAAATGAAGTGGTATTTATTTTCCGATCGGCAATTTTTACAGTTTTACGGTCTTTGATATAATAAGACTCAGATACCCATGAATTAAAATCGCTCACTGAAGGAAGAGGCATTTGAAGATTGCCAGATACTTTTTGGGTACCTCTAAAAAATTCCAATGAGAAATATCTGCCGTATGGTGCAGAAAGCACAGCATTTTTATATTTCCTAAATCCTAATGACCACACTGAAGATTGAACATCAAGTCGCGCTGGTGATGAAAAAACCTCTGGGTCATCGTAACTGTATGCATCAGAGGAGATTTGTTGTGGAAGAATATTCTCAATCTGAGCAGGAGTGTAACCATATGATGCCAAATTCGCGCTTCCTGCAGTATTGAAAAAATTGTAAGCATATGACAATCTGTATTCAGGTCGGATTTTAGAACTCAAAAGTGAATATCCGGCTGTAAATGAAACCTTCTTCCCAACAGCATATTCGAATTGAAGATCGTTTAGTGGCGCTCTAAAGCCATTGATTACTCCAAGTTTTATTACAGCCTTCTTGCCAATAACGCCTTGTGCAGAAAGCACCGAGCTCAGAGAAAGAATTAAATAAATCGCAATTAAAACTTTTCTCATTTTTTGAAGAATTTATCAAGTAAATAAAAGCTGTCGTAAACAAACATCTTCATTTCGGTCTTTTTCACCAGGTTAGAATATCCCTTTATTTCTTGGTATTCAATACGTCCCAAGCTTAGGTCGACTACCACGTGAAAGAGATAAGATTTTCCATGTGAGGTGTAAATGTCGACAAGCGAAAAATAAGGCGTATCGTATTTGTTAACTAGTTGTGCCAGTTCAGCAGGTAATTGAGTTGGAACTACAAATTTTTGAATGATTACCTTTTTATATGTATTCGATTCAACTTCATTCATAGGATTGTCCTGCACGTTCAACGATTTCAAAATAGTTGATTTCAGTGGAAGCAAATCCTTGTAGTAATTGGTTAAGTTCTCGCCCTCGCTGTATGGAGAATAGACTTCATAAGTGAGACCGTTCTTTTTGGAGTATTTTTCGATGGACTGATTGTAAACTTCCTTGAATTTGTTTGCAAACTCATAGTCCTCTGTATCAAAATCCGAATCTTCAAATTTTCTATAAGTCGGATTGATGCAAACTACCTTGCGAAAATCTGCCTTCTTACTTTGAAAAGTCTCCGTATGTAGTGCGAATATAAAGCCGCTTGAACTAGAGCAAGACCCAAGTGAAACTAAGGTTACAATGCCGAGGAGAAAGTTAATGTAGTTTCTCATTTACGTTTGATATATAAATTCCGTCGGGAAATTTTGACGAATAATTTTTGTAGTGAATTTTTGCAGTTTCTTTTCCAAGGTGAATATCCGCGGCAGATGCCAAGTAATACAAAACTGTTTCGTTTGTATTGTCAGATTCCCAAAGTTTCTTCAGATAAGTAAACAAAAACTTACCTAAATCATCGTTGGGAGTATCTGCGAAAATCAATTTTAATTGCGCCATCGAGGTCGAATTTCGGAGCTCTGTTTCACTGAGTAAATCATCGATTACACCAGCACTTTTTAAATTACACAGCCAAAATAAATTCGAAACAACCATATTCTTAGCAAATGCATCCGACGGATAAAGTTCTGAAAGTCGGAGTGAGTTGTAAAAGCCTTGCAAATAATCGGCTCTGTAATAATCGTTCTTCACCATTTCAAAACGCGCCAATCGCTGGAACCTCAAAAAAACATCTGAATTCAAAGTGGTTGTTGGAGCAACGTAATTAATAGAAGATAAAATTTCACTGGCAGCCAGTTGTCTTTTTTGCCCTTCAGGATGACTTTCAAACATATCATCGTTCCCACTCAGCAAAGTTTTATTCTCTTTCTTGGATGACTTTCTTAAAACTCTTTTAACTTCCTTGGCAGAGACAATCGAAGTGTCCAATTTAAATGCATCTGTTTTGAAAAACTTCAACACATCAAAGCCTGTAGAATCTTGACCATCACCTGTAACCAACTCAAGTGCCTTACTGTATTCGTTAGCATTAAATGGTGATGCGGCTATAAGATTTAATCCTCCAGCATCGGCTTCATATTCAGATTCTCTGGAGTATTTCATGCTCAAATATTGAGACGTGTAAGACCTTCTTCCAGATTTCTTATTTTCATTCGTAGCCTTTACTTGTTGTAGGGAGTGATTCTTCTTAAAATGACAAATCTCATGCGCCAAAACGCCTGCAAGCTGAGATTCGCTTTCCATCAATCCAATCAATCCAATATTTACGATAACCGTTCCGTCGATAACACAAAAAGCATTGGGGATGGAAGAACGACTAAGTAAAACACGATAAATCCCTGTTTCTGGATTGTTATCTGGATCTATTTTTTGGATGATCCCTTCTAAATACTCTGAAATTTCGTCATTGATGTAGAAATCACCTGAGTTGATCATGCCTGAAATTCTCATCAAGGCATTAGAATACAACTTGTAGGCAACGTCCTTTTCAAGCACATCTTGGTTTTTGGCCAAGGTTTTTGCCTTTTTTTCAAGGTCAAAAACGTACTTCGACAAATCGGAATTTTGAAATACTTTTAATTGATCATCAGGAACCTTTTGGGCTTCCGAACTAGAGATACTACCCAAAACGAGGGAGATCAATAGTAGTAATTTGAAGTTAAAATTTTTCATAAGTAGAGTCCGTAAAAATAGTACCATTTGCTAAAGTTGCAAATAAAATCGAAGAATATTCCATTCGCTCCTAGCATCAGATTTGAAATGCAGCAACAACAAACAAACTTGTTCTAAAAATTATAGTTAAGATCAATAGAACTATCGGAAATTTAACCTTTTCATAAACAAACCGCAGCTTATAAATATACTAACAGCGCTAAATTCTAAATGAAATTACACTAAAACACAATCGATCGTTTCATTCGATTTCATACTTTTAGCGCATGAAGATAAAACTACTGCTGATTCAATTTTTTTGTATCTCTTTTTATGCTGCTTCGCAAATTGTTGCTCCAGTGAACGGCATTCCAGACATCAGAAATACAACCATCGCGATAACAGGAACTACAATTCATAAAAATGCGAATGAATCACTAAACAATGCAACGCTGTTGTTCAAAAATGGAAAGATACTCTCCATCGGAAATGACATTAAAATTCCAAATGATGCAATCGTAATTTCCCTACCGGGGAAACATATCTATCCAGCATTCATCGACTTGTCGTCTAACTTCGGACTTCCAACAGTAAAGGAAAATTCAAGAGGTGCGCAAACAGTAGATAGATTCGAGCAAGGCGCATTGGCTTGGAACATGGCCATCCATCCTGAATATAGAGCAATTAATCAATTCGTTCCGAAAGTCTCCGAAGCAGCAAATTACCGCAAAATGGGCTTTGGATATGTTTGCACACACAACAAAGATGGGATTATGCGCGGTACCGGCGCCGTGGTGAGCCTTGCAGAAAAGCCAGTTACGGAGAGTGTAATTAAAAGTGATGCAATTACAGGGTATTCATTTCAAAAAGGTAGCTCAACACAAGAATATCCAGCATCACTAGTTGGAAGTATTGCACTTCTAAGGCAATCACTAATTGATGCGAATTGGTACAATACTTATAAGGGAAAGTCGTATTTTAATGAGTCTTATCAAGCTTGGAATTCTAGTAAAAATCTTCCAATTCTTTTCGAAACACTAAATTGGCAAGACGTATTAAAGGCACTGGAAATAGCCAAGGAATTTGAATTAAATTTATTGATTGAGGGAAATGGCGATGAGTACTTAATTGCAGAGACGCTAAAAAGGTCGAACGCGAAAATATGTTTACCAATTAATTTTCCTGTTGCCTTAGATTTAAGCGACCCGGAAATTGCAGAAAAAGTGCCACTTTCCACATTATTGCACTGGGAAGCGGCACCAACAAATCCTGCATATTTATTTAAACAGGGAATTTCATTTGCAATTACCGCTGAAGGTATAAGTGATGAGGAAACGTTTTTTAAGCAGCTGCGAAAAGCTCATCTTGCAGGATTACCAAGTTCAGAAATATTAAATGCATTAACCAAAACCCCTTCCGAAATTGTTGGAATTTCGGATCGTACTGGCGAATTAAAAAACAATTATGATGCGTCATTTATTGTTTGTAGCGATTCTCTCTTACATCCTAAAAATAAAATTCTAGAAAATTGGGCAATGGGGCAACGCATGCAACTCGATGCCGCTTTAAACATGGATTTGAGCGGCATTTATAATGGCATGATAAAAAACGATAGTATCGAATATACCATCAAATCAAAATCAAATCCAGCAGATATTGAAGGAAAAATTGGAAATGATAAATTTAAAGGCAAAATTACTTTGCAAGGTTATAATGTAGCATTAAAAATAAATAAAACGGAACAAGAAACCATACACCTCCAAGGAATTCTCAATGCTAACCTATCCATAGCAGGAACAGGAATAAATGATCAATTAGCAAATTGGACAATTGCTCGAAAAGGCGATGTACCTGCAGATACATCCAAAGAAGATATCGTTTCGGTTTTACATGCAGATTCACTTAATCTTCGATACCCTTTTGGTGGATTTGGTTACGCGATTAAACCTTTGAAGGAAGCTGTTTTGATTCAGAATGCTACACTTTGGACGAATGAATCTGAAGGAATTAAAACAGCATCAATTCTCATCGAAAACGGTAAAATTATAGCAATTGGGGAGGCCGAAAGTTTAAAAAGTCGAGTTTCAGATAGAAATAATCTGAAGACAATTGATGGCACAGGAAAACATGTTACTCCCGGAATTATAGATGAACATTCGCATATAGCACTGAGCAGAGGTGTAAATGAAGGAACACAAAACAATACAGCAGAAGTGCGCATGGGTGATGGATTAGACGCTACTGACGTGGATATTTATCGACAATTAGCTGGAGGTGTAACAACTGCGCAATTGCTACATGGATCATCGAACCCAATTGGAGGACAATCTGCAATCATTAAGTTTAAATGGGGCGAATTTGGAAATGACCTTTTGCTTTCCAATGCCCCTGGACATATCAAATTTGCATTGGGAGAAAATGTGAAGCAAAGCAATTGGGGAAATCAAAAAACTGCACGCTTTCCTCAAACAAGAATGGGCGTTGAACAGGTATTTTACGATGCATTTCAAAGGGCTGCAGAATATAAAAAAGCAAAAGAAGAATGGAGTAAATTCAGTGATAAAGAAAAGAAAGCGAAAACGGAACCGTTGCGGAATTTAGAATTAGATGCCATTGCAGAAATTATTGATGGCAAACGTAATATTACATGCCATAGCTATGTGCAATCGGAAATTAATATGCTCATGCATGTTGCCGATTCGATGGGATTCAAAGTAAATACCTTTACACACATATTGGAAGGATATAAATTGGCTGATAAACTCAAGGCACACGGGGCAAATGCTTCAACATTTTCTGATTGGTGGGCTTACAAATGGGAGGTAAATGATGCCATTCCGCACAACGGAGCTTTATTACATAAAATGGGGGTCAATGCAGGATTTAATTCGGATGATGCAGAAATGGGAAGACGATTAAATCAAGAAGCTGCAAAAGCAATTTTATATGGTGGAATTTCGGAAGAAGAAGCCTTGAAATTCGTGACATTAAATCCTGCGAAAATGTTAAAAATAGATCAAAGAACAGGTAGCTTGAAACCGGGGAAAGACGCCGACATTGTTATTTGGAACAACAATCCATTGTCGGTGTACGCAAGGCCGGAACAAACCTTTGTTGAAGGAATTAGATACTTTGATGTTGAACAAGATAAAATACTGCAAGAATTAAATCGCTTAGATAGAATGAGGATTATTCAAAAAATGCAGAAAGAAAAACAAAGTGGAAAACCGACCAGAAAAGCTAAAATTCCGCATAAACATTATTACACTTGCGATGATCTTTACAATGAATTTGAAACTGAATAATCCGATGAAATTCGTAACAATTGTTTTGATCTGCCTTTTAAACTTATCAGGTAAATCGCAAGATGGAGGAATCCTTTTTATCAATGGCATCATTCATTGCGGAAATGGAACCGTTTACAATAATGGCGTATTGGGAATAAAGGCTGGTAAAATTGATTTAGTAGCAGACGGCAGCGTAGTAAAAATTAATCGTTCTTCTTATGTACAAATCATTGATTTACAAAATCAACATGTTTATCCAGGTTTTATTGCAATGAATTCTTCCATCGGCTTAAAGGAAATTGATGCTGTAAGAGCCACTTTAGATTATGCTGAAACGGGCGACATAAATCCACATGTTCGATCGATGCCAGCCTTTAACACCGATTCAAAAATCATCCCGACCGTTCGATCAAACGGCGTATTAACAGTTCAGGCAACGCCGCAAAGAGGAACAATTCCTGGTGCATCGTCAATTTTCTATCTCGACGGTTGGAATTGGGAAGACGCCTTGTTGAAAGCAGATGATGGGATACATTTAAATTGGCCTGAATATCCTCAAAGAAAACCAGAAAATGATACCGTAAAACTTTCAAAAACTCACCAAAAACAAAGAGAGATTCTCGCATTTTTTGAAGAGGCCAAAGCTTACAGCAACAACCCAAATCAACCAGAGAAAAATCTTCGGTTTGAAGCCATGCGCGGGCTTTTCAACGGTAGCAAAATCCTGTATTTACATTGCAATCAAATGCGCGACATTGTTGACGCGGTGCAAATGACTCAAAAAACAGGCATATCGAAAAGAGTAATTGTGGGCGGAGTTGAAAGTTATAAAGTAACACAGCTGTTGAAAGATGCTCAAATTCCTGTGGTTTTGCCAAGGCTACATCGTTTACCCGATTTCAACGACCAAGCCACAGACTGGCCGTATCGCTTACCTGCATTACTAGCAGATTCGGGCGTGAAGGTTATTCTAAGTTACGATGGAGACATGGAAGCTATGGGAACAAGAAATCTAGGTTTTGTTGCTGGAACCGCTGCAGCATATGGAGTAGAAAAAGAAATGGCACTCCAAATGATCACACTTTTCGCAGCACAAGCATTAGGAATTGATCGTGTGACAGGCAGTTTGGAAGTGGGAAAATCGGCCGACTTCTTTGTTTCCACTGGCGACGCACTCGATATGCGTACATCATCCGTAAAAAATGCATTCATCAAAGGAAAAGAAATTGATCTCGACAATCATCAAAAATCATTGCATAATAAATATCTAAATAAATACGGACAGCCGAAATAAATACTCTTTCGATCACTAATGAACTGAAAATACTGGAAAAAATTTGGTTCTTAATTGAAATTTGAGGCGTTTACTTCTTCCTGTTGCTCGAAATTTTTCTAATTTTGACAGCATCAGTTTATCGACAAAAATTTATGGAAGCCAACAACCAACAATCAGGGAATAACAAGAAAACAGTGTACCTGCTGGGCTTGTTATTATTCATTTCAGTGGCAACTAATATCTATCTTTTTACAAGGACTACAGGAGCTGAAAGCACTGTAGCCATGAGAGAGGCAGAGGTTGATTCACTTTCTGATGTGAAGAAAAATATCGAAGACGACTACCAAGCAATGACCTTCGAACTTGACCAATTCAAGGGCAAGAATATCCAACTAGATAGCCTATTGGAGCAAGCCAATACAGATATCGAAAAACAGAAAAGAAAGATTGATCAATTGATTAAAGAGAATAAAGATATTCCTTTGATCCGCCGTCAAATGGAAGAACTAAAAGCCATTCGTGATCAATACAGAATTCAAATTGAACAACTCATTAAAGAAAATAAAGAGTTGAAATTTGAAAACATCAACCTTACACAAACAGTGAGCGACCTCAATAAAACTACCAAACAACTGAACGAGAAGGTGGAATTGGCGTCTGTTTTAAAAACCGAAAATCTTTCCGTGAAAACCCTACGCGAAAAAGGCAAAGGGAAAATGGAAGAAACTGAGAAAGCAAAACGTGTGAGCAGGATTAGTACAGTGTTTGTTGTGGCCGAAAACAAAGTGGCCAAACCAGGCAACAAAGATGTGGTAATGCGCATCGTTAAGCCAGATGGCTATGTGTTAACCGATGCTAACAATGGATCAGGGAATTTCACCAAAGAGGACGGAAGGAACACTGAATTTACAGCCAGAAAAACCCTTGAATATTCAAACAACCGAGCGGAATTGGTTTTTGATTGGGACCAAACTGAGGAATTAAAAGCAGGCCTTTATATTTCCGAAATTTATATGGATGGCAAATTAATGGGGACCTATAAATTCAATTTGAAATAATTAATTGATGAGTGATTCTAAGCCTTCAACAAGACTTCCAGGGCTTAATGAGCCAGGAATTTTAGTGGATGCTGAATTTCTTTCTCAAAAAGAACTGCTCAGGAATTTAATCCTTCAAATTAGAAAGGATTTCGATTCTGCGGGAATTCCCATAAAATTGCTTCTCAATACCAAGTATTCGTTTAGCGAATTGGCGCAAATAATTTCGGATGCCTTTATGCAATCCGGGGCTACAGCTATGTTTAACCTTTTGTACCGAGTTGATGTTTCTGAAAAACAACTGAAAGACGGAATGCCAACCCCCGGAATAGATCCAATTCTTGTCGCCGAATTGGTGGTGAAAAGAGAGCTTCAAAAAGTGGTTCTTAGGAAGCAATACTCTCAATAACAGTTGCTTATTGCTTAGTGTAACAAACTCAAACAAATGATTACAAAAATCGACCTAAACAAATCGATTTGCCTTACTTTTGCTCTCATCTTTAAAAAATAGAATGGACACATTCAGCTATCTCGCCGCCTCTGATCCTGCCGCTTTAGACCACCTTTATCAACAATACTTAGAAAATCCATCTTCTGTAGACAACAGCTGGGCATCTTTCTTTGAAGGTGTTGATTTTGCAACGAAGACCTATCCGCAGAAGCCACAATCGGCAAATGGTGAAATACCTGAAAATGTTACCCGAGAATTTAAAGTGATCAATTTGATCAACGGTTATCGTTCACGTGGACATTTATTTACACGCACCAACCCAGTTCGAGAGCGAAGAAAATATACTCCTACACTCGACATCCAGAATTTTGGGCTTGCAACCTCAGACCTTGAAACAGTGTATCAAGCTGGCGCATTGATCGGCATTGGTCCAGCCAAGCTGAGTGCTATTATCAAACATCTTGAAGATACCTATTGCCAGAGCATTGGTGTTGAATACATGTACATCCGAAATACCGAAGTGGTTGAATGGATGCAGAAGAAAATGGAAGGCAGTCGCGGCAGAACTGAATATTCGAAAGACGAAAAGAAAGCCATTTTCCAAAGACTGAACGACGCTGTAGGATTTGAGAGTTTCTTAGATAAAAAGTTCGTTGGTCAGAAACGTTTCTCACTTGAAGGATGCGAGGCTTTAATTGCTGCTCTTGACCATGTAATCGAACGTGGTGCCGACTTAGGTATCCGTGAATTTGTAATGGGCATGGCTCACAGAGGCCGCCTTTCAGTGCTTGCAAATATTTTCAAAAAGGATTGCAAGAGCATCTTCACTGAATTTGAAGGGAAAGAATACGATGATGAGGAGTTTTCAGGTGATGTGAAATACCATCTTGGCTATTCAACAAAAGTAAAAACACGTGGTGGCGCAGATGTTCGAATGACATTGGCTCCAAACCCGTCGCATCTTGAAGCTGTTGGACCTGTGGTTGAAGGGATTGCTCGCGCTTTCGCGGAGGAAGAACACGACAACAACCTCGATAAAATTGCACCAATTGTTATTCATGGTGATGCTGCAATTGCTGGGCAAGGTGTTGTTTATGAAACCGTCCAAATGGCAAAATTGGATGGCTACAAAACAGGTGGAAGCATCCATATTGTGGTGAACAATCAAGTTGGATTCACTACAAATTACACCGATGCACGCTCATCCATTTATTGCACCGATGTAGCCAAAGTTACTTTAAGTCCAGTATTTCATGTAAATGCTGACGATGTTGAAGCAGTGGTGTTTGCAGTAGATCTTGCCATGGAATTCCGTCAGAAATTTCATGGAGATGTGTTTATCGATTTATTGGGTTATCGTAAATATGGCCACAATGAAGGAGATGAACCACGCTTCACGCAACCAATTCTTTACAAGGCAATTGCAAAGCATCAAAATCCTCGTCAGATTTATTTGGAAAGATTGCTTGCAGAAGGAAATCTCACCCAAGAAGAAGCAAACCAACTTGATGCAGAACTTCGCTTAAAGCTTGATTCTGCGCTTGAATTGGCGCGCAAAACTGATAAAACAATCATCAGTAATTTTCTTGAAGCCATTTGGAAAAAATACCGTTCTGCTACAGAAAAAGATTTTCTTAAATCCCCGAAAACAGCGGTTTCGGAAAAGCAATTAAATGAAATTGCCAAAGTAATTTACACTGTTCCTGAAGGCATGAAATTCTTCAAGAAAATGGAGAAAGTGCTTCAAGACAGAAAAGACATGGTTGAAAAATCTGGTCTAATCGATTGGGGAATGGGCGAAATGTTAGCATACGGCTCATTGCTCCAAGAAGGCCATCCAATTAGGTTTTCAGGACAAGATGTGGAGCGAGGAACCTTCTCTCACCGACATGCTGTATTGAAAATTGAAGATTCTGAAGAAGAATATGTTCCGCTCAGCAATTTGAGTAAAAACCAAGCGAGATTTAATATTTACAATTCATTATTGAGTGAATATGCAGTGCTTGGCTTCGATTACGGTTATTCACTTGCAACGCCAGAAGCATTAACGATTTGGGAAGCACAATTTGGCGATTTCAACAATGGTGCTCAAATTATGATCGACCAGTTTATTTCTTCTGCTGAAGACAAATGGAGAAGCCAAAGTGGATTGGTGATGTTACTTCCACATGGTTACGAAGGACAAGGCGCAGAGCACTCTTCAGCACGTTTAGAGCGTTTCTTGACCTTATGTGCAGAGTTAAATATGTTTGTGTGTAATGTCACTACTCCAGCAAACTATTTCCATATGATTCGTCGTCAATTGGCACTTCCATTTAGAAAGCCATTGGTGGTGATGTCGCCAAAAAGTTTGCTTCGTCATCCAAAATGTGTGAGCGAATTAAAGGCATTTACAAGTGGAACTTTCGAGGAATTAATCGACGATACAACCGTAAAAGCAGCCGATGTAAAACGCGTAGTGTTCTGCACAGGCAAGCTCTATTATGAATTGTTGGAACAGCGCGATGCAGGCAATTTGAAGCATGTGGCATTGGTGAGAATTGAACAATTGTATCCTTTCCCGATGCAGCAGTTTGAAGCCGTACTGAAGAAATACAACAAAGCAAAACAGTTTGTTTGGGCACAAGAAGAACCTGAAAACATGGGCGCTTGGATGTACTTGTTGCGTAAGCTTCGTCATTTAACCAATCTTGAAGTTGTAGCTCGCGCTGAAAGTGGTTCGCCAGCAACTGGAAGTTCTAAGCGTCATGCTGTGGAGCAGAAAGCTTTGGTGGCTAAGGCGCTGGGAATGTAAAGATTACTCAAGGTGTTTATTTCCGTGGACTTAAGTCGACGGTTGCGGGGTTTACTATTCTCCATGCACTAAAGGCAATAATTTAGGTATGATCTGATCTACTTGCAATGTATTTCAAGGTTGCAGGGATTTTATTAGATATGTCTCTCAATTTGTTAAAACATAGCTGTAGTCTATGTCTGAAGCCCAATAGAATGATGTACGGTTTTTTAGAATTAAAGTAGAATGAACGATTGAACCTTTAATTGTTAATAAATTTCAAAAGCTCTTCAGAAAAAATTTATGGCCCCGGTTTTTTTATGAGTTTGAAAATAATCGAGTCAATTATTGAACATTAATAGGCTACCTAAGCATTAAATTATCAAATCAATTTTAATCACAGAATTTTCTTTCCAGATTTACAACTAGATATACCTACCTAAAAATCACACAAGACCTCTCTTTGTTTGGGAATATTAAAATTTAATTATAATTTCAGTCATTACATCGGCCTTAAAACATTATTATTTACATACTTAAATGACTTAACATAAATTAATTATATTTTACACTTCTGTTTTACTTGCATCTTTACAATTTTCTTTATGCCTCTAAATGAAGGGATTGGCAGCTATTAATACTTGTGTAAGTAATGACGATTTGGTTCATTTGATAGAATCAATTATAAAAACAGATGATGAAAAAAATCAAAAGTACAGCAAGATTAAAGGGCCGTATTTTAAAGGCCTTATTGTTATTCGTAGTGTTATTTTCAGTGAATGATGCTTTTGCGCAACTTCCTTTCAATCCGGGAATACTCGCTTCTGGTAATCAAACGGTGTGTAATCTTGGAGATCCAAACAATATTGTTTTTTCAACATTGCCTTCGCCAGCATCGAAAACTTACCAATGGTATTTGAGAGAAGGGATTTTTGCCTCTCCTGCAGCAACTGCATCAGTTACAGGGTGGACCCTTATTTCGGGTGCTACTGCTTCTTCTTATGACCCTCAGCCGTTTATAGCCACGTCGAGAACTTTCGCATGCCGAGTAACATCTGGGGCCAATAGTTTGTGGGCATCTGGCGTTAGACAGGTCAACGTTCTTCCGACTATAAACAGAGGCACCATTGCCGCCGGTAATCAATCCTTTAGCTTATCTGGGAATCCTAGTATAATTACCTTATCTCCAAGTACCTCGGGTGGAACTGGAACATTTACTTACCAGTGGTATTCTAAATTAGGAATTCATTCTGCTCCTACAGGTTCTGCAATTCCAACCGGATGGACAGCCATTTCAGGTGCAACATCCAGTTCCTACGATCCTCCAGTTCAAAACCAAAGCATTACATACGCATTAATGGTGAATCCTACTGGAACGCCCGATTGCTCTGGCCCTGTTTGGTCATCGTTTGAGAGAAAAATCACAATCTTTTATTCATCGGGCACTTTGGCCGCTGG
Source organism: Bacteroidota bacterium (assembly GCA_947460255.1). Classification (GTDB taxonomy): domain Bacteria; phylum Bacteroidota; class Bacteroidia; order M30B66; family M30B66; genus CAMCXT01. The sequence continues at coordinate 22,389 of CANHIS010000027.1, forward strand.
AAACCAAACACTTTGTTATGATGCCGACCCTGCTAATATTACCTTTTCAACTGCTGCAACTGCTGGCGTAACCTATCAATGGTATTTCCAAGACGGAATTCTTTTGTTACCACCTGCAACAACAGCTTCAACTACTGGTTGGACAGCCATTGGTGGTGCAACAGCAAGTAGTTATAACCCACCTGCAGGCCTTTTAAATTCAAGAGCTTATGCTTGCCGAGTAATTAACGGACCAACAAGTCTTTGGGCGTCTGGCATTAGGCAAATTACAATATCGACATTCACAGATCTTGGAGTAACAAGTTTTGTCGGAATCCCAATTGAATTGCCGCAACATGATCTTATGTACTTTGCAAGCGGAAACCCGCCTCCAGTTAAATGCAATTTGTCGAATCCAGCAGGATATACATATGAATGGTATTCCTTTTCGGGCGTTTCATATGCTCCGAATGGCGCTTCGGTTCCAGCAGGTTGGACACTTATTCCCGGCGCAACAACAGATACTTACGACCCACCAACAATCACCTCCACTCGCTCCTACGCTTGTCGTGTAAGATACAATGGCTGTTATCGCTGGTCTACAGTAGGAGCTATAGCAATTGTTACTACCCAAAATTTCGGTCAGTTGGCAGGTGATTTAAGAGATACCACATGCTATGGATTTGCTCCTGACCCAATTACATTCTCAATTGCACCAGCTGCTGGAGCTACAGTAAATTGGTATCGTACTCCAGACCTAAAATCTCCACATGCACCAATTGGAGGTTTAGATGAATTTGTTGGCTCTGGTCTTTCATATAGTCCATTGATTTGGTGGGATGCTAGTTCAACTTTCCCAATGAATCGATTTTATATCCCTCGAGTAACCATTGGGAGCACATCTTATTGGCTTACTCCGAAATACATAAATGTTAAGTTTGGAGTAGGCACAGGCGATCTTTACGGAATAGATATAGAAGAAATTTGCTCCCCAGCTCTGCCAAGTTTGACATTTACCTTAAATGCTGCTAGCGGCGAATCAAATGTTTTCGTTTACCAATGGTATGTTACAGACTTAAACTATACGCCATCTGGATTTTGCGAAAGAATTAGCATTAGCCCAACTTGGAGCGCTATTGGTTCTCCTTTTATAGTTGAAAACTTACCATTTTGGTCTTCTGACAATGTTTTGTATCTCTCTTTACCATCCGTTTTACCAACAATTACAGCACCTCCCATGGTTGACGCTGGTGGGAACTACAATATTCTAAGCTATAAGTTGCAAATAACTCCTGTAAACTCAGCAACATCATTAGTTCCAATTATAAGTTGTAACGAAAATTTTTGTGGTCCAATTGAAGAAGTTGGTCCTGAATTGTATACTTTGGGAGCTGTTCAAGTGAAATATAGACAATGTGGAGGTTCTGCTAGATACGCTGCACCGGGAAGTGAATTAGAAAATGCAAAATCTGCTTTTCTAGGTGATGCTTATCCTAATCCAGCAGCTGAATCATTTACGATTGATTACGAATTGCCTGAAAACAGCGGCAATGCAATTGTTTCGCTTTACGATGTAAGTGGTAAATCAATTAAGCAAATCGAATTGAATGGATCAACAGGCAAACAGCAATTAAATTTGCCAGTTGGTGATCTTTCTTCTGGAATGTATTTCTATTCTCTTGAAATTGATGGTCATCGTCAAACGACAAAGAGAATTTCTGTGATGCATTAATTGATCAATTAAAATTGCATTTAAAGCACCTGCGATATTTCGTAGGTGCTTTTTAATTTATAGGAAAATTGAGAATTCTTTAAATGATAATTACGAGTTAAAATCATTCAACATTATAAATTATAAAAGGCAATTAAATTCGATGCTTAAAGGTTGGCTTGCAGATAATTTAATTCAAGAATAAAAACATTAATCTGAGAAGAAAGGCTGCATTTATTTGTGAAAGGAAGATCCAACTAAAACGCAAAAATCAATGGTTCGAAATCGCGCCAGGGATTGCAGTGGAAAGCCCGTACCGGAGCTTTGCGAGGAACGGACTTGCAACGAAAAGCCCGGTTGTGCGCCCAATCCTAAAATTAGATTAAAATGCACACAAACAGCCCGGACTAAAGTCCGAGGATGCTGGTAGTATGAATAAACTTTATAGTTTTCCGAAAAGCGAACTCAAGACTAAGTACTCAAGACTTTAGACTCAGCACTCAAGACTAATCCAACTTCAACACCGCCATAAACGCCGATTGTGGAATCTCAACAGATCCAACTTGGCGCATACGCTTCTTACCTTCTTTTTGCTTTTCGAGGAGCTTACGTTTACGGGAAATATCTCCACCGTAACACTTAGCAGTTACATCTTTACGCATTGCCTTCACCGTTTCTCGGGCAATTACTTTGGCGCCGATTGAAGCTTGGATCGCGATTTCGAACTGTTGACGAGGCAATAATTCTTTTAATTTTTCGCAAATCTTCTTACCGAAATCGTAAGCATTGTCGCGGTGAATCAATGACGAAAGTGCATCCACTGGTTCGCCATTGAGCATCAAATCGAGCTTGATCAATTTCGATTCACGGTAATCAATTGGATGGTAATCGAATGACGCATATCCGCGCGAAAGCGACTTCAATTTGTCGTAGAAATCAAATACAATTTCACCCATCGGCATTTCGAAAATCAACTCAACACGGTCGGTGGTGAGGTAATTTTGATTCACCAACATCCCACGTTTTTGGATGCACAAAGTCATAATTGCCCCTGTGTACTCGGCCTTGGTAATTACTTGCGCACGAATGTATGGCTCTTCAATGTAGTCTAACTTGCTTGGATCAGGTAAATCGGTAGGGTTGTTCACCACCAAATCTTCCCCATTGGTCAAATAAGCGTGATAGGATACGTTGGGAACCGTTGTGAGCACCGTCATGTTGAACTCACGTTCGAGGCGCTCTTGGATGATTTCCATGTGCAACATCCCCAAGAATCCGCATCTGAAACCGAAGCCCAACGCGGCAGATGATTCAGGCTCGAAAGTCAATGAAGCATCATTCAATTGAAGCTTCTCCATCGAATAGCGAAGCTCTTCATAATCTTCCGTATCAACCGGGAAAATCCCAGCAAATACCATCGGTTTCACATCTTCGAACCCTTTAATTTGCTCGGTACACGGACGGTCAACATGGGTAATCGTATCCCCTACTTTTACCTCGCGAGCTTCTTTAATTCCAGAAATTAAATAACCAACATCGCCGGTTTTAACTTCATCTCTGGCTTCAGGTTTTAAGCGCAACAAGCCAATTTCATCAGCAAAATAGGTGCTTCCCGTTGCCATGAATTTAACCTTATCGCCCTTTTTAATCGAGCCATTTAATACTCTGAAATAGGCGTAAATCCCTCTGAAAGAGTTAAAAACAGAATCGAAAATCAGTGCTTGAAGTGGCGCTTCAGGATCACCTTTTGGCGCTGGAATTCTATCGATAATGGCTTGTAGAATTTCATAAACACCCATTCCAGTTTTACCAGAAGCGGGAATAATGTCATCTCTTTTACAGCCAATCATATCCACAATTTGGTCTTTCACTTCTTCAGGCATCGCGCCAGGAAGGTCCATTTTGTTGAGGATTGGGATGATTTCTAAATCGTGCTCTAAAGCAAGATAAAGATTAGAAATCGTTTGTGCTTGAATGCCTTGTGCCGCATCTACAATTAAAAGAGCACCTTCACAAGCGGCAATTGAACGCGAAACTTCGTACGAAAAATCCACGTGACCAGGCGTATCGATCAAATTGAGGATATATTTTTCCCCATTGAGTTCGTACTCCATTTTGATGGCCTTACTTTTAATCGTAATCCCACGCTCACGTTCAAGATCCATATCATCAAGCACTTGCGCCTGAGATTCGCGTTTGGTAATGGTGTTTGTATATTCGAGCAATCGATCGGCAAGGGTTGATTTCCCGTGGTCGATGTGTGCGATAATGCAGAAATTGCGGATGTTTTTCATTGCGGTGGCAAAGATAGTTGAAATGTTTCTCGCGATGCAGGTTTTGACCTCAACGATTTACGATAAACGATGAAAGATAAACGATCAACGATTATTGGCTCAAGTTGTTCATGTATACAGCTGATTAACAAGGTCGTTCAGTTCCACCCCAACTTGTAAAAATCTGATCGTGCCGGCCGCCGCATATACTTTTACGATCCTATTCCTGCATTCCGAGCGGCGCCGCGCTTTTCGCTACTAGTCCTCGGTTGCTTTATTCCACTTCGTTTCACGCAGCAACCTGCGGGCTATCCGCTGCAATCGCTGCCGGGAAGTTTTCAGGTAAATTATTCATTTAGGTTTATAACAAACAACATCGTTATTCCTACTTCCCATATTTCTCCCCATCAATCACCAAAGCTTTTTCGAGGAGTTGAAGAAAAGATCCAAGAAAATCTTCGTCAGACATGCGATTCTTCAGCATCACAAGCTTTACCATTTTGCGGTCGTCGTGGTGGAAAATTCCCGATTCATCAAATGGAACCAGCAGTTTGCCCCAATAAAATGCGAAATAAATTCCTAATTTTTTATCTACTGTGAAATATCCAATCGGACCATAACGGTAAATAAATGGAGCGCCGTAACTCATTTTACAATAAAGCTTGGCATCAGAATTCAAAATTAAATCAGTAATAAAAAGCAAATCAGGATAAATCGATCTGTCTTGTTTATCAAGCCATGCTTGCCATATCTGAATTCCTGAATGCATTTCTAATTGTATTTCTTCAATAATTTAATTTCGAAATTTAATACATAGATAAATGCACTTTAAATAAAAAATGCATTGGAAAATTCATTCCAATGCATTGGTGGGGCCATTCTGAACTACTAATAAAAACTTCTAAATAAATGTTTTTTTAATTAAAAGATCTTATCGAACCCAATACCATATTGTTCCAGGATCTTGCATACAGCCAACTGATCCGCAATTATCCGCCATCCAAGGCGCTGGACTCCATCCTTCGGTTGAGATTAAAGTTCCCCACCAGCTTCCACCTCCGCAATCGTCACTGGTGGTGATGTATCCGCTACAATCTGAGTACCATGGCATCCGCTGCTCAATACTTCCATCGCTATAATCCCATGTTCCTTGGCTTCCATTGATTCCAAATTTGGTATTTAGTGTAACGTCTGTTTGAGAATTGCTACCGTGAGTGAAACTGTAAGCACCATTGGCTGTCCAAATACCTCCATAACTCCTTCGTTGATTGGCATCAATCATATATTGAAATCCACTTGAACTCCTTTTCAAATAATCGGCCCAACCAATAATTGAATAGTTGGAATTAATGCTGGGTGCACTTGTATTTAACGAAATAGCATTAGCATAATCCCAACTTCCATTGCTTGCATTGCACATAATTAGAGTCCATCCGCCGCCATCAGTGGTCATATCTGCATACACCTGAAAAGGCGCACCACCGTTGATATTCAAATTTCGGATCCAATAAATGCCATCTGGAGAACTTGGGAAACTTTGCTTAATCGAAAAGGCTGTACTTCCAGCAGTTTGAGCCGAAAGGCCATCTCCAAGTGGAGCACCAATAACGAAATTACTTGTATTGCCATCCATCGCAAAGTTCAATAAATTTGAGGTGTTGCCATTTCCTGATGCATCATTTAAGGTGGTAATTCCACCATTCAATCCACCAGCATTGCCTTGATTGAAATTGTACAAAGCGACCAATCCAGCTTCATTGCCCAAAGCTTCAATGTGCATTTCAGCATCAATTTGCGCTTCAGATTTACCATAATTGTAAATTCTCAATTCGTCAAAAGTTGCATCAGAATTTGGATCAAATTCCCACCAATTGCTTCTTCCAATGAAACAAAATTCGCGGAGAATGTTCTGAGGTGTTGCCATGATCTGGCTGCCAGATTCTACCCCATTGATGTAGATCGTTCCCACATTCCCAACCAAAGTAACCGCTAAATGCGACCATACATCAAGTTGTAACTGTGTGTTGGCAGCAAATTGACTTCCTTCAATGTGAAAGGCTGGATAACCCGATGTACCTTCAGTGTAAGCCAACATAACGTTGTTTACTCCAGCACCATTTCCAAAGTCAATCACGCGAGCCCAGTTGCCAAAACTTCTTGGTTTTACCCAGCATTCAATGGTGAAATCACTGTTGAAATACACGCCTGGTTGAGCCATCGCATAATTGTCTCCTCCGTCAAAATCGAGCGCATTAAAACTTCCTCTGATAGAAGGCGAAATCAATCTGCCATTGGCTGTTAATCCGCTTTGTCCAATTGCACCAAACTGATTTACCAAGTTCGAAGTAGCATTAATTTGACCATGCTTATTTACTCCCTGCGCTGATGAACCCAATGATATCAGGATGCAAATCAGCAATTGAAGAATAATCTTCATTTTAATAAGAATTAATAAGTGAAATCAAATTGAATGCGATCGCCTACTGAAAGCACATAACCGCCATTGTCTACAGCGCTATACGAAACAGTTGAGCCATCAACCGAATAAGCATTGTTGCTAATTCGGATACCATTCACGAACATTTTTACTTTTGATCCCGCAGCAGGAAATTGGGAAAGTGAAAAATCAACCTGACCAGCGCTTGCAGAAAATTCGTCTGCGGCTTCTTGTCTGGCATTTGCCCAGCTTGCATTTCCACTATCGTCGGATGTCAACACCCTTCCTGCACCTTCAGAACCATCGTTGATGCGAACATTACCATTGACATGCAATCTTGCTTGAGGGTTACGCTCGTTGATACCAACGTTGCCTGTAGGTTGAAGATTGATATGATCATCTCCATCATTTGCAATCCCAATTTCTAAGGTTCTTGCTTCAGAGCCATCGCGGTTCATTGAAACCATATACCAATCATCTCCACATCCTCCTGGACCTGGCTCTTGAGCTATAATACCAGATGTTACATGCTCTGCGATTAGATCTCCACAAGTATTATTGATTGTAAAATCGGATGCCTCATTCACTTCACCAAGTGATAACAAACCGTTGGCTATGCGCACTTTTACAGTACCCTCGTTGTCGTTAGTATTGTCGGTTCCAATAGAAACAACATCTCCTTTGTTTGTGATGTTGTTGTTATTGGTCCAAACAAAGCCATTCCAATAAGCAGTCGCACCAAGCGCAGTGCCTGGAGTTAAAAACCCGGCTTCACCTTGTGGGCCTTGCGGACCTGCAGGTCCTTGTGGGCCGGCAGGACCATCTAGACCCTGTAGACCACGATCCCCTTGAATACCTTGTTCGCCCTGAGGACCAGTTAAGCCAATCGGACCTTGAGGACCAACTTCACCTTGAGGACCTTGAGCACCGTCTAATCCATTTTGACCATCAGCGCCTGCTGGACCCTGAGGACCAGTTAAACCAATTGGGCCTTGCGGACCAACTTCCCCCTGAGGACCTTGAACACCGTCTAATCCATTTTGACCATCTGCTCCAGCTGGACCTTGAGGACCAGTTAAACCGATTGGGCCTTGCGGACCAACTTCTCCCTGAGGACCTTGAACACCGTCTAATCCATTTTGACCATCTGCTCCAGCTGGACCTTGAGGACCAGTTAAACCGATTGGGCCTTGCGGACCAACTTCGCCTTGAATACCTTGTGGACCAACTTCTCCTTGAGGACCTTGAGCTCCGTCTAATCCATTTTGACCATCAGCACCAGCCGGACCTTGAGGACCAGTTAAACCGATTGGGCCTTGCGGACCAACTTCGCCTTGAATACCTTGTGGACCAACTTCTCCTTGAGGACCTTGAGCACCGTCTAATCCATTTTGACCATCTGCGCCAGCTGGACCTTGAGGACCAGTTAAACCAATCGGGCCTTGTGGACCAACTTCACCTTGGATACCTTGTTCCCCTTGAGGACCAGTTAAGCCAATTGGACCTTGCGGACCAACTTCTCCCTGAGGACCTTGAGCACCGTCTAATCCATTTTGACCATCTGCGCCAGCTGCACCTTGAGGACCAGTTAAACCAATTGGACCTTGTGGACCTTGAGCTCCATCTAATCCATTTTGACCATCAGCACCAGCAGGGCCTTGTGGACCAGTTAAACCAATCGGACCTTGCGGACCAGTAGGACCAGCAACGGAATTGCCTGAATGTAAAGCATAAGGAACCGACCATAAAGTACTTGCTCCCATGTTTACGAAGCCGTTACCAAGATCAGCTTCAATCTTGATACTCAATTCGCTGGCTCCCCAGTTAATCTGATTGAAGTTTTGCAGGCCTGCTTCAGTTGGAGCTCCTTGGCCAATAACCAAATTGAACAGCCCAAATTGATTGGTGCTAATATTTTGATGAATTTCTTGATAAATAGGCGCATTGGGCTGACTTTCTCTAAAAAGCGTAATCTGAATCGACAGCGACTGATTCGCAATAACTTGCCCTGAAGCATTTCTTGCAACTGCTTGATAGTTTACACCTTGTGGTACATCCTGTGCCATTGCAGTGGTTTGAAGTCCGGCAACGAACAGCATACCATAAAACCATGCGGAAACGGAAAATTTTTTCATTTTCTTGAATTAAGGTTTTGAATAAAAAATTGGGATTATTGGGTCTTGGTAATTCTAAGTGTTGTGGTGCGTTGAGATTGGGTTTCCTGAACTGTGATCAGGTAAATCCCGGCTCTTAGATCATCACCATAAAAGCTAAAACTTGCTCCAGATGGCGTTACACTCACAATTTGGTCTTCTCTAATTTGGCGACCAGCCATATCGGAAACACTCAGCCTAAATTCAGCTGATTTAGTCGGCTGAATTTTAAGATTAAAGGATTCGACAAATGGATTCGGCCAACAATGAATTGAAACCATTTCATTGCCCCATTGAGGAAGACTTGCAATGATGCCTTCATTGGGTTGCTGAAATCCTTCAGTTAAAATGAAACCAGCATTGGATCTCGTTAAAACAATTGACTCGCCAATGGTGCTGCTAAACGATAAGTCAGCTTGTTGATTGGTAACAACGCTGCCTTGTGCAGCCAATACGTCTCTCTCTATAAACTGCGCTTGACAAGCAGTGGAGAGACCTAATAAGGAAAAGAATAGGTAATGTTTTGTCATCGGTTCATCGATTTTGTTGAACCAAATCTCAGTGCAAATACCTAGTGGTTTTTTCTCTTGATCGCCATTACGTTACAGTGTAAGAAATATAGACGCTGTGGTTAGTTTTAAATTCTTAAAAAACAATTTGTACGGATACATTTCAGTAAATTCGATATATACAGCAATTCAAAAATAATATTTGCTTTTTCTTTCGTTGTGATATTTAATCATGAAAGGGTGAAAAAAAGCGACTTCTTTGAGCCAAACGTTGAAACTCTCACAAGTACCATTTAACGATGAAACATCAGATTTTAGAAAATCTATGCCTTCAAAAGAATAAATCAGCGCAATGTTCAAAAAACTGAAGCCGTCTCTACAAACATGCTATTGGTTTGATTTTCTGATTTTTACATTTTATAATATTAAAATATACTGCTTGCCAAAAAATACATTCTTTAAATTGCCATTCCACAACTTAGGAGAAAATACCTATTATTATCTCACAAAACCCTTCCTTATGAAATTGAAAAAAATCATTTTATCGCTACTTGTTATCATTTTAATTGCTGTTGGAGGCTTTCTGCTCTATGTTCAAACGCACTACAATCAATCATTTGATGAGTCTCATCCTGTAACAGAGCTAAAAGTTAAATCTGATTCTTCGATCATCGAGCACGGTAGATATTTGGTCTATGGTCCTGCACATTGTGCTCATTGCCACACAGCTTTAGAAAATATTCCCGAACTCGAAAAAGGCGTAGAAGTGCCGATGTCGGGCGGCTTCGTTTTTGAGCTTCCATTGGGAAATGTGTACACGCCTAATATCACTTCCGATAAAGAAACAGGCATTGGAAACCATACCGATGGTGAACTTTACAGAATGCTTCGTCACAATGTTCGAAAGGATGGAGCTGCTTGTCTTGAACTTATGCCGTTTTTCAACATGAGCGATGAAGACATCCACGCAGTGATAGCCTTCCTTAGAACCGTTCCGCCGGTGAAAAATGAAGTGCCTAAAAACGACTATACGATGATGGGAAAAATCATCCGCACAATGGCCATCAAACCTTCTGAACCTGCACAGAATCCGATTCCTTTTGTGAAACAAGATTCTACTATTGCCTACGGGAAATACCTCTGCGAATCGGTGGCTAATTGTATGGGCTGCCACACCAATAGAGATTTAAAAACTGGGGCTTTTGTTGGAGAGCCTTATGCTGGTGGTTTCCAAATGGGACCAGACAAAAGCACTGCGATGTACACCTTCATCACACCAAACATTACGTCGGATCCAGAAACGGGCTACCTGCGACTTTATGATGAAGTTGGATTCATCGGCAGAATGCGTGGTGGCCGTGTGCACCAAACGTCTCCTATGCCTTGGGGACCTTATTCTAGACTAAGCGATTCGGACCTAAAAGCCATCTATCGATATCTTAAAACTGTAAAACCAGTGAAGCAAAAAAATGCTGGACCAATGATTCCTCCAGCAAGTCAGAGTTAAATTCTGCTTCTGAATTTTTGTAAACGCATCTTGATTCTTACGAATTTCAAGGTGCGTTTTTTTATTCCTTCGACTTCTTTTTCCGAGTGAACTTGCCTTTTTTCTGATAGTATTGTTTAGATCGCATGCGATTTCGAATCGCATTGGGATCGGTACTTTGAGATTTTCGAATATGCCCTTTTCGGAATTTTCCACTTCGTGTGATGGTGGGCTTGATGTAAGTACCCGATGATGAACTAGAAGAGGATGTTGAACAGCCCTTTACGCCAAAGAATACTGCCACCATCATAAAGATGATAAAGTAAAATGTGAAGCATCCTGCTTTGTCCTTTTTCAATAGAATTGCTTTGGATGGAAAGATATGTGATGATAATCTGATAGTTATGGAATTCTTATGCCTCAATCCCAAACAATCCGCTTACTCGAAGTCGGGCCATCCTTACTGCTCACGACCAATAAATACAATCCATTGCTGAGGTTCTCGCGATGAATAACTTGTTCATTGCCACTTTGCACCAACTTCCCAGTTGCATCATACAATGCCCAGTGATTAAGTTCCTTCCAATTAATGAAAATTTGAGTTTGGGCAGGATTTGGAAAAACTTGAATCTTCAGTGATTCATCATTAAGTTGATGGCTGGTGATGAGCACCTCAACACACTCACTAGTATCAGAACATCCTGCAACATCTGCCACTACAGCATAACTTCCAGGGGACTCAACTAAGTATTCTTGGATGATAGCGTTCTCAATGATGGTTCCATCGCAGAAAATCCATTGATAGCTCGCGTTTTCAGGCAGTGCAGTGAGCGTTCCTCCGTTTTCGGTTACCGAAGCTTCTGGAAGTGCAGTTACGTTTACCGAAATTTCAAGTCTTTCAGATTCCACATTGCAAACCCGAGACGAAGCATAAAAGTTTGAAGATGCATTCAAAATCCCTGTCGATAATTCTCCACCAGATGCTAAGACATTTCCACCACTAGGTGCATCGAACCATTGCACATCATTTCCTGAAACCTGCAATGTTGTTGATGTTCCTGCACATACTTCCAAAGCCTCTGCACTGCTCGTGTTTTCTGGGATTACAGGGTCTCCACAAACACCGCCACGAATAAAGTAAGGACGAGCATCCTGCAAACAATACGTTGCCACGAAAACTTCCCCGTTAAGCTCCTTGATCGTGTTGTACAATCCAGTTTGTGGAACATCATGAATCACCACAGGATTTCCCCAAGAAGTTCCGTCCGCATCGTTGGCAACAATGGCATACAATTTCAATTTCGGTCCACCTTGATAAACAATGATCGGCTTTCCATTCCAGATGCTCATAGCAGCATACTTTCCGCCTCCACCGTTAGGTGTAACAGAAACCGGCGTTCCCCAAGTGCTTCCTGCAGCATTTGTGGCGCGAACATATTTGAGTTTGTTGTTGGTTACATCATAATAAGCGATCGCGGGAAATCCATTTACTTCTGCCAAGGATGTGTACTGACCCACATTGCCAGGCTCATCAACCAAAACGGCCGTTCCCCAAGAAGTTGCGGCGGCATTAGTGGATCGAACGTAGCGCAAATTGGCATTCGTTTGATCGTAATGCGCAAAGGCCACCAAGCCATTGATGCGCGCCCAAGAAAGAAAACGACCAGAATTTGGAGTGGATTCAGGTGCGAAAACATTGTTCGCCCAAGCCGATCCATCAGTGGCTGAAGCAGCCTTGAAATAGGTTCGGTTGGCATCCGACGATAAAAACAAAACCACGGGATTGGTTGAAGGCACCAACAATTGCATTTCAGGCGCTGGTGTTGGATTACTGGAATAAATATAGCTCGTTGCAGCTGGCCACGAATTTCCATCAGCATCATTGGCGCGAGAAAACAACACGTATTCATTGTCGCTGTCGTAAAAAACCATCGATGGCCGACCGTCAACCACTTCTAGGTCACAGTATTTACCCAAATCATCAGTGGTTTCACCTATCACCAAAGGTGCATTCCAAGTATTTCCAGTGATGTCGGTAGCGCGAACATATTTAGGTTTCCCGTTGGTTTGGTCGTAATAACAAAGAGCTGGAATGCCATTGATGATCTCAAGTTTCACATGCTCGCCCAGAGCAGAGCTATTGTTCCAGCGTTTAGCAATTTCCCATTGATTATTGGTCGCTGTAATCCGCTTGCGAAAACACAATCTTCCTCCAATATTTTGCGTGTAAGCTACAGCTGGCTGTCCGTTCAGATCTACAATCCAATTAAAAGAACCCGAACTGTTTTCGGCATCTACCACCACAGCCGTCGACCAAGCAGAACCTGTTGCATTACTTGCTGTGCTTATCTTTAAACGCGTATTTGTTTGGTCATAATAACTAACAGTTGGAAATCCTCCAACGAGCGCCATTGCATGGTAAGTGGCGGTTTCACCGGATGTGGATATGAAAATGCTGGTTCCCCAAGAAGCACCATTGGCATCGGTTGCCCGCACATATTTTACTCTTGTTGATGCAGAAACAAAGTGCGCAATGGCTGGCTGACCATCAACAACCAATAGCCGAGGATTCGTTCCGCCGGTTTCAACGGCAACCATGGTCGACCAATTATCACCATTGGCATCGGTCGCACGCATGTAACGCAAAGTGGAAGTTCCGGCCGGACTGTAAGATAAGGCTATCGCAGGAAAACCATTTACAACAGCCAAGCTGGTTCCTCCAGCAGCTACCGCATTGACTGAAACGAGCGTTTGGGGCGTGTTCCAAGCATTTCCATTCACATCTGAAGCGCGAACATACCGAAGATCTGAAGCTGTTGCATCATGGTAGCTAATCGCTGGAAAGCCATTTATTATTGCCAAACTTGGGAATTTCCCTTGGTTGTTAATTGAATCGATTACAATGGGAGCATTCCAGGTAGCTCCGTCGGGATCTGCAGCTCGAACGTAACGCAAATCGGCATTGTAGCTGTCGTAGTAAGCAATTGCAGGATGTCCGTTCACGACTTCAAGCGACAAATTCAAACCTACACTTCCACTGTTGTCGACCGTGATCACTTCCGACCATTGATTTCCTTGGGCATCTAAAGCATACAGGTATTGCAATCTGGTATGTGTAACATCGTAAAATGCAATGGCCGGCTTTCCATTGACGATCTTCATGCAATTGTAATGGCCCGTTACACCGGTGCCGCCGATGGTATCAAGAATTTCGACGGGCGTTTGCCAGTTTTGCGCATTTAATGATGGAGTAAGCCAAACACAAATCAGCGCGAAAAGGCTGTAAAATTTAACTAAATAACTCATTTGAGATAAAATGGAGGAGAGTTTCGAAAGGTAAGCATTACTCCATTGCGTCTCTTTGGTTCAATTTGATTTATAGTAGACTTTTCAATCCTCCATCCAAACCCAAAATATCTTCTAAGGAGTGTAGTTAAGGATGATTCGCTCGTTTTGGCGCTTGCTTGTAATGGTGTTCACTGGATATTTCTTTCGGCCGTTCCGTAACATGAATGCAGCAGTGTTCGGACTAATCGATCCTTCATTGAGTGCTTCTACCAGTAGGGTGTTCTCGCCAGGTTTTAAGGAGAGCTCTAGGCGTTCTTTTTGAGCAGATAATCCATACGAAAGTAAGATCGGTTCTCCATTGAAGTAAACAGAAATTGTATCTCCATCGATGTTTGAATTGTCCCACACTTCCAGAATCAACTTCTCATTTTTGAGATCCAATTTCACCTGTTGTCGATCCGGTTTCAACTTCGCTTCCACGGTAGTGTTCGGCTCATTTTCGGAACGCACGATTTCAGGTTTGCTGCGGCTCTCTTTCCGCCGTTCAGGCTTAATCGATTTAGGCTTCACGGTGCGATTTCTCCAAATTTCTGGACTAAACCTCAACACCAATCCCAAATAGTTTAAGTTGGTGGTTGCAGTTGCCTCCGATGTGCCGCTGTTGAGTTGAATGGTGAGCAAGTCGACATTCGAGAAATTGTACATATAAGTAACACCAATGTCAATATGCATGTGGCGACCTGTTTTTACCAAGCCAATTTCAGGGGTAATAAACGGTGTAGTAGTGTTCGGAACGTTGGCATTGACGAAGAAAAGTCCTTTGGGTTCTGCCATCGAAGCGGCATGATGGAACTGCAATCCAGTTGTGAAATTGAGCGCCAATCGCGAATGTGGGTTGTTCTTGAGCGGAAAAATTACGAAAGGTCGAATGGCTGCTTTGAAATCGTACTTGCCCAGAGTGTATTCGGTGCTTCCGATGGGCGATCGCATGGTAAAAGTGTAATCTTGATAGTTCACGCCACCTTCAAGGGCGACGCCAGCGCGGTCTTTAACCCGCATCATCAAACCAGTTGAAAGAGAAAGCGCTGTACCAATTCGCTGGTTGATTTGCGGTTCGCCTGAATTTGAAAAATTTGCCAGCGTGGCACCGAGATTAAAATGAATCGGAATGAAATACCGAACAGAAGGGCTCTGTGCTCGACAAATCATGTGTGTTGATGCTACAGCAATAAAAAAGAGGAACGATTTCAAATGCATGTTCAACGCTTTACAGAAATCGTTCCTCTTTGAATGATCTGTTACTTCGAGGCAACAGCGGCCTTCATGCCGTCAACACCTGTTTTTAAGAAGGTGAGATAAGTGTTTTTATCAGTGTAACCTACTGGCTCAGCCAATAAATTCCCTTGCGGGGATAAGACCACATATTGTGGCTGCGAGTTCGACTTAAAATTCACGATTTGCAAGTTGCTCCACTTGTTTCCAACTGTTTTCACACGTTTTCCGGTAAGACAAGAAGTAAACTGCTCTTCTGCAGGCAGCTCTTTTTTCTCATCTACATAAAGTGAAACCAAAAC
>CANHIS010000028.1 GCA_947460255.1 Bacteroidota bacterium
CAACGTATCATTGATGGTTACAAATATCAATGGATGTTCGAATACCTACACTGTGAATTCTTTGATCACCGTGAATCCATCACCACAAGCTGCTTTTAATCTTTATCCTGGGAACATTCTTACCATTGCGGACCCTACGATTGAGATCAATGATCTTTCAAGCAATGCAAGTGATTGTTTTTACACAATTGGCACGGACTCGCTTTTCAGTTTTAGCACCTATTATACCTTCCCAGATTCTGGTAATTATGAAGTTACTCAGTTTCTTTCGAATGAGTTTGGTTGCACCGATACTACAGTGCAACTTGTTCGTGTAGACATCGGCTATAAAGTTTACATCCCAGGAGCATTTACGCCAAACGACGATGGGAACAACGATGTTTTCAAGATTTATGGAGAAGACATTGCTACTGCGGAAATCAAAATCTTTAACCGTTGGGGTGAACTTCTTTACACATCATTCGATCCTGAAAATGGATGGGATGGAAAAACCAGATTGGGAGACAAAATTGTGCCCGGTGGGATGTACTTATACTCTATTGACTTGTTCGATAGATTTGGGAACAAATATGACTACGACGGTACTGTTCAGGTTTTAAGATAAACGATACGTTATTCTTCTTCCGTTTCTGGTGAAGTAAAAATTTGATGATTATTGAGAAGCGCCTTCATATTTCTGAGGGCGTTTTCTTTTTGAAACAAGTGGGCAGAAACAATCCCATTCACACCAGTTTCATTCACTAGCCGCAAATAATCTGCATCCTCTGTAAAGCCTGCAGAAGCTAAAACTGGGAGTGAAGTAGATGCTGTAACTTTAGAAAAAACATCAAAAACCAGTTCGTGATCACCACGGGTGATTGCGGAAATGAGTACTTCACTTCCACCGCGATTTTCGATCATCGCCATCCAATTGATTAAATCGATTTCTGTTCTCGATTTACCACCACTAAGGTACACCTTCCATGTTCCAAAAGTGTGTCTCGTATCCACAGCAACCAATAAAGCCTGCTTCCCATAAGTGGATGAAACCTTGTTGATGAGTTCAGGATTTCTCACAGCGGCCGAATTCACATAAACGCGTGGAGCTCCATACTTGAGAAGTTCTTCTACATCTTTAACCGTATGAACTCCACCACCAAAGACGAAAGGTACAGTGAGTTTTTTATTCAGGTCTTTTAAAAAGCGTGGAAGATTTCTTCGGCGTTCAGAAATAGACGTTACATCCATTAAAATGATTTCGTCGGCACCCTGAGCCTCATAAATCAGCGCTTGCTCAAGCGCTTGATTGTAATCTTTCACATGGCGCGTGTCGGCTGTAGTTGCCTGGCCATCAGCTGTATAAATACTAGGAACTATTTTCCTGATCGTGTTTGTTTCCATCAATGGTTTCAAAAATAATGTATTTGTGCCACCTAAGCACTTATGCTCGTGGTTCATTGGCGATCAATAATTGAAATCAATTGTATTACATTAGCGACATCAACCTTATTCGTTCATGGCGCAAGCAGGCAAACACCCAAAAGGATTACCGTATTTATTTTTCACCGAAATGTGGGAGCGCTTTGGCTACTACCTCATGTTGGGCATTTTTGTTTTGTATATGATAGATGTGGAGAAAGGCGGTCTTGCCATTGCCGACAAAGCATCGTACGATATTTTCGGAACCTTCATAGCAATCACCTACTTAACGCCATTTCTTGGTGGTTTCTTGGCGGATAAGAAACTAGGTTACATTACCAGTGTTTACATCGGCGGGATTTTGATGGGATTGGGTTACATCGGACTTGGAATTCCGGGCTTAGCAGCATTTGGGATTGAGCTCAATGAAGGATTTGTTATGACCTCTTTTTGGCTTTCAATGTTTCTCATTGTGATAGGCAATGGATTTTTCAAGCCGAGTATTTCTACCATCCTAGGAAATTTATATTCCACACCAGAATTTAAGGAAAAGAAAGATTGGGGCTACAATTTATTCTACATGGGCATCAACATTGGTGCATTTCTCGGTCCGATCTTCGCTGCCTTTATGCGCAACAAATACAATTGGTCGGCTTCATTTGTAACCGCAGGAATTGGGATGTTTGTAGGATTGATTGTTTTCACGATCGGCTTAAAACACATCCGCCCCGGCGAAAGAAAAGTAGATGAGGCTCCTTCAGAGGAAGGCAAAGACAGTAGTTTGGCGCAAGTATTAACTTATGTATTCCTCCCAGCCATTGGCGCAGGTTTGTTGGGTTGGTTTTTACCATCTGTACTCTTAGGAAGCACATTAATGGATTCGAAAAGCACAGATGCGTTTCTTTTTGCATCAGTGCCAGTAATCATCTTTTACATTTCACTATGGGTTCGTGCTCGGGCAAGTGAAAAGCGTCCAATCGCGGCACTTTTGGCCATTTTCGCTGTAAGTGTTGTTTTTTGGGCTGTGTTTAAGCAAAACGGAACGGCGCTCACAAACTGGGGGAAATACTACACTGATCGTGAAGTTCCAGCAGCGATTGAAGGGCTTTCACGTTCACTTTATCAAGTAGAAACGATGCAATCGAAACCCGATTCTGTAACGAGTTTCGATGATCAATTTAGGGCTATTAAAAAAGATGGGCAAACTGTTAAAACATACGGGCAGAATGCATATTTCAGAAATTTACCACCAGAAAAAGTCCCACAAGACGGCAAGCCCATATACTTGGCGAGCACAGAATTGTTTCAATCCATCAATCCGCTTTGGGTGGTTTTCCTTACGCCGCTAGTAATTGCAGTTTTTGCCTTCCTTCGGAAGAAGAAAAAAGAACCGACCACACCTGGGAAGATTGCGATTGGCTTGGTGATTTCAGCACTTTCAACATTGGTTATGGTTTGGGCAGTTTATGCGAGTAGCAACGGAGAAATGAAGGTTTCTCCACTTTGGCTTGTTGGATGCTACGGCGTAATAACTGTGGGTGAACTTTGTTTAAGTCCGATGGGACTCTCGCTGGTAAGCAAGTTAAGTCCGCCGAGATTTACCGCCTTAATGATGGGAGGTTTTTTTCTAAGCACATCGATTGGCAACAAGTTGAGTGGCGTTTTAGCTGGAATGTGGTATGGTTACGAAAACAAAGCGAACTTTTTCCTTGTGAACTGTTTGTTGCTTTTGGCAGCAGGATTGGCGGCATTTTTAATGTTGAAATGGCTCAATAAGGTAATGGAAGAAAAGGGATTGCGTTAAGATTCTAATACTGTTTTTATTTAGCGGCCTGAAGTATTCAGACGTCTTTGCGATTTCTTACTTTTGCGGGCCAAAATAGATTTCATGATTACTGTCGACAGCCTTGCAGTGGAATACAGTGGAAAAACGCTTTTCAGTGGAATTTCCTTTGCTATCAATCCAACCGATAAAATCGCCCTAATGGGTAAAAATGGCGCGGGAAAGTCGACCATTATGAAAATTATTGCGGGAGAACAAAAGGCCACTCGTGGTGCGGTTCGTGCTCCAAAAGAAGCTGTGATTGCCTATTTGCCTCAGCATTTGCTTACCGAAGACAATGCAACAGTCTTTGATGAAGCAGCAAAAGCATTCAAGCAAGTATTCGAGATGCGTGACGAGATGGAAAAGCTTAACAAAGAGCTTGAAACGCGCACCGATTATGAGACCAAAGAGTACATGAATATAATTGAGCGTGTTTCTGATTTATCTGAAAAATACTACGCGCTTGAAGATGTGAACTATGATGCAGAAGTAGAAAAGGCGCTAAAGGGATTAGGATTCAAACAGGAAGACTTATACCGACCAACAAGTGAGTTTAGTGGTGGATGGCGCATGCGAATTGAATTAGCGAAAATCCTACTTCAAAAGCCAGATTTAATTTTATTGGATGAGCCTACAAATCACATCGATATCGAATCGGTGATGTGGTTAGAAGATTTTTTGGTAAACAAGGCCAACGGCGTTTTAGTTATTTCGCACGACAAAGCATTTATCGACAACATCACCAATCGCACGATCGAAATTACGATGGGTAAGATGTACGATTACAAGGCCAACTATTCTCATTATTTACAACTTCGAGGGGAGCGTCGAGCCCATCAATTAAAAGCTTGGCAAGAACAACAGAGAGAAATTGCTGATCACATGTCGTTTATAGAGCGTTTCAGAGGCACTTACTCCAAAACGAACCAAGTGAATTCTCGTGAACGGATGTTAGAGAAAATCGTTCCAATTGAGATTGATGAAGTAGACAACTCATCTATGAGATTACGTTTCCCTCCAGCACCTAGATCGGGAGAGCATCCTGTAACAGTTAACGATGTTTCGAAAAAGTATGGGGATCATGTGGTTTTTCATCAAGCTAGCATGTCGATCGTTAGGGGTGAAAAGGTGGCATTTGTTGGCCGGAATGGCGAAGGAAAATCGACCATGATCAAAGCGCTTCTTGGTGAAATTGATGTGGATGGAGAGGTGCAATTGGGGCACAACGTGAAGGTGGGTTACTTTGCACAGAATCAGGCTTCATTGTTAGACTCTTCATTGACTGTTTTTGAAACTGTAGATCAAGTAGCTGAAGGTGATATTCGTACCCAGGTGAAGAATATTTTGGGTAGGTTCATGTTTAGTGGAGACGATATCAACAAAAAGGTGGGTGTGCTTTCAGGCGGGGAAAAAACACGTTTGGCGATGGTAAAACTATTGCTTGAACCAGTGAATTTGTTGATTCTCGACGAACCTACAAATCACTTGGATTTAAAATCTAAAGATGTTTTGAAGGAGGCGCTGTTGGATTTTGAAGGAACTTTGATATTGGTTTCCCACGACAGAGCTTTCTTGATGGGATTGGCTCAAAAAGTTTTCGAATTCAAGGACAAGCGTGTGATTGAGCATTTAGAAACGATTGATGAATTCTTAGAGAAGAATCGAATCAAGAATATTGCAGAACTAAACTTGAACAGGTAATTCGAAGGCTATTTCTAATGGAGGCATTCTTGATCTTAAGATTGTTGGAGTGTTTGTCGAATATAATTTGGGGAGCTTTTTATTCTTGTAAAATATTATTAATCAATATGTTAAATTAATGAATAAAGTAGCATTAGAAATAGATTGGCAAACAATTGTATTTCAGCACTTTACTTCAAAGCTGTACAATCTTATACAAGTTACGCGCTAAAAAGAAAAAATTCACATTTGAGTACAAGTGCTAACTAATTGAATATAATATATTTAACCTGAAAAATCCCTACTACAAGAAATTATCCGATTTGAAACGGTTATAAACGGTTACAGCCGAATCATGTGATCGGCATCGACTAATTTTGCCAATGGAGGGAGGCTAGCGGCCGGCCCCTTTGATACGATATTTTTCCATCTTTTTGTATTCCGTGAGAGTATTTCAACTTTCATCATAAATCGTATATTCGCCCAAAACCGACTGTATGACTTCAACTACTATGTCTTCTAACAGCCATCCAAAAGGCTTATGGGTTCTATTTGGAACTGAAATGTGGGAGCGCTTCAATTTTTACGGTATGCGCGCTGTTCTCACGTTGTTTATGGTGAATTCACTAATGTTACAAGAGTCGAATGTGGCGCTGATTTATGGAGGATTCCTTGGACTATGCTACTTAACTCCTATGCTAGGTGGTTTTGTATCAGATCGTTTTTTAGGCAATAGAAATTGCATTATGCTCGGTGGTATTCTGATGGCAATAGGTCAGATATTCCTTTTCGCTAGTGCTTCGTCGTTCAGTGCTAATTTACCCCTTGCCAAAACCCTAATGTGGGTAGCATTGGGCATTATAATTCTTGGAAATGGTTTCTTTAAACCAAACATTTCCAGCATGGTAGGCAGTCTTTACCCTGCCGAACAAAAAAACAAACTTGATAGTGCCTTCACGATTTTCTACATGGGAATCAACCTCGGAGCTTTGCTCAGTCAATATCTCTGTCCACTCATAGGTGATGTTAAAGACCCAATTACTGGAGTTCGCGACATTTTCGCTTTCAAATGGGCATTCTTAGCCGCTGCAATTGCTATGGTTCTTGGAACCTTGATCTTTTATTTCCTGAAAGACCGTTATGTAGTTGATCCCGAAGGTAAAGCCATTGGTGCTAAACCCAAAAAAGCTGCCGAATTGGCCGCTAATGATGAAATTCAAGCAAAGTTTACAAGTAAATCACTTATTGTTGGCGTATTTGCCTTTAGTGTTCTGATTTTCTTGATGTATTTCGTTTTTGATCAGAATATCATTTACTCGATCATCTATTCAAGTGGGATTACTTTGGCTGGGCTTATTCTCACCGATAAATCCTTAACCAAAGTTGAAACACAAAGAATCTGGGTAATTTATATCATTTCATTTTTTGTGATTTTCTTTTGGGCAGCCTTTGAACAAGCAGGTTCATCGCTCACTTTCATTGCTGATAATCAGTGTGACCGTAATTTTATGGGGTGGAAAATCCCTCCTTCCATGGTGCAGATTTTCAACGGGCTTTTTGTCGTACTTCTGGCATTTCCGTTTAGTTTCGTTTGGGATAACCTGCGAAAACGCAATGCTGAACCCATATCACCAGTTAAACAAGCCATCGGTTTAGCCCTTATCTCACTCAGCTACCTTATAATTGCCAACAATGTATCTGGCTTAGGGAACAGCGGTCTCCTTGCAGTAAAATGGCTGGTATTACTATATTTCATTCAAACTTGTGGAGAGCTTTGTCTCTCCCCAATCGGACTTTCACTCGTAGGTAAACTTGCTCCAAAACGTTTCGCGTCGTTACTTTACGGAGTATTTTTCCTTTCAAATGCTTCAGGATACGCACTCGCAGGAACATTAGGTTCAATACTTCCAGCTACTGGAGATAAATTTAAAAAGGCAGATGAATTGGGCGTTGACTTACAAGGTATTTTGGATAAGTCGATTGTTCCGACAGGAGAACAACTCGCGCTTTTAGCGAAAAATCAGATACCAACAGCCTACCCCGAATTTGCAGGATTTACAATCCACAACCTTCAAGAATTTTTCATGGTATTTGTTATCCTTTGCGGTGTAGCTGCATTAATTTTATTTGCCATTTCTCCGCTCCTGAAAAAAATGATGCATGGTGTTCGTTAATTTTCAAAATCATATGAAGTTTTGAAAAACGGAGAGATTATTCCCTGTTTCGATTTTATTCATGCTTTTTTAATTCTTTTCTAATTTAAAACGCAATAAACTCACCAATATGAGTCAAATTCTTGATGACGATGCAATCCATCCAAAAGCTGTAGTGATTGATCCTGAATTAAATACCATCCGAAATTTCAACGGCCAATATCCAAAACAACTTTGGTACTTGTTCTTCTCGGAAATGTGGGAACGTTTCTGCTTCTACGGAATGCGTGGAATGCTAACAGTGTTTATGATCGATAAGATCGTTGGACTAGGAATGGCAGAAGATACTGCCAATCTCCAATATGGGGCCACCCAAGCATTTGTGTATGCATTCACTTTCATCGGTGGCTTATTTGCAGATAAAATTCTAGGATTTAGAAAATCGCTCTTTTGGGGCGGACTTTTAATGATTGCAGGAAGCTTGATCCTTGCAGTAGACCCAAAAGAAATGTTCTTTATTGGAATTAGTTTCACCATCGTTGGAACTGGTTTCTTCAAGCCTAACATTTCGACTATGGTGGGAGCTTTGTATCACCAAAACGACTCGAGAAGAGATGCAGGATTTTCTCTCTTCTATGCAGGTATTAATGTTGGTGCACTTCTCGGAGGATATGCTTGTGTGGCCATTGCAAAATCTTACTCTTGGAATTTAGCCTTCGGACTAGCCGCTATTGTGATGACAATTTCATTGCTCACTTTCATATTTACTCAGAAAAGCCTTGGCCCAATCGGCTTGACTCCTATAAAAGATGGCCGTAAAAAATGGTATGAATATGCCACCTATGCGGGATCATTAATCGCCATTCCGGTGATTATGACTATGGTTGCCAAGACTGAATACACAGATTGGTTTATGTACATCATCGGACCAGCTACATTAGTGTATCTCTTTATTGAAATGATGAAGTACTCCCGTGAAGAACAACGGAAGCTATTGGCAGCATTGGTGTTCATTGTTTTTTCTGTACTGTTTTGGGCATTCTTCGAACAAAGCGGCGGATCTCTCAACATCTTTGCAACCAATAACTTACACGGCTCACTGTTTGGCGTGAAAGTGGATCCAAATGGAATCAACAACTCCGCTAACTCATTCTTTGTGATTGCATTCGCTGCATTGGTGGGCTTGTTTTGGGTTTGGCTAGCAAAAAGAAAAAAAGAACCCAATACTGTAGTGAAATTTGGACTGGGTTTTATCTTCCTGTCTTTGGCATTCTATACGTTTTATGCAACGAGATTTTTCGCCGATAGCAATGGTATGACCTCCTTGGAAATGTTCACATTAGCATATTTCATCATCACATTCGGTGAACTGTGCTTATCGCCCATTGGACTGTCGATCATGACTAAATTATCCCCTCAACCTCTTCAAGGTGTTATGATGGGAATGTGGTTTCTCGCCAGCGCCTACGGACAATATGTTGCGGGCTTACTTGGTGCTGGTATGACAGTTCCTGGCGAAAATGCAACAGCAACAGAAAAGTTAATCTCCTATACAGATGGCTATCAACAATTAGCGATTTATGCAATAGTTTGCGGCGTAGTCCTTATCCTCATTGCGCCTCAGGTAAAGAAACTTATGGGCGACGTAAAATAAATTTCAATTCAACTCATTTTCCTACCGGATTGTGGTTTTATTCAACTGCAATCCGGTATTTTTATATCCTATAAATTCAAGTTATGCCATCAGGTAGTCCATTTTTAATTTTACTCCTGCTCGGAGTGATTTTACTCGCATTCTCTTTCAAAACAGTACAACAAGGCACCATCGGCGTTGTAACCATCTTCGGAAAGTACCGCAGAATTTTACATCCTGGGTTGAACTTTATCATTCCATTTATTGAAATGATTTTCAAACGCGTTTCTACCCAAAATCGTTCTGTTGAACTTGAATTTCAGGCAGTTACTGTAGATCAAGCCAATGTATATTTTAAAACAATGGTGCTTTTCTCTGTAATGGATGCAGAAGAAGAAACCATCAAAAAAGTTGCATTCAAATTCATCGATGAACGGAATCTTATGCAAGCATTGATCAGAACAATCGAAGGTTCTATTCGATCATTTGTTGCAACTAAGAAACAAGCGGAAGTGCTATCCCTTCGAAGAGAAATAGTAGAGCACGTTAAAGATCAAATTGATGCAAATCTCGAAGGTTGGGGTTACCATCTGCAGGATCTTCAGGTAAATGATATCACTTTCGATGAAGCAGTAATGCGTTCAATGAGTCAAGTCGTGGCTTCAAATAACTTGAAGGCAGCAGCCGAGAATGAAGGTCAAGCCCTGTTAATTACAAAAACAAAAGCCGCTGAAGCTGATGGTAATGCCATTAAAATTGCTGCTGCTGCCGAACGTGAAGCCGCTCAATTACGCGGACAAGGGGTCGCGCTTTTCCGCCAAGAAGTGGCGAAAGGACTTAACAATGCAGCCAATGAACTAAAACAAGCAAACCTTGATACATCAATGATCATGTTCAGCATGTGGACAGAAGCCATCAAAAACTTTGCAGAATATGGCAAAGGGAATGTGATCTTTTTAGATGGATCAACCGATGGCATGCAGAAAACCATGAAACAAATGATGGGAATGGACAAGGTAATGGATCCTGAAAATAAACATCTATAATGAAAAATTTATCGCTTTTCATTCTTCTATTTCCTTGTTTTTTAAATGCTCAAACTGAAGAAATTCGATGGATGAGCTTTACCGATGCTATGGAAGCTTCAAAAAAAGAGAAGAAAAAAATCCTCATCGATTTCTATACCGATTGGTGCGGCTGGTGTAAAAAAATGGATGCTTCCACAATGAAAGATCCCAATGTGGCCAAATTTATCAATGAGCACTTTTATGCTGTGAAATTCAATGCAGAAAAAGAAAGCCCAATCACCATAAACGATACAACTTTTGCTATCGTCCCAAATGCCGGCCGTAATGGCACACATGGCTTAGCAATTACACTATTAAATAGCCGTTTAGCTTACCCAAGCCTTGTATTTCTTGACGAAAGTTTCAATTTATTAAGCCCTCTTGCAGGATTCCAAACAAAAGAACAAATAGAAGGGCCACTTCGTTATTTCGGAGAAAATCATTTTCGAAAGCAATCATGGGCAGATTTCTCCAAAACATTTAAAAATAGCTTCCCATAAAGCGGATGTCGAAACTTTCAACTTCCTCATTTTTTAAAAACACCCCTCGCCCACTGCTCGTTTTTTACGTATTGGTGATCTATGTGTTTCTGCAATTTATGTGGTGGTCGTATCTGTTGTTCGACCTCAATCAACAAATTTTCACCCTTCGAAATGAACTCGCAACATTAAAAAATCAAGGTTTCGATGTAGCTGAAAATCTCCTTAAAGAAAAACTTACCCAAAAACGCTTAATGATTTTTGGAGAAGGAATGGTGTTTATCATATTCCTTTCTTTAGGAATTCTGCAAATCCGAAAATCCTTTAAAAGAGAAAGTCAGGTTGGTCGACAACAAAAAAACTTTCTAATGTCGGTAACACATGAACTCAAATCGCCAGTTGCAGCTGTAAAACTCTTCCTTCAAACTTTAGCGAAACATGAACTTGAACGAAGTCGCCAGCAAGAAATAATTCGTCGTGCAGTGGATGAAACCAATCGCTTGGATCATTTGATCGGAAACATTTTAATGGCCTCTCAACTTGAAAATCACGCCTTTGCAATTCGAAAAGAGCAAATCAACTTAAGTGAATTATGTCATCATTTTGCTGCTGGATTTAATGCTCGATTCAACAAAGAGATTCTTAAAACCGGAATTCAAGAAAATATATGGTTAGATGCTGACCAAGAAGCTATCAAATCTATACTCCTTAATCTCACCGAAAACGCTTGTAAATATGGCGCAGATGAAACTCCAATAGAATTAAACCTTTCGGCGGATAAGGAATGTGCGGTTATTCAAGTGAAGGACCAAGGTTCAGGAATTTCGCAAGAAGATAAAAAACGGATTTTTGAGAAATTCTTCCGTGCAGGAAATGAAGAAACAAGACGAACAAAAGGAACTGGTTTAGGACTTTACATTGTTAGAATTCTCACAGAACTTCACCAAGGCCAGATACGTGTAATAAACAATCAACCAGAAGGAAGTATTTTTGAACTTCGATTGAAATTCAACCAACATGCCTGAAAAAAAAGTAGCACTACTCATCCTTGATGGATGGGGAATTGGAGATGGAACACATGCTGATGCCATCGCAAATGCGAATACACCTGTAATGAAAAGATTGATGCAGGAAAACCCTTGGTCTACTCTTCGAACTTCAGGGCTAGACGTAGGCCTTCCTGAAGGTCAAATGGGGAATTCAGAAGTTGGTCATCTCAACATTGGAGCAGGTCGAGTGATATACCAAGAGTTGGTAAAAATCAACCATTCCACCGAAAATGGCGAAATGGCAGTAAATCCTACCCTGCAAGAAGCTTTTCGATTTGCTAGGGAAAACAATAAATCCGTTCACTTTTTTGGTTTGCTTTCGGATGGTTGCATCCACTCTTCCGACAAACACCTTCACCACCTCATCCAGCTTGCTGAGATTGCAAATGTTCCAATGTTCTATGTGCACGCTTTCACCGATGGTCGTGACACCGACCCAAAAAGTGGAGCAGGTTTCATTCAATCATTGCTGGAAAAATTATCTGCCACAAAAGGAAAATTAGCAACGGTTGTTGGAAGATATTATGCTATGGACCGCGATAAACGCTGGGAACGTGTTAAAGTAGCTTATGACGTGTTGGTAAATGGGAAAGGAGAAATAAGCTCTGACGTATTGAAAACACTAAATGAACGCTATGATTCAGGCCAAACAGATGAGTTCATCCAACCAATTGTTGCTGATCAAGTGAATGGAAAAATCCAGCCTGGTGATGTGGTAATTAGCTTCAACTACCGAACAGATCGATGCCGAGAAATTACTGAAGTACTTACTCAACAAGCATTTCCTGAATATGACATGAGTCCCTTGCCTTTGTATTATGTAACAATGACCAATTACGACGACAGTTACAAAGGTGTGAAGGTGATTTTTTCAAAGGATGATATGGAATTTACTCTCGGCGAGGTGATTTCAGCGGAAGGAAAAACACAATTGCGTATTGCTGAGACAGAAAAGTACCCACATGTTACGTTTTTCTTTTCCGGAGGCCGTGAATCAACGTTTGCTGGAGAGCGTCGAATTATGATTCCTTCTCCAAAGGTGCCAACCTACGATTTACAACCAGAAATGAGTGCTGAAGGAATCATGAACGCCGTAATTGAAGATATCGAAAGCAACCAGCCCGATTTTATCTGTTTAAACTTTGCGAATCCCGACATGGTGGGGCATACAGGCGTATACACTGCAATTGTTAAAGCAGTAGAAACTGTTGATTTTTGCTTAGGGCAAGTGCTTGAAACACTTCTGAAGTTTAAGTATTCTTCAATCATTATTGCAGATCATGGAAATGCCGACTTCGTAGAAAATCCAGATGGGAGTCCGAATACAGCCCACACAACCAATCCTGTTCCTTGCATTTTGATCGATAATGAATGCAAACAAATTAGAAATGGGAAGCTCGCCGATATTGCACCAACAATTTTACATCTGATGGGTATAAATATTCCTGAGCAAATGAACGGCGATATCCTCGTTTAAAGAACAAGACTTCAAAAAAAATCCCCGTGTAGAATGGTCTTTACACGGGGATTTTCATTTTAAAAACACTCTGATTTTATCTCAATAAGGTCAGCGTGCCTTCGTAAGTGTTTTTCAATCCGTTTCTATCGACTGCTTGAATCTTGTATATGTAGATTCCCCCAGGAAGTGTTTTGTTACTCAAACGCGTTTTACCATCCCAGCCATTCTCAATGTCGAAGGTACTGTAAAGTAGCTCTCCCCAACGGTTATAAATGTTCATGGAGAATTCAGCAACATCTTCACCAAAGGCTCTGAAAACATCATTGTATCCATCTTCATTTGGAGTAAAGGCTGTTGGCACATAAAGCTTGTATCCAATCTGCACGTATACAGTTCTTGAAGTGGAATCAAGACATCCAAATTCATTTATTGCAAGCTGCGTGATGGTGTACGATCCAGAATCAGGGAACATTGGTCTCGCGTTTCGCGTGTAAATCGTGTCTAACCCTTCAATTTGGTAGATGATTTCAGAAGCTCCATTCGAAACATCCAAAATCTCTGTGTACGGATTAATAATGTCGATCAAATCTGGACTTACACTAAATCCTGCTGCAGGAGTTGGATTAATGACAATCATATTCTCCATCCTGTAGGTATTTGAGCATCCATACTCTGATGTAACTTGAAGCGAAACGGTATAACTTCCAGCACTGTTATAGAGTACAGTTGGATTGTTTTGCTCTGAGAATTTATCATTTCCGAAAGACCAGCCAATTGTTCTAACTGGATCATCTGATTCTGATAAATTATCGAATGAAATCAGTGCTGGCTCACATGCGGTATAAGCACTTGCATCAAAATTGGCAACTGGCATACGCCAAACCTGAACTGGGAATTGGAACAGGTTGCTCTCGCAGCCTTGATCGGTAATTCTCAGCGTTACATTGTTTAACCCAGTCGAACCAAAACTAATATCCTGAGGATTCTTATCGAAAGACGCTGGGATATTGGCTGATGGGCCAAATTGCCAATCGAATGTAGCCAATGGGCCAAATTGCCCGCCAGCATTAAAATCAAAAGAATTTCCTTCGAAGCACATTGGCGCAGGGCCTTCAAAATTTGCTATTGGCTGAGGAAGAACCGTAACAATTACAGTATCGGTGGTTGAACAACCAAGGTCAGTTGTAACAACAATGTATTCCTTAATCATCGGCTCCAGCCCAACATTCGAGTTCGCAGCCAATGGGTTAGAAATATTCGTGAAATTCAAACCTTCAAGTGGCGTCCAAACATAAGTGTAACCAGCTGTTGGAGTTGTTCCAATTTGGGCAGGCACTAAAGAACAAACTGTGAGATCTGCTCCTGCATTTGAGATTGGCAATGGCACAACTACCACATCAACAGATCCAACAGGCGATGAACAACCATTTTCGGTAATCACAAGCGTGTAGTTTCCTGAAATTCCCGGTTGAGCATCTATAAACTCAGGATTACGAATGGTTGAAGTAAACGTATTTGGGCCATTCCAACTGTATTGTGTGCCAACAATTGGTAAAGGTGCAGGACCAGAAATGTTCAATGTGTCTCCTTGGCAAACTGGCGAGTTAGTTGTAATCGCAGGAAGGGCTGGTATTGGGAAGATCGTTACAGCAGTTGTTGCAGGTAAACTCCAACATCCATTTACCTGAACACGTGCAGTGTAATTCCCCGACATCGCAGCTGTAGTATTGGCTATTTGAGGATTAAATAGTGCAGAAAAAATGGCTCCGCCTGGATTGGTCCATTCAAAAGTTCCACCAACAACGTCTGGTGTATTTAATTGTAGAAGATCACCCGCACAAAGAGGGCCATTGTTGGTTGGGGTTGGAGTTGAAGGATAAGGGTTAACTACAACATCAATTAATGCTGGTATAGAAGGACAACCATTCACTGAAACAACGCAGCTGTATTGACCATTTGCAGAAGCTGATGCTGCCGCAATTGAAGGATTTTGAACAGCAGAAGTAAATCCGTTCGGGCCAGTCCATGAGAAGCTTCCAGAGTTTACGTTTATTGCCGACAAGTTGAGTGCCGTGCCTTCACAAATTGGAGAGTTGCTCGATGGCACAGGCGCCAGTGGAGTAGGAAACACGAAAACATTGGTTGTTGCAATACTTTGGCAACCAGTTGCTGCTACTGTAGCTGTTACTGTATAAACACCTTGATCTAAAGCCACTACAGATGGGAACACTGGATTTTGATCTGTAGAAGTAAACCCGTTAGGGCCTGTCCATAAATAAGTTGCATCCACTATGTCTGTTGCATTAAGAGAAACGCTTTGTCCGATACATGCCGGACCTGAAGTTGAGGCGCCAACTGGACAAACAGAACATGACTCAGGAGCATTGTAGGTTTGAATGTAGGCGCATGTGTTATCGTCTGAAAACACAACGCTAATTTCTCCAACAGCCCCGTTTGAGGCCATGTTAGTAAAGTTGTAATTCACAATTGGATCGAATGGCGCAGTAAATTGAACAAAGCCTCCAAGAGAATTCGCAATTGTGAGTGTTCCTGTTTCTGGAGGATTGGTGAGCTCTATGTCACCAGTCATAGAAAATGTATTTGTTGCAGGATCACATGCTGTAGGGTTAACAGGCACATCAAGTTCACAAAAAATACTGCAATCAGTTGAACCTGATCCTCCATCTTGTTGGAAGTTGATGTTGGTTGCCTGGTTGGAAAAATTGGTAAGCAACAACATATAATACTCTCCTGCTTGTGCGTTCGGAATATTGCAGTTTTCAATTGCTGCTCCAGAATAACTACAGTCAACAAAGTAAGAACCTGCACCAGCTGCACAGTCTTGATTTGGATCGGTGGCTTCTCCACAAATACCATTTTGCCATTGAAGTTCTGTAAATGGTCCCCAACAAATAAAGTCTACGTCAAATCCAGATGTAATCAAGATATCGATCGGCCCAGTTTCTTCAATTCGCATGAAGTACCAAGCGGGATTTGGTGTCGAACCTAAACAACAAATCCCACCGCCGAATTCAGAATTTGTTCCAGTTGCTGCAGGAAACGTAATACCTCCATCAACTTCAGTACAAAATGGTTGAGCATCGTCGCAAAAACCTGTTGGTGCATCAACTGGATCCTGGCATGTCACACATTGAACAGTTGCTTCAAAGCCAATATTGGTAACGCTGCTGCTTGATGTAAAAACCAATGTCATGCAACCGCCTGAAGCAGTAGAGCTGCTTATTGGAGGAGGCATGGTAAAGCCCGAAAAAATCCCTAATAACTCGGCCGTGTTATCCGGACCATCGTATATCGTTAACCTGTCGAAAGTTGCTTCTGTAGTAAATTCTGTGAATGTCAAATTAATGCATTCAGCAGTGCCAGAACAGATCGTTTGAGAAACATTTAAGTCATTTGCATACTGACCAGGCCCGCCTGGATCCTGAAGAATTGCATTGCAAGTAGTAACCAAAGGACCTCCTTGTCCTAGAATTAAAATATCAGGTGGAGGTGGACATGGCAAACAGGAAAGTGTAGCACTAAATCCAGCGCTATTCGTGAATGCGTTCGTGATAAACTGAACCGTCATGCAACCTCCAGAATTGGTTGTACTTGTTACTGCAGGAGGAATATTAAAACCTGAAACTTCATCAATCAGTGCGGCGCCAACTGTAGCTCCATCATAAAATCTGATAAGGTCGATTGTATTTTCAGTTTGAACCTGGTTGAACGTTAACCGAACACAATTTCCAGCATCGGAGCAAAAAGTTTGAATTACGTTCAAATTTGGAGGATAATCACCAGATCCGCCTGGATCTAAAAGAGTTCCTCCACAGGTGTTGATTGTAGCTGGGCCTTGCCCGAGAATCATAACATTCTGCGGTGGAGCGCATGGAACACAATCTATTGTGGCTTTAAAGCCTTCGAAATTTGTTCCGCCGTTGCTCGTAAACTCAAGTGTTAAACAACCACCAGATTGATCGGATGTAATAACTGCAGGAGGAATTCCAAAACCTGAAGCGATATTGAGCAGTGGAGATGCTACGCTATTTCCATCATAAAAACGTATAAAGTCGATACCTGACTCCATCTCGAACTCAGAGAAAGTTAACCGAACACAATCTCCAGTTCCTGAACAGAAGGTTTGAATTGTATTTGAATTGTCAGGATAATTGTTGGTTGCTCCTGGATCGCGGAGAATTCCACCACAGCCTGTGATAGTAGAACCACCTTGACCGAGCGTATAAATAATTGGGTCTGGAGGACATGGAACACAAGCAATTCCGATAGAAAAGCCGTCTCTTATCACCGAACCATCTGAAACAAAATTAAGTGTTATGCTTCCGCCTGAACCTACAGTACCTGTTAAAACCATAGGAACCGCTAGAGCTTCTCCAGCATATTCAAGCAATGCCTCTCCAGCAGCAGCGGGGCCACTGTATACGCGGAGAAAGTCAAAATTTGCTTCAGTTGCAAATGAAGTTATAGTAAGCTGAATACATTCGCCTGGATTAGCAGATGTAAATGTTTGTGTAACGTTTAAGTTGTTAGCGTATGTTCCTGTTCCTCCTGGATCAAGAATAGTTCCTCCGCAGGTTACAATGTTTGCCCCACCTTGGCCAAGGATGTATTGTTGTGCAGCCAAATCGATCCCCGAAACAAGCACGGCGATCATGAGAAACAAATGGTAAAATCTGATTTTCATATCGCTTAGTGAGAATTTGAGTTGGTGTTTAATTCTTGTTCGATGCGGAGAAGTTCAGCATCTAACTCCTGAATAGACAAAAGATCTATGGGATGGCCAGGCACAGATTGATAATGCCTTGTTCTTTTATCAACTTGTCTTTGCAAAACACCCACATCAACCTTATTAAGATCAACCTCTGGGCATTCAGGACAAGGTTTATCGTGGTTAATAACGAATGACCTTTGGAAGATAAAGTTCACTTGTGCGAGCTTAACCGGGGTCATGTTGATGATGTCAGAATCAGCATAATACTTGCGTGCACGAAAATCTATCGCTTGAAGATTGTCGGCACTCTGTGCGTAAAAATCCGCTGAAAGCATTACAAATAGAGCAAAAAGGATGGTTTTCACAGGTTAAAGTATGATAAAACAAAGATAAATAAATATGCAAGAAATCATCAGATTTGAAAAAATCATCAGGTCCTTTCAAAAACTGAGGGCAAAAGCATATTCATTAATTGTGATGGAGCATTCAATACAAACGCTGCACATCCAATAATTAAATAGATTATAAATATATTAACTGCTGACATTCTGCATATTACGAAATATACAAACTACATTGCCAAATCAAGACTTCTACAAATCAAGTAACAATCAATATTGCACAACAGCGCTTATCAAAAGCAATCTTTTTAGAATAGAATACCTAAAAAGTGAATTGGTAAAGCGTAACAATGGTCACGCAAGAATCTTAATCCAAGATGGACAGTTTTACACAACAAAGTAGCAGAAAAAGTTGAATGCCTTACAAATTTTTAAGGATGAAATCAGTCATCATCGTGTACAGATGAAGTCGAGTATTTCCTCCATAAATGCCATGATTCTTGTCGGGATAGAAGAACAAATCGAACTGCTTGTTGGCTTTCACCAAAGCATTGACCATCTCCACAGAATTTTGAAAATGCACGTTGTCATCGGCTGTTCCATGAATGAGTAAGTACTTTCCTTTTAATCTGGCCACATGATTAATCGGTGAATTGTCGTCGTAACCTGAACCATTTTCTTGTGGTGTTTGCATAAATCGCTCGGTGTAAATAGAATCATAATATCTCCAATTGGTAACAGGAGCCACTGCAATGGCCATCTTGAAAATATCTGCTCCCTTTGTAATGCACAAAGAACTCATGTAACCTCCATAACTCCATCCTTGGATTCCAATTCTTGATGGATCAACGTAAGGAAGCGTCCCCAAATATTTAGCTGCTGCAATTTGGTCTTCCGTTTCTAATTTCCCAAGCTGTTTGTAGGTAGATTTTTTAAATGCTTCGCCCCGATATTGCGTTCCACGATTGTCGACAGAAACCACGATGTACCCCTTTTGTGCCAACATTTGATGCCACAAATAATTACTTCCTTCCCATTGGTTTTCAACTGTATTGTGACCCGGACCACCGTAAACGGTCATAAATACTGGATACTTTTTAGATGGGTCGAAATCGGGTGGGCGAATGATCCATGCTTCTAAATCTGTGCCTTGTCCGTTGGGGATTTTTAGAAATTCTTTGGCCGAAACTCGGTAGTTCTTCAGTTTATCAATTAAGCCTTGGTTGTCTTCCAACATCCTAACTTTTACTCCATCACTGTTGTAAAGTGCAAAAGATGTAGGCTGATCAGACTTGCTATTCTGCAAAATGAAGTAGCTGAATGTATTGCTAAACTCCGCGTTTTGATGGCCGCCGGGAATGATTACGCTCTTTTGATTTTTCCCATTGAGTTTCACATTGAAAATTGTTCTGTCTGCTGGTGTTGGAGCCGCCGCTTGAAACCAAATTGAACCTTTTTTCTCATCTAATCCAAATACTTCAGTTACATCCATTTCGCCTGAAGTAATCGCGTTCAAGCGCTTTCCGTCCATACTGTACAGATACAAATGGTTTCTTCCTCCTAGTTCACTCGACCAAACGAAACGCTTTCCGTCATTCAAGAAAATCAGATTATCGTGAA
Source organism: Bacteroidota bacterium (assembly GCA_947460255.1). Classification (GTDB taxonomy): domain Bacteria; phylum Bacteroidota; class Bacteroidia; order M30B66; family M30B66; genus CAMCXT01. Next base: position 19,437 of record CANHIS010000028.1, read on the forward strand.
TATCGATGTATGTGGCGCTTTTCTCTTCCAAAAGCAACTTCGTCTCACCCGTTGATGGATCAGCTAACAAGAGTTCTAGGTGATTTTGCAGGCGATTCATTCGTGTGATACAAAGTTCATTTCCAGATGCCGTCCAGTTTAATCGAGGAATGTATTGTTCGGGACTATCACCACTTTTCATTGTTTGAGTAACGCCAGAACGCAAATCATGAACTTTTACCGAAACCGATGAATTTTTCTCGCCCGCTTTAGGGTATTTGAATTTGTATTCACTAGGGTAAAGAGTGCCATAGATAGCCATGTTAAATTCTTTTACTTCTGATTCGTCAAACCTTAAAAAGGCCACTTTATCTCCATTGGGCGACCAGAAAAAGGCTTGTGCTAATGCAAATTCTTCTTCATACACCCAATCAGTTGCTCCATTAATGATGCTGTTCTGTTTCCCATCGCTAGTGATTGCACTTTCTGCGCCAGTGATTAAATCTTTAATAAATAGATTGTTATCACGCACAAATGCCACCTTTTTCCCATCAGGAGAAAACTCTGCATACTGTTGCTTACCTCCAGCTTTGCTCAAATAATCAGCACTTCCTTTGGCCAAGTCAATGATTACAAAATCCGATTTAAACGAATGGCGATAAATTTGTTCAGATTCGGTAGGGACGAGAAGCTTCGTTTCATCGGCGCTAAAGACATATTCATCGAAATTAATCACCGAACCATCAGTCAATTTCAATGATGAGCCAACGAAAATATCGGCCACTTTCTCACCATTTGAATATCTATATTTCTCAATTGAAATACCTTTATCATCCATTTTCATGGCAGAATAATGTAGACCATCATTCATGCTTTCCATTCCCATCACAAATTGGGGTGCAAATTGACGAGATGCCCAAATGTCCTGTAGTGTAAAGTCTTTTTGCTGACTGAAAGCGTTGATGGAAAACAGAAAAAATAGAAATGGAAGTAAATGTTTCATTTTGAGCTTTAGATTATCTGGGTAAAAATAGGAATTCATGCGAATGAAATTCTTTTACAACGGATTTTTACGTTGGCATAAAAACGGAGTAAAATGAATGCGACAGCGCGTAGGCAATCTTTAATTATCTGAATATCTGTCCATTAAAAAATCACTCCTCTATTGAAACGGTTATAAACGATTATAAACGGTTAATCTTTGGCAAATCACTTTAAGAAATTTAAATTGCCCTTTGGGAAGGGGATAGTTGGGTTTTCCCAAAACATTTTCAATGTTAATACCAAATTAAGTTATAAACCGAGCTCCCAATAAATCTGCACAAATGGTACGTGTTCATTTACTTTCGGAATTATGCAATCAAACTGTTCTTCGAAGGTTCAAAGGGATACAAGGATAAAGCAATCTCAAAACCTGAATATTTTTGGTTGCACCTAGATTTATTGTTTCGATAAGCCTCTGTTTAAGAACATTATAAAGAGAAATTAGATCTTACCGAAAAAAACATGAAGCACTTTAATTGCAAAATCTCTTTACTATCACTCAATGAAAAGAGAAAATCTTTGTCTTTTCATTGAATACTTCAAGCTTGCATATTGTGGAAACAAGGAAGCAGAAAATTAAGAATCAAGTATTTATTACACTTTTCTGGCATAATGAATGGAGAAAAATATCAAATCAAAAATGTAATTAAAAATGTGAATTGTTTCTTTATCCACTAACAATTGTGCAATATAATTAAGGCTTAATTGCTTCCTTCATTTTGAAAAAATGCCACTAAAATTAAATCACTTCGTTTCAACGCTTTCATTTGAGTATCCTTTCACCATTTCTGGCGGACGAACCAAAACGGTGCAACAAGCGCTTATTATCAAACTCGAAAGAAATGGATTCGTTGGATTCGGTGAAGCCCCAGCAATTTCTTACTACAACATCCCAATTGAAAAAATGATTGAGGATTTAATGTTTGTTCAAGATAAAATTGAAAATTTAAATTCTGAAACACCAGATCAGTTCTACTCCACCATTTCCTATTTTTTGCCCAATAACTCCTTCTTAAGATGCGCACTTGACATGGCTTTTTGGGATGCATTCGGAAAAGAAAATGCCCAACCACTTTACAAACTTTTTGGTGCAAATTGGTCGAATAATTTACCCATTACAGATTACACACTCGGAATTGATCACATCGAAAAGTTAATTAGCAAAATGAATGCGCATCCTTGGCCCGTTTATAAAATAAAAGTGGGTTCGGGAAATGATCTTCAAAATCTAACTACTCTAAGACAAAACTCCACCAAACCGTTCAGAATAGATGCAAATGCAGGTTGGAAATTCGATGAAGCCCTCCTTCTGATTAATACGTTGAAGAATTTAAACATCGAATTAATTGAACAACCTCTCAACGTATTAGACTTACATTTAATGCCTCAATTAAAAAAATTGAGCTCTATTCCACTTTTCGCCGACGAATCCTGCGTAGCAGAAAGTGATGTAGATAATTGTGTAGCTGGATTTCACGGTATTAATATTAAACTTACCAAATGCGGCGGAATTACACCTGCCTTACGAATGATCAAAAATGCACGCCAAAAAGGAATTCAAGTGATGATGGGCAGCATGAATGAAAGCTCTATTGGATCGGCAGCAATTGCAAATTTCCTTCCCCTACTCGACTTTGTTGATATGGATGGCCCATTATTACTCACCTCTGATCTTGCAACTGGCCTGAAAATCAAACACGGAAAAATTGAATTATCTGGAGCCCCTGGCCTTGGTATTAATGTAAGTGAAAATTCAATTTCAAGCAATAATTGATTGTCATCGAAATTTTAGACTTGCTTATTGTTTCTTGTCTGATCAATTTCTACCATTCACTGTTACTTTGACAGTAAATCTTCGCTTCCAATGCGATTGGATGTTGATGAAATGTTCACGATTGCGTAAAACAGCATTTATCAAATGATAATTTTGTTTCATGGGCAACTACATAATTGATAGCACACATTTGAATTTCTTTAAATCAGTTCTTGGTGAACACTTCGTTTTTACTGATTCGGAAACCATTGAAGCCAACGCGCATGATGAAACCGAAGACCTGAAATATTTCCCAGATGTGGTGCTGAAGCCCGGAAATACAGAAGAAGTTAGCAAAATTCTAAGCTACTGTAACGAACACAAAATACCTGTAACAACCCGTGGAGGAGGAACTGGATTAAGTGGTGCAGCACTTCCAGTTTATGGTGGAGTTGTGCTGGCGATGAGCCGTTTCAACCGAATTGTCGAAATTGATGAAAACAACCTGCAAGCCACAGTAGAGCCGGGAGTTATTACCCAAGTTTTCCAGGAAGCAGTTATCGAAAAAGGCCTTTTTTATCCGCCAGATCCTTCCAGCCGTGGCACATGTTTTATAGGAGGAAATTTAGCTCACTGCTCCGGAGGCCCTCGTGCTGTGAAATATGGTGTTACACGCGATTATGTACTTGACCTTGAAGTTGTTCTTGCATCGGGCCACATCATCCGCACTGGTGCGAAAGTGCTTAAAAACTCCACTGGGTATAACCTAACACAATTGTTTGTGGGAAGCGAAGGCACACTTGGTGTAATCACTAAGGTTGTGTTCAAATTACTCCCATTTCCTCGATTAAATAAAGTGCTTTTAGCCCCTTTTAAAAGTCCAGAAAAAGCCTGTGCTGCTGTATCGGCCATATTTCGTGCAGGAATTATCCCTTCTGCACTTGAGTTTATGGAACGTGATGCAATCGACTGGACTTTGAAATTCAGACACGATATTCATCTGCAAATCGGACCAGATGAAATGGCTCATTTGCTTATTGAAGTAGATGGAAATGATGAAGATACCATCCTAAAAGACATCGAGAAAATTGTTCCTGTTTTGGAATCTTTCAAATGTATGGATATTCATTTCGCTGAGTCGGAAGCCCAAAAGGCTGATCTGTGGAAACTTCGACGCAGTGTTGCTGAGGCTGTAAAATCAAATTCTACCTACAAAGAAGAAGACACCGTAGTGCCTCGCGCCGAGCTTCCCGTACTTTTAAGCGGTGTAAAGGAAATTGGAAAGAAATATGGCTTCAGTTCAGTGTGTTATGGGCATGCCGGTGATGGAAATTTGCACGTCAATATCATCAAAGGAAATCTTACCGAAGAACAATGGAAAATCGACGTCACAAAAGGAATTCGAGAAATCTTTGAACTTGTTGTAAATCTTGGCGGAACGCTTAGCGGAGAACATGGAATTGGCCTTGTTCAGCAGCCATATATGGACATTAAATTCCCGGAAATACAACTAGAATTAATGCGTAAAATTAAATTCGCATTTGATCCTGAAGGCATTTTAAATCCCGGTAAAATATTTAATGTTCCTCAGTAATCCATATTTCGAACTTGATCGTTGCTTGATAAAAGGAATGAAATTCAAGACATAAAATCGATCGTTTATTTAATCAATTCATTTACATCAGCAAAAAGGGCCACCAATTAGGCAGCCCTTCTAATACTTGTATGCAGATTCGATTATTTTTTCACAATTCGTCTCACGGCAGTCTTGCCATTTTCAAACGCTTGAATGAAATACAAACCTGCAGGAATGTCTTTTAAATCGAGTTCTATTGGTAAGGCCGGATTTACTTCCATCTGGCCAATATTTCTCACCAGTCTTCCTTGAAGATCTCGCAACTCGATGGTTGGGCGGCTAAATTGATCTGGATCAAGTCGGATACTGGCTGAATTAACAACCGGATTAGGCAACACGATAATTTCATTTTGCCATAAATTCGCCATTTCAACTACACGAATACCAGAATACATCACCTTACCGTCGAAATCTACTTGCTTCAATCTGTAATATGAAACCCCTGCGTGCGGTGTGTTGTCGTAAACCACGTAATTGAGAATCGCATTGCTGTTTCCTGCTCCAGAAACCTTGGTAACTTCTTCAAATTCTACTGCATCCTCACTCACCTCAACAATAAAAAAATCATTATTGGTTTCTGATGCGGTAGTCCACTCTAATTGCACTTTCTCGTCTTTTGGAACCGCAGCAAAGTGAACAAGATTAACCGGAAGTGGGTTTTCGGTAGTACTCGAAGACAATGTAAACGGACTAAAGCTGCTGATTGCGCTAGAAGAAACAAGCGATCCAGAAACTGTATTACCCGATGTTCCGCCGTTTCCGTGGTCTTTCCACATGGAGCCATTCCAACGTGCCACGCGCAAATCTGCCAAATTTGTAACTCCACAACTGGTTGTATTCCAAGACAAGGTTACCGATACAGATGATGATCCCGCATTGCGGTCTAAAGTCCAATATTCACAGTGGCTCAAATGATCCAATGAACCGTCTTTGCTGGCATGCGAATATGTTGCGTCAGAATCATCGAACAGAAAACGTGCGGTAAACTGGCTGCCTGTTGTTGCTGGAGCCGAAATCCCAATTGGGCGGTAAACTCCTGCAGCACCAATTGGGAATGTAAATGCATCATTCCCTTCTTTTCTGCATGGACCAGAAACGTGGCTGCTGCTTGATGCGCCGCTCACGGTTGCATTGTCTAAAACTGTTAGCAAAAAGGAACTTGATGAATTTATTCTTCCTGAAACAAAAGTGAGCAGATTACTTACTGTTATTGGCACTAACAAGGATACCCTGTTTGAAGCTTTATTGATTGTAAGGCCGCTAAAATCTGGAGGAGTAGAGATATCTCCAGAAATATTTTGATTGGCTGTTCCATCCATCACAACAGTTCCTCCTCCAGCGGCAAAATTAACTACGGAAGAAGAGCCTGTTGTTGAAATTGATTTTGCAAATGTTGTACTCGAATTGTATGCAGGATACAAAGTAAATGCTGTGGTTTGGCGGAAACTCACGTCTTCATTAAAGTCGTCTGCAACAGATGTTCCCATGTACAATGCGCCACTTCCAATGGATGAAATGGTTGTTACACCATTAAATACATTTCCACCAGTGGAGAGATTTGGACCCGAGCCGTTTTTGGTGATCGTTGTCGTATTATTAAACGTAGTACCGTTCAAGTAAACACCCGGACAGATAAATGTTGCAGTTCCGTTTAAAGTTGTACCTGTTTCTAGATAGAGTTCAGTTCCAGTGCCGAATGTAGTAAGCGATTGTGCTGTAGTTCCCGTTTGTGTAAAGCCAGCCAAACGCAAATCGCCAGAGGTAAATCCACCACTTCCAATTGTAATGACTTTGGTATTTGCAAGGGTTGATGTTCCACCATTCTGTCCGAATCGAATACCTGCTGCAGATCCAGTTGAATTCAATTCTATGTTTCCATTAAACTCATTGTCTGCAGAACCTTCAGCTAAATAAATTACATCCGAACCTGTGTTTTCTATTGTTAAATTGTTTGAAAAAACATCAGGAGAAGTACTTCCTAAAATCCATTCACCCGTTCCAGAATTTACCAACGAAACTGTTGAACTAAATACATTTCCTCCCAACGAATTGGATGAAATTGCGCCATTCTTTGTTAAAACAGCAGTTGAATTAAATCTCACACCATTCAAGTTAATTCCAGGAGCTGAAAATGTAACTGCACCGTTAAAAACAGTGCCCGATTCGAGCTGTAAAAACGAACTGTTAGCGAAAGACGTAAGGCTCTGACTGGTTGACCCTGTTTGCGTAAAACCTCTTAAAATCAAGTCGCCAGTTGTGTATCCAAGTACCCCGATTGTTAGGGTTTTGGCATTCGCTAATGTGGAAGTTCCGCCCGATTGGCCAAAACGAATTCCCGAAGAAAAACCTGTCGAACTCACATTAACATTTTCATTGAACTGATGGCCCGATCCACCTTGTGCTAGCTGAAGCGTTGATGACCCAGTTGAGATTAAGGTTAAAGCTCCATTGAAAATATCGGCAGCTGAAGATCCTAAAATCAATGCACCCGATCCGCTATTGGTAATTGAGGTTGTTGATCCAAATGTATTTCCACCCGTTCCTGAGTTAGATGTTGCACCGTTTTTTTCAAGTGTGGCAGTGCCTACGAATGTTGTTCCGCTCAAAAACAACTGCGGGAAATTGAAATTTACATTTGCATTAAAGGTGGTTCCGCTTTCCAAATATAAAGCGGCAGTTCCAGATGTAACTGAAATTGACTGAGCAGTAGATCCTGTTTGTGTGAAATTTCTCAATCTTAAACTGCCTGAAGAAAAGCCTGAAACTCCTATCTCGATTACTTTCCCTGTAGCCAAATTCGATGTTCCTCCGGCCTGACCGAAACGTACACCTCGCGCAGAACCTGTAGAATTTACAACAATGTTTTCGGCAAATGTTGTTCCAGCAGCTCCATGTGCAACAAATGTAGTTTGAGATCCTGTTTGATTAAATGTAACTATATCGTTAAAATCATCAGGATTACTCACGCCAAGGATTAATTCTCCAGAACCTGAATTTGTGAAAGTTGCAGCACCGTTAAAGATGTTCCCTCCAATGCTTTGATTGTTTCCAGAACTAGACTTCGTAAATTCTGCAGTGGTTTGGTAAGTTGCTCCATCTAAGAAAAGTTGTGGGGAGGTAAAATTTACTGCGGCGTTAAAAACACATCCTGTTTCAATTGATAATGATGCAGTTCCACTCAAAGTTAAACTTTGCGCAGTGCTTCCAATTTGAGTTAAATTCTTGATGAATAAATCGCCTACTGAAAATCCCGTTCCGCCAACTTGAATCGTTTTTGTAGTTGCCAAAGTACAAGATCCGCCGCCTTGCCCTAAACGAACACCAGGACTTGATCCCGTTGAATTGAAAATCACATTGCCTTGAAAACTTGTACCTGAAGCTGCATGAGAGGCAGAAATCCAGCCACTTCCAGAGTTCGTAAATGTTACATCTGTTTTATAGGTATCAGGATTCGTATTGCTTAATATTACCTCACCAGCACCCGAATTAATTAAGGTAAAAGTGCCATCGAATGTGTTGCCTCCGGCAGATGTTACACTTCCTGCGCCTGTTTTGGTTACCGTTACCGGCAAGCTGAATGTAGAACCATTAAACGAAACAGAAGTACTTGTTGCAGTAACTGTAGCATTTACTGATGTACCAGCAAAAATGGTGGTTCCCGAGCAGTTCAAGGCGCCATTCGAAATGCTTCCACCATTAAAATTGGATGCACCTGAAATGATCAATGTGAACCCCGAAAGATTCAACGACCCTGAATTAATAGTAAAATTGTTGAGACCTGAAATCTCCTCAAAAACAGGACTAAATGCGCCCGATTGAATAGTAACATCATCTCCAAAATCAGGAAAACCTGAAGATGGCGACCAGTTGGCTGAGTTGCCCCATTCATTCGAAACACCACCAATCCAAGTATAACTTACCGCTTTCGAAGCCAACGGAAGAAATGCCATCAGCAGAATTAAAATACGGAAGTATGTTGTTTTTGACGTTGATTTAGGTGTGTAGTGCGTTTTCATAATCGTCTCGCATTTAAGCTTTCTCCAGTGTAATACTTATATAAGCATCCTGCAGTTGCGAAAAAGACCCTTCGAAAACGCGGTCTTCTTACAGATGTAAGAAAAACATTTGTTCGTATATCAATCTTAATGTAACACCTTGAAAACATTGGTCAATCTCAAACAAGAGACCATATCTAGTGGTTAACAATTTTGTAGAAAATCATCCAATAATCATTCTCTACAAATTCCTTTGAATTAGCACCACTGAGCCGATTCTCGACTCCATTTTGGGAGCATCTTTTTTGTCTTCCCTCCGGGGAGAATGCGCCTCACAAAACCAATAAATCTTTAAAGTACTTCTGGGGCTTCAACCCATCTACCATGTTCCTTGATAAGATCAATCAGCTCATCAACAGCGTGTTCCGCGTCAACATTGCGCTTAACGACTTCCTTTCCTTTGTATAAGGTAATTTTGCCAACGCCTGTTCCTACATAGCCAAAATCTGCATCTGCCATTTCGCCCGGACCATTTACGATGCATCCCATAATGCCAATTTTCAAGCCTTTTAAATGGTCGGTACGCTTGCGGATTCTGGCTGTGGTTTCCTGCAAATCGAATAGTGTACGGCCACATGATGGACAAGAAATGTATTCGGTTTTCGAAATTCTCACTCGAGCCGCTTGCAAGATTCCAAAGGATGTTTGGTTGATCATTTTTTGTTGTCCAACAGCACTGGTATTCGATATCCACACGCCATCTCCCAAACCGTCTGTAAGTAATCCACCAGCATCGGTGGCGGCATGCAGCTGTAGTGTACTTTCATCAGCAATCTGATACTTTCTGAAAATCACCACAGGAACCTGCAACCTGTTGAGCATCAATTCAACAAACAAGCGTCTCAATTCTGGCATTCCGTGCACATTCGAAGTTTCTGCAACAAGCACCACAGTTGGGTCTTTTTCGATCTTTTGCAACAAGCTATCATCGAGATCCTGCAAACTGATACGCACCCAATTCAACTTCTTTGATTTCTGAAATTTATCTTCTCGATAATCTTCAGAAGTAAACAGTGGATAAGCGTTCTTCAATTCTGGATTCCAACAATCGGCATCTTGAATCAAGCCCAATGTGCCCGGGATTTCAAAGTTGATCGTGTGTTGTCCTAAATAAACGTAATCGCATGCTTGATCGGCAATATTCCATTTGTCGAGCGGCACCGAATACGCATATCCAGCACGAAACAAGTGAGCAGGTTTCTCTGGAGCTTCAACCGAAAAATCGGCCACCACAACAGGCACCGAACTTCCACCAATATTCAAAACCGAGTGGGTTTCGCGGCGGCTATACTCAAACGAATTGATAGGCCAAACCGGCGCTTCAGGTATCGGGTTGTGCACCGCGCGATTCGTGTATCGATCTGCAAGTGCTTTGGCAACAGGAATTTCGAATTCAGGCTCTTCGGTAAGTGAAACACGAATGGTATCGCCCAATCCGTCTTCCAGCAAAGTACCGATGCCCACTGCCGACTTTATTCTTCCATCTTCTCCTTCCCCAGCTTCAGTTACGCCAAGGTGAAGCGGATAATTCATGTTTTCATCCAACATTCTTTTCACCAACAAGCGATAAGCTTGAACCATTACTTGGGTGTTCGACGATTTCATCGAAAGCACAATGTTGTAATAATTTAGGTCTTCAGCTATTTTCAAAAACTCCATCGCGGATTCCACCATGCCTTGTGGGCTATCACCGTAGCGACTCATAATTCGGTCCGACAATGAACCATGATTGGTTCCAATACGCATGGCGGTTCCGTATTCCTTGCAAATTTTCACCAAGGGCGTAAATCGCTCTCTAATCCTTTCTAGTTCAGCTTCATACGACAAATCCGTATAATCTATTGTCTCGAATTTCTTTTTGTCGGCATAGTTTCCAGGGTTAACGCGCACCTTCTCGACAATTCGGGCGGCGACTTCGGCTGCATTGGGTGTAAAGTGTATGTCGGCTACCAGTGGAGTGGTGTATCCCGCTTTGCGGATTTCGTTGCGAATAAGTTCAAGATTCTGAGCTTCCTTCAGGCTTGGCGCTGTAATACGCACCAGTTCACATCCTGCTTCTATCATTCGAAGCGATTGTGCAACTGTGGCTGCAGTATCCATCGTATCGGTGGTTGTCATCGATTGCACACGAATTGGATTGTGCCCACCGAGCAAAAGGTCTCCAATTTTCACTTCACGAGTAAGGAAACGCTTGTACTTAGTGGTAGATGAGCAATAAAGGCCGTCGGGAAACTGGGAATTCATTCTTCAGGTTTTTGGCAAAAATAACCTTAAGAACACATTCTGCGGTTGAAATGTTGTAATTGTTTGTTATCGGTTCGATTTGATGATTTTCTGGCTGTAAATCTGCCCGTCATCAAAACGAAGTACAACGATATATATTCCAGGCAACAGAGCTGAAATATCGCCCATGTTGGAAGCCTCGAACGCTGAGCTCTTAAGGATTCGCCCGCTCAAATCGAGCACTTGAATTTGCTTTGGTTGTTTAGCATTTGCCACCGACCGAACTATCAATTCATTGCCAGAAGGGTTATCGATCCTAAACTTGTTAGGAGAAAGATTTTCCAACATCAACGAACCATTAGGATTGAGTACATAAACCTGACTCAAAAAAGGACTTTCTGGATCCAGCGGTTCGCCTACCATTGAAGGCCATATAACTACTGTATTACCTCCTTCGAGGAAGAAATCGGGCGTAACCGGGACTTCGATTTGAAAGGTTCTAACTTGCTGAGGAGCAAAAAATTGCAATGTATTGAGAAACCCACCGAGCGCAACCTGAACCGAATCATTGGTAGGATTTAGAAACCAAAATTGCAGATTCCCTTGGTGGCTTGAATCGTTGTCGTTCCAAACTGTGGCAGTTAGTGTAAAACTCGAACCAATGTAAAGTGTGTCGGGCAGGGTCGCCGATTGTACAATTAAACTTTGCGCCCTGGAGTTTATAGATAAAACCGTGCACACAAAAAACAAAACAACAGCAGCTAAACGCTTAAACATCTGCGTTTTTGAATGGGCTATTCTTAAGATTTTATGTGTGGCTAACATGTTTAGTAATCTTGTTAAACAAAAGTATTCATAAAAATTTGCTGGCATAATCTATTGTTGTACATTTCTTACCTAGTCAACTGCGATATTCAGATGGATATTTTAAACCAAATCGTTGAAGTACTTAACAAAGAAGAAATCAGGTTCTACAAACTGTTTGCACATCGCCAACAAGGAAATACAGAACGAAAAGATCTGTTTTTGTTAGATGCGCTTCGGAAGCATCCCGATGCATCGGATGAAAAAATCTTCCGGAAACTTTATCCCGACGGCGATAAAAACGCCTATTACCGCCTTCGAAATAGGTTATTGGAAGACATCAATCGATCGCTGATGCTGCAGCATTACAACGATGAAGAGCTATTGGTGATTTTTCATTTGCTCACGATAGTAAGAATATACATTGCAAAAAATCAATATCAACTTGCCTTTCATTTTCTTCGAAAGGCCGAACAAAAAGCCCAGAAAACGGAGAACCACGAAATGCTCGACATCATCTATGGAGAGTTTATCCGGTTGTCGAACGAATTGCTCATTATCAACCCTGAAACCTACGTTTCGCTTCGCCGCAAAAATTCTGAAACACTCAACCGACTTCGTGAGATGGACGATTTGCTGGCCATTGTTTCGTATCGATTAAAAATCACTCAAAACTTCGGCGAGAAGCAGAACTCCTTGATGGGCATCCTTGAAGAAACCACTAAAAGCTTTATGCAAGATGCGACATTGGCAGCGTCGCCGAGGTTCCGATTTAAACTATATAGCTTGGTGAGCCAAATGCTTCTGCAAAAACAAGATTATTTAAGTCTTGAGGATTACCTGAGAAAAACAATTGCTGAATTCACTGAAGAACAATTATTTACAAGAAACAACCACGAAATCAAACTGCAAATGCTCACTTACATGGTGAACAGTTTGTTTAAAACTGGTAGAATAAAAGAATCGCTCGAATACTCCGAACAGCTTCACGACGCCATGCAGGAATTCAACAACTTGCATTTTGAACGGTTCGAGGTTTTCTACTTCAATGCTTTGGTAAACAACTATTCAACCTTCGACATTCCTCGAGCCATTGCTATTCTTCAAGATTTACTAAAAAACAAAAACCTTCGAAAAGTTCCATTTTACGAACTGTTCGTTTACCTCAACCTTGCTACCAGTTACTTCGATTTACAGCAATACAACCAAGCGATTCGACACCTCAGCAAGGCTTACCTACTCGATTCTTACAAAAAAGCAGATGCTTCGCTGAAGTTTAAAATTGCCGTTGCAGAATTGATCATTCGCTACGAAAATGGCGATATTGATTTCTGGAATTACCGGAAAGACCAAGTTATTCGTGAAAATCAGAAGGAACTAGAAGACGATAAACACCTCAAAGAGAAAGAATTGCTTAGGATTCTCGAAAAGGCAACCACCGAAACTGATGGAATTCGCTCTCGGAAACTTCGATCTACTATAGAGTTGTATCTCGAAAAATGGGAAAACTCCGAACAGGAAGGTGAAGTGATTCGTTACCTCAATTGGTTACGCGAAAAAGTCAAGGCATGATGCATAGTATTTATCTCGACAATAACGCCACAACGCCCGTCCATCCCGTTGTGCTCGAGCAGATGTTGCCTTATTTTAACGAACGCTTCGGAAATGCCTCCAGCAAGTTGCACCGTTTTGGTTGGCAAGCGGATGAAGCAGTACAGATAGCTCGTGAACAAATAGCCACTTCAATCGGATCCAGCACCCAAGAAATCGTTTTCACGAGTGGTGCCACAGAATCGATAAATCTTGCCATCAAGGGCGTTGCTCAAGCTTATCAAAACAAAGGAAAACATATTGTTGCTCTATCAACAGAGCACAAAGCAGTTCTCGACACATTAGAATTTCTAGGTTCTTTCGGGTTCGAGATCGAACTTGTTCCAGTAAACCGAGATGGTCTTCCCGATCTAAACTATCTATCGAATATTGTTCGGAACGACACCATTCTTGTTTGTGCAATGTTGGCCAACAATGAAACAGGCGTGATTTTACCCATCAAGGAAATTGCGCAAATCGTTCACTCCAAAAACAGTTTACTGCTGTGCGATGCCACACAAGCTTGTGGGAAAATACCAGTCAATGTGGATGAGCTTGGCGCCGATCTCTTGGCGCTTTCTGCACACAAATTCAATGGACCGAAAGGCATAGGAGCGTTGTATGTGCGCAGGAAAAAGCCTAGAGTTACCTTGCTTCCACAATTACATGGCGGCCAACATGAATCTGGTTTGCGCTCAGGAACACTTAATGTTCCGGGAATTGTGGGGCTTGGTGCAGCAGCCAAATTATTCCTTACGAATCCAAACAATTTTTCAGAACACTGTTTGCCATTGCGGAATGAATTGGAAAAAAGCCTCTCAAATGCTGGTTGTAAAATAACAGCGCAAACATTAGAGAGGCTTCCAAACACAGTGCATGTTTTGCTTCCTGGAATTAAAGCAGATCGTTTAATTGCCATAGTTCCAAACTTGGCATTTTCGACTGGTTCGGCTTGTAGCTCAGCTTTGGCAGCACCTTCACATGTAACCTTGGCAATGGGCTTTACCGAAGCAGAAAGCTATACATCTATTCGGCTCAGCCTCGGAATTTTCAACACCAAAGAAGAAATCAAACAAGCTGAAAGTACCATCATTGCAGCTTGGGAAAAACTTCGGTCGTAGTTACATTACCTTCATCAGGTATTCTAGGAATTCTTTGCGTAGTTCATAGAATGTTGTTCGGAATTGTCCTACTCTATCATTCAAATCAATCGGCGTTTCATGGCGGCGATGATCCGCTGCAATTGGATTGCTCTGAATTTCCTCGGTGATTTTATCTTCCAAATGAACGATCTCACCCTGCATATCAAGCAAGTGATTTTTTTGAATGATCATTTGATTTTGGAAGTGTTCGGCATTGGCCAAAACTTCAACAGCTGTATTTTTCGATACAACTTCTGCAATGCGTTTTTCCATGATCATCAATTCATCCTGATAGAATGAAATGAGGTTAAGCCATTCGCGGTTCGTGCGGTGGATGTCGGTAATTAATGAGGTCTTGATCATAATTCGGGTTTCTTAGGGTTCCATACAAAAGTCCGACAGGATAACACCCTAAAAAATGACAAGCGTCAGGATAAACTATGACTTTTCGCAGATCAAATGGAATTCAATATCAAGTATAAACCAAAGAGCATAATGATGAATCCTGAAACGCGGTTCACAACCAATAAACCTGCAGGATTAAGGAAACGCTTCAATTTCAAGGCGAGATAAATTTTCGCTATGTCGATTCCAAAATAGGTAACAAGAGTAACCAAAAAGAATACTGCTACCGGAAATTTCTGTCCATGAAACGTGGCAAAAGCAACTGTAGCAGCTCCAAACCAAATGAACAAGACAGATGGGTTGAGTAAGTTGATAAAAAAGCCCTTCAAAATTAGCCCAGTGGGATTTAGCTTCCCAACTGCTTGCATTTCGCTATCTACAGGGTGTGTGTTTTCTTTAGGTGGATTCACAAACGGAAGTAACCCAAATACGATTAAAACGATGCCTCCAATTAAGCCAATCCAATCTTTATACGTTTCGTTTTCTAGAATAATCGAAGCGCCAAAGAATGCAACAACAATGTACAGTAGATCGCTGAGCAATACGCCCAAATCAAAAAACAATGCGTGCCGAACTCCTTTGCGGATGCTGGTTTGGATTAACAGAAAAAAAACCGGACCGAACGACATGCTCAGCCAAACTCCTGTGAGAAATCCTTTCCAGATCGCGCCAGTTATCATGCATTTACCGACTTAACAAATTCTTCCCAATCAGCTAATTGCTCTTTCTTCAACACTCTTGGAAATTTATTTTGACCGCCTTCTTTGCCCATTTTGCGCATCCAATCGTAAAATAAATCTACAGGGAGCACTTCCAATTTCATTTCTTTTAATGCAGATCTACGCTCAACTTTATAATCGTCGTTTAAATCCTTGATGGCTTCATCGAGTCGCACTCTAAACTCTTCTGCATCAATTTCCTGATCACAGCCAATAAACCATTTGTGTCCGAAAACCTTGTCGTCTATAAATCCAGCCACACAAAATTCAGGAATTGCCACTCCGAAATGCTCAGCAGCTTTCAATATTCCGTGGTTCATGTTGTCTACACTCATGTGTTCACCACAAATGCTCAAGTAATGTTTGGTGCGGCCGGTGATGATGATTTCACACGCATCTAAATTGGTAAACCTGATTGTGTCTCCAATCATGTAACGCCAAGCGCCAGCACAAGTAGACAATAAAAGCGCATAATCAACTCCTTCTTTTACTTCATCTAAAGTGAGCACTTGGGCAGATGAACTTAGCGAGCCATCCGAATTGAAGTTGGCTTCATTAAACGGTATAAATTCGTAGAAGATGCCGTTGTTGAGCACCATTTCCATAGAAGTTTTGCCATTATCACTTTGTAAAGCGATAAAACCTTCTGATGCCAAGTAAGTTTCGATGTAGTGAATCGGCTTGCTCAGAAGATTGTCGAAACCCTTTTTATAGGGTTCGAAAAACACTCCACCATGCACATAAATCATCAAATTAGGCCAGAGATCGTGAATTGTTTTTAGGTTATAATGCTTGATGATTCGTTCAATTACAATTTGAATCCAAGCAGGCACACCAACGATAATTCCAATGTCCCAATCTTTGGCAGCCAACACGATTTCTTCTAGCTTCGATTCCCAATCGCGTTCGCGGGCAATCTTCTTACCCGGTTTGTAATGCGCTTGAAACCAAAATGGGATTTGTGTGGCATTGATTCCACTTAAATCGCCTTCGTAGTAACTACTTCGCTTTTGAAGATCTGTGGATCCACCAAGCATGAAGATTCCTTTTTCGAAAAGTTCAGGTGGAAGATCATAGTAAGCCAGCGATAAAATCTGACGAACTGAGGTTCTTCGCATGCTTCGAATCATAGCCTGAGTTACCGGGATCTTCTTGCTTGGAGCTCCTGAAGTTCCTGAGCTCAATGCGAAATACTGCACCTTTCCTGGCCAAGTAACGTCCTCTTCACCTTCCAACATTCTGAACCACCAATCGCGGTGGATAGAATCATAGTCGTAAACAGGAACACGAGACTGAAACAGTGCAATTGGATTGTTACTATCGAGGATTTCTGAAAATCCAAAATGTTCACCAAACGCTGTATCCTGGGCCTTCTTGATTAATTTGAGGAAGGTCTTTTCCTGTTTTTTCACAGGAGATTGACGTCTTCTTACAATGTTGAGCGTCTTTTGTAAAGTGAGCGCTCGTTTAATTGCTTTCCCAATGAATGCCATATTAAAACACGTTCTTATTAGCTCATTCTGAGCATGATCACTTCTTTTTCGGTTAGGAAACGATAATTTCCTCTTGGTAGATTTTTCTTGGTTAATCCTGCGAATCCTGTTCTATCGAGTTTCACAACTTCATAACCGAGATGTTCGAATATACGGCGAACAATCCTGTTTTTACCCGAGTGTAAAACAATACCAACTTCATTTTTTGTTTCTTGGGCCGCCCACGAAATTTCATCCACTTCAATAAACCCATCTTCAAGTTCGAAACCTTCGGTAATCTTCTTCAAATCTAAAGCTTGCAGATTCTTATCGAGAGTTACATGGTAAATTTTTCTCACTCCGTGGGATGGATGCGTCAGTCGTTTTGCCAGCTCTCCGTCGTTGGTCATCAACAACAATCCAGTAGTAGATCTGTCTAAACGCCCCACAGGATACAATCGCTCCTTGCAAGCTCCTTTAACAAGATCCATCACAGTTTTGCGACCTTCTGGATCATTTGAAGTTGTGATGAAATCTTTGGGCTTGTTCAGCAACAAATACTGCGGAGATTCTCTCGACAATGTTTGTTCGCCGTATTGGATTTTATCGATTGGGCTTACACGGAATCCTAATGTGGTAACAATTTCTCCGTTTACTCGGATAACGCCACTTTCAATCAGTGCATCGGCTTCACGGCGGCTGCAAATTCCTGCATTCGAAATATATCTGTTGAGACGGATTTTTCCGTCCAACTCTTCAAGTTTCGTTTTTTTCTTTCCTGGCCTTCTTTCTGGCCCTTTGTAAGTAGCGCGCACAAAATCAGGTCGATAACCGCCTAATTCATCGCCCTTTTTCTCAGGACTTCCACCAGCACGTTTCAAAATAACTTTATCCAAATCTTGTTTGAAATCTTCTGGATCTAACCATTCGCCTTTTTCGCTGAACGAATCGTCGTTTTTATTATTCCGTCTTACTGGTCCGCTTCTGCCAGAATATCCGCCTCTACTGGCTGGCTTTTCGGCACCATCGCGCTTAAATGGTTTTGCATCTTTATCGTCGCGCGATCTTCCACGAAATGGCTTATCACCAAATTCTTTCGGTTTGTCGAAGCGCGGTTTGTCGTCGCTATTAAATTTCCCAGCTTCTCCCGATTCGGTTCTTGGCCTTCTTCCTCTTACTGGTTTATCATCGCCAAAACGACCTCTTTCTTTGTTGTAGGCTGGGCGGTCGGATTTGAAATCTGGTTTCGAGCCAAAACCTTCGCCATCCTTGCGTGGACCGCGACGAACTGGTTTTTCATCTGAGAATCGTCCACCTTCTTTTTTGTAAGCTGGACGGTCGGATTTGAAATCTGGTTTCGAGCCAAAACCTTCGCCATCCTTGCGTGGACCGCGACGAACTGGTTTTTCATCTGAGAATCGTCCACCTTC
>CANHIS010000029.1 GCA_947460255.1 Bacteroidota bacterium
CTTTTACAGCCAAAGAGAAAGAGCTTAACATCCGTGTTGATGAGCTAACCCGACAAACCAAGTCGCTTTCAACCGATACTTCAAGCATGGGGACATCCTTCAGAAGGTTAAATGTTGCATACGAGCGACTTACAGCCACGTATGATCAATTGCTTGAAAACAACAACAAGCTCATGGAAGGCAAAGATGCCGACAATAAAAAACTCATGGGGCAATACCAGCTCACGCAAGAAGAACTTCAGAAAAAGGAAGACCGATTGAGAATTCTTGAAGCAGACCTCGATAAGCGATCTTCGGATATTCAGCGTCTTGATATGGAAATGAAAGCTGCCGAAGAAGCGCTCAAAATCAAAGAAGACCGTGTAAATGAACTAGAGAATGTTTTGGCCGCTAAGGATTCTGCTATGAAGGATCTTCGTAACAAAGTATCGGACGCTCTACTTGGATTTCAAGACAATGGTTTATCGGTTAGTATGAAAAACGGAAAAGTGTATGTTTCGCTTGAAGAACGTTTGTTATTTGAATCAGGTAGCACAGTTGTGGATGCCAAAGGTGTTGATGCATTGAAAAAATTAGCAAAAGTGCTTGAAAAGGAAGTCGATATTTCTGTGTTGATTGAAGGCCACACCGATAACGTGCCGATTAAGAGTCCAACCATTAAAGACAACTGGGATTTAAGCGTGCTTCGTGCAACTTCTATTTTGCGCATTATAGCATCCAATTCGAAGGTCGATCCGAAGCGATTAACTGCTGCGGGCCGTGGCGAATTCATGCCAATCGAAAAGGCCAACACGCCTGAAGCTCGCAAGAAAAATCGTCGTACCGAAATTATCCTAACACCTAACCTCGACGAACTTTTCCAATTGATTAATTCAAACTAAGTAGTCATTTACCAGTTTATTGAGCAACTGGGTTGATTAATCGTTGCCAAAATTCAACTTGTATCTTTTGAGGATGCTGTTTGCTGGAAACCATGCGGCAATTGCACCAATCAGCAATACTGTAAATGAAATCAGCACAAGATCTATGCCTTTCAAAACCACTGGATAGGCATCGAATTCACTGATCATTACTAACGAATATTTGTCTTGAAGCAACACAATCAGTATGCCTACAACTGTGCCGAGCGCCAAGCCAATCAAGGTAATCAATAAGCCTTCGGTAAAGAAAATCTTGCGCAGCATGCTCTGATCGGCGCCCAAACTTTCTAAGGTCCTAATATCTTTCGATTTGTCAACAATCAACATCGTTAACGAACCGGTGATGTTGAAAACTGCGATAATCAAGATAAAGGTGAGAATCAAATAAACTGCCCACTTTTCTGCATTGATGATCTTGTAAAGTAGTTCATGCTGCTCAAAACGGTCTTTCACCACGAAATTGTTTCCCGTGAGTGCCGAGATTTCTTGCAAGACTTTCTTTTGATTGGCGTTTTTCTTGAATTGAATCTCTAAACTGCTCAGCTTTCCCGAGCGATCAAAGAGTTGCGAAGCAAACTTAAATGGCACAATCACATAGCGCACATCAACCTCGGGCTGAATTTGAAATACTCCTGTTGGCCGAAGTGTTCCAGCGCTAAAGGCTTCAGCCGGATTTAACGTGTAAGTCGCACCAGGTCGTGGCACATACACTTCCAAGGAATTAGCCATGCTACTGAGGTTCAAACTCAGCGAATAAGCCACACCGCTTCCCAAAATAGCGTTCGAAGATGAATCGTTGCCAAGACTAAACACACCGTCAACCATCATGCTGTCTATGCCACTCATCTTTTCGAATGACTTCCCAACACCTTTCACAGTACAGATAAATCTTGCATCACCGTAGGTTAGAAGTCCGTTCTCTTCAATCACCGGCATTACATATTGTACACCTTCGATTTGCTGAAGCTTTTCAATATTCACCAATTGATTGGAGAAAAATTTCTCACTACGATGTTCGATTTTTACGTCTGGATCGAAGGCGTCATAGAGGCTGATTACCCAGTTTTCTAAGCCATTAAAGGCAGACAGCAAAATAACCAATGCCGCAGTGCCAACGGTTACTCCGAGCACCGAAATGCCCGAAATAATGTTGATTACGTGGGTGCTCTTCTTCGAAAAGAGATACCGAAATGCTATGAAAAGCGGAAACTTCAAAGCCGTTTACTTACTGAGCAAGCGGTCGATGTTCTCGAAATAATCGATCGAGTCGTCTACGAAGAAATCGAGGTCTGGCACAATTCTCAATTGATTTCTCACAAGCTCTCCGAGTTTTTTACGGATCTCTTTTTTCATTCCTTTGATGATTTCCATCAGCTCGTCGGGCTTTTCTGCCTTAAATAAACTGAGGTAAACACGGCAGTAACTCAAGTCGGGACTTACCCGAACTGTTGTAACTGTAATGAGCGCAGATCCAAAGTGATTGCGGCTTTCGCGTTGAAAATAAACGGCCAGCTCTTTCTGAACCAATCGGGAAACTTTCTTTTGTCTGGTCGATTCCATGCTGCAAAGGTAAAAAGCCGCGCGTTTAATTCAGTACATTTGAGCCCTATGCGCCTTCTTTCTGGTCCGTACAAATACATAACCCCTTATTGGAGATACGTTGGGCTCAATATTATCTTCAATTTACTGAGTATTTTCTTTGGACTTTTCACGATAACACTTGCAATTCCATTCTTGGGCTTGCTCTTTGGTACTGAAAAACCAGTTACCTCACTTCCCGAATTTAGCCTTAGTGCAGAATACATGCAAGCGGCTTTCAATTATTTCATTACTGGAGTAATTCAAGAATCGGGTAGAGAAGCAGCACTCATCAGAATGAGTTTACTAGTCTTGCTGATGTTTTTCTTGAAGAATCTCTGTCGGTACATGGCCATGTATTTTCTTGCTCCTGTGAGAAATGGAGTGATTATGGACATTCGCAATGCGCTCTTCAACAAAGTGCTCATTCTTCCTCTTGCATTTTACAGCAACGAACGCAAAGGCGACATCATGGCGAGAATGAACAACGATGTTCAAGAAATTGAATGGTCGGTGATTGGGGCCATTGAGATGGTTTTTCGAGATCCTCCAACAGTGATCATTTATTTGATAACACTTTTCGTGATGAGCCCGAGCCTCACAATGTTTTCGTTAATTCTTATCCCGCTTGCCGGCTTGTTGATCGGAAAAATTGGGAAAAGCCTGAAACGTTCGTCGGATGTTGGGATGAAGCAAACCGGCGATCTGCTTTCAATTATCGAGGAAACACTTGGAGGTTTGAGGATTATCAAAGCTTTTAGAGCCGAATCGCAGCTCAATGGCAGGTTTACAGGGATGAACAACGACCTCCGCCGTGTAATGAACCGAATCTATCGCAAGAAAGATCTCGCATCACCGATGAGCGAATTGATGGGTTCAGCGGTGATTGTTTCTATCATGTGGTACGGTGGCTCGTCGGTTTTAAGTGGAAATTCAACCTTATCGCCGGAGGTTTTTATGACCTTCATTTTGGTATTCACCCAAATCCTTCCTCCGATCAAAGCCATCACTCAAGCCTACTATAATCTTCAGAAAGGTCGCGCATCGCTTGATCGGGTAAACCAAATTTTGGATGCCGAAAACACCATCCCTGAAAAGGAAAATCCGAAATCGATCGGACAATTAATTTCTAAAGTTGCGTTTGAAAACGTTTCGTTCGATTACATCGGCTCGCCTGTAATTAGTGAAGTAAATTTTAGTTTGGAAAAAGGAAAGACCATCGCGTTGGTTGGGCCATCAGGTTCTGGAAAATCAACGTTGGCTGATTTGCTATCTAGATTCTATGATGTTAAAAGTGGAGCAATCACGATCGATGGCAATGATTTACGCGATTTAAAACTTTCGGACCTGCGCGGTTTGATGGGCATCGTGAGCCAAGAAAGTATCCTTTTTAACGACACTGTATTTAACAACATCGCGCTAGGAAATCCAAATGCAACCATGGAAGCTGTAGTGGAATCTGCTCGTTTAGCCAATGCGCACGATTTTATCAGGACCTTAGAAAATGGTTACGATACGGTGATCGGCGACCGAGGTTCAAAACTTTCGGGTGGTCAAAGGCAGCGCCTTTCCATTGCCAGAGCGGTTTTGAAGAATCCAGACATCCTTATTCTCGACGAGGCTACTTCTGCTCTCGATACCGAAAGTGAACGTTTGGTGCAGGATGCTTTATCGGTGCTCATGAAGAACAGAACTTCCTTGGTAATAGCACATCGCTTGTCTACAATTCGGC
Organism: Bacteroidota bacterium; assembly: GCA_947460255.1. Lineage (GTDB taxonomy): Bacteria > Bacteroidota > Bacteroidia > M30B66 > M30B66 > CAMCXT01. Next base: position 4,231 of record CANHIS010000029.1, read on the forward strand.
ATGCGGATGAAATTTTGGTGCTCGAAAATGGTAAAATCATCGAACGTGGTACACATGATTTATTGATTTCTCAAGGAGGAATGTACAAACGGTTATGTGATTTACAAGAGTTCCGTTAATTTATTGAGCTGAAAATCAGGCATTGAAAAAATATTTCAACTGTTTTTCGATTTTCAATTGCATCAACAAATAAAATGGTGTAAAATTGCAGCCTCAAAATTCCTTGGTAGCTCAGCCGGTTAGAGCATCTGACTGTTAATCAGAGGGTCGTTGGTTCGAGCCCAACCCGAGGAGCAAAAGCCACCCACGTTCGGGTGGCTTTTTTGTTTCTACAACCTTCGGATTTTTGATAAACTTCCATTCAGAGCTTGGTTGAACGTTACCATAATGTTGCAAGTCTCTCGATTCTAGTGGTTTATTTTATTCGAAACGATCGCCAAGGCTCCACGGAAAAGTCTAAATTTGCGCCAAATTAAACTGTCACCTTTCCTATGGCGCAATTTGAACTGGTTATGCCAAAAATGGGCGAAAGCGTCGCCGAAGCCACAATTATCAAATGGCTAAAAAAGCCTGGAGATAGCATCGAACTCGACGAACCTGTCCTTGAAATTGCAACCGATAAGGTTGACTCTGAAATCCCTTCCCCAGTTGCGGGAATCCTCGAGAAAATTCTTTTCGATGAAGGGCAAACCATTTTGGTGAATGGTGTAATCGCTATCATCAATACTTCTGCAGAAGCTTCTTCTTCCGCTCCGGCCTCTGCTCCAGCTCCTGTTGCAGCTGCCAAAGTTCCAGAAGTTGTTGCAGCATCTGCTCCAGCATCTTCAGTTGTGGAATCTATCGGTTCTAAATCTGAAAGTGGTCGTTTCTATTCTCCATTGGTGCGAAACATCGCCAAGGAAGAAAAGATCTCCATGCAAGAACTTGATTCTATCCCAGGAACTGGAAAAGAAGGCCGCGTTACCAAAGACGACCTCATGAATTGGTTGTCGAACCGCAAGCCAGGTCAAACTGCTTCTTCTGCTCCAACAGCTGCACCTGCGAAAGCTGCTCCAGTAGCACCAGCAGTTTCGATGAATGCTGGAGATGAAATTATCGAAATGGATCGCATGCGTAAACTCATCGCCGACCACATGGTGATGTCGAAAGCAGTAAGTCCGCACGTAACTTCATTCGTTGAGGTGGACGTAACCAACATGGTGCTTTGGAGAGAACGAGTGAAGAAAGATTTTGAAAAACGCGAAGGTGAAAAAATCACGTTCACGCCGATCATCATCGAAGCTGTTGCACGAGCGATCAAAGATCTTCCTATGATCAATGTTTCTGTGAGCGGCACAAGCATCATCAAACGTAAAAATATCAATATCGGAATGGCAACAGCGCTTCCTTCAGGAAATCTGATTGTTCCGGTAATTAAGAATGCCGATACTTTATCGCTTGTGGGCATCACCAAATCTGTAAATGATTTAGCGACCCGAGCCCGAGCCAACAAACTTTCTCCAGATGACATCTCAGGTGGAACCTTTACAGTAACCAATGTTGGTTCATTTGGAAATGTGATGGGAACGCCAATCATTAATCAACCTCAAGTGGCTATCATGGCAGTTGGTGTGATTAAGAAAAAGCCAGCAGTTCTCGAAACTCCACAAGGTGACGTGATTGCCATTCGCCACATGATGTTCTGTTCACTTTCTTACGACCACCGTGTTGTAGACGGATCTTTAGGTGGAAGTTTCATCCGCAAAGTTGCCGATTACCTTGAAGCGTTCGACATCAACCGTCCGTACTAATGAAACTTCAGCTCACCAAGCCGATCGTGTTTTTCGATCTTGAAGCTACAGGAACCAATGTAGCTGCCGACAGAATTGTGGAAATCTGCGTCCTGAAAGTGAATCCCGACGGAACGGAGGAAATCAAGACACGAAAAATCAATCCGACGATTCCGATTCCACCAGAAGTGACTAAAATTCACGGAATTAGTGATGAGGATGTGAAAGATGAGCCAACCTTTAAGGCACTTGCTAAAGGTCTGATGGATTTTATTGGGGATGCTGATTTAGCAGGATACAATTCCAATAAATTCGATGTTCCGATGCTGATCGAAGAATTCTATCGCGCTGGTATTGAGTTTCCAATGGAAGACCGCAGCTTGGTTGATATCCAGAACATCTTCCACCAAATGGAACAGCGCACATTGTCGGCGGCTGTGAAATTTTACTGCAACCGCGAGCACATCGGTGCACATGGTGCAGAAGCAGATGTACGCGGAACATATGATGTTTTGTTGGCGCAATTGGAAAAATACCAAGGCATTGAATACACCGACAAAGAAGGTAAGAAGAGCATTCCTGTAGTGAATGACATGAAAAAGCTGTCGGAATTTTCGACCAACAAAGATTGGGTAGATTTTGCGGGGCGAATGGTTTACGACAAAGACGGAAAGGAACTTTTCAATTTTGGAAAGCACAAAGGCAAAAAAGTGGAGGATGTTTTTGCGCGCGAACCAAGTTATTACGATTGGATCATGAATGGTGATTTTGCACTTTCGACCAAACGTGCGATTGAAAAAATTAAGCTCCGCGGACTAAAATCGAAATTCAACGGATGAAAATTCTCTGCATCGGAAGAAACTACGCTGAACACGCAAAAGAATTAAATAACCCGCTTCCTAAAGAGCCGGTGTTCTTCATGAAGCCTGATACGGCTTTGTTGAAAGATGGAGCGGCATTTTATCATCCTGATTTTTCGTCGGACATCCACCACGAAATTGAAATTGTGCTGCGAGTTGGAAAAGCCGGCAAGCACATTTCACCTGAACATGCCCTGAAATATATTGATGGTATAACCGTAGGTGTTGATTTCACTGCAAGAGATCTTCAACAGCAGTGCAAGGAGAAAGGTCTTCCTTGGGAAAAAGCCAAAGCATTTGATGGTTCTGCTCCAATTGGAAAATTCATTCCATTCACTGAGGCGCACCAAAGCAGCGAGATCGTATTCAGTTTGTTGGTAAACGGAGAAATTCGCCAGCAAGGAAGCAGCAACGATATGATTTTCAATTTCCAATCTATCATTACTTATTTGTCGCAGTTTGTTACACTTAAAACTGGAGATTTGATTTATACAGGAACGCCTTCAGGTGTTTCGGCTGTTAAGATTGGTGACCATTTGATTGGCTCACTTAATGGAGAAGAATTGCTGAATTTCGAAGTGAAATAATTAGCCTGGCTGTTTTTTCTTCATCAATTCAAACATCAACTTTCCATACACTAAGATAATTGGGAAAACCTTTACTACGTAAGGATAGATTACATCGTGTCGGATATTTGCCGGGAACAAATCAGTGCCACTCAAGGAGGTGAGCACGATCGTTAAACCAAGTAAAACTTTGTCGAAGAGGCTTCTTGGGTTCGAAAAATACCACACTGCAATACCAATTACGGCAATCACTAGCGTAGGAGATTCTGCCATGTGATTGAACAAGATCACCCATATCAACACCATCGACAAGAGCAGCAAACGAAATGATTGCTCTGAATAGCGTTTCAATCTGATAAATGGCAGCAAGAATAGGATAATGCCTAACCCGAGCAGATGCAGTTTGTTGATATTGAGACCAAACCAATAGTGCAACCAACCCATCAAGGAGAATCCGAAACTCAAACCATGGTCGTTTCCTAGGAGTTTTAACCAGCTCAAATACAACAATTCCAATTGCTCCATTGAGACAACAACCAAGGGAATCAACGTAAACAAGAGAAACCAAGCCACTGTTGAAACAGCTGTTTTAACTTTTTGAGGATAGAGTAGGAACAATGCAAAGGCAACGATTCCAAAGAGTTTGATAAAAACGGTGATGCTCAGAAACAGTGTTGCACGCCAAATTTGTTGCTTCTCAGTGGCGCTGAAAGCTAGAAGAATTAAGCCAGCGATCAATCCGTTACACTGAGAACTTTGGATAGATGTGAAAGTCTCAATAAGGCAAAGTAACAAAGCCCAATTTTTCTGCTCATTTGTAAGTTTAGGTAATTTGAGAATCCCCAAAGCGAGCATCACACTGTTAAGTGCATTCCAAAAAATCAAGCCCAACCAAACGGGAAAAATTTTGAAAAGGCCAAATGCGAGTGCAAAAGCCGGACTGTATTTGAAAAGATCGTAATGATCGTCGGGATAAGGGATGTAAAGATCTTTACCGTTAATTAGATGATCGAACGAGAATCTGAAAATATCGAAGTTGTTATAATGCGTGAAGGTAACCCCATTAACTTCCTTTAAGCCAAGTAAATAGGATTGTGCGCCTGCAATTATGGCAATGATTGCATAAATGATCAGCCAAGTAAACTGCTGATTGGTACTGAACTTTGATTTGAAATTTTGAGTCAACTTCGACATTCTACTTTGAAAGCACGGTGAATTCTGTTCTTCTGTTCTGTTTTCGGCCTTCATCTGAAGTATTTAGCGCGATTGGTTTCGATTTACCGTATCCTTTGGCTGTTAATCTATCTGCTGTAATGCCCTTCTCAGTTAGGTAATTCTTCACTGCTTCGGCTCTAGATTGCGACAGTTTAAGATTCGATTGCTCATTGCCAACATCGTCGGTGTGCCCACTAATTTCAATCTTTAAACTTGGATTCTTTTTCAAGAATTCGAGCAGTTTACCCAGTTCTGTTTGAGATATTTCTTCGAGTGCTGCCGAACCAGTGGCAAAAAAGATGTTCTTCAAAACAATGCTTTCACCAGCTTCGATAGGCTGCAGAGGAATATTTACTTCAAAAACATCTGTTGGCTTGAGCTGCTTTTCTAAAGTGTAGTTTTCGGAAAAGAATAAATAACCTGGAGCACTCACATTTAATGCGTAAGAAGATCCAGCAGGCAAACTCAATAAAAACTCACCACTTACTGGATCGCTGCTACTGGCTGCCATCACCTGTTTGGTGAATAGATCAATAACCTCAAATTTAGCCTCCACTTTCGAGTCCGATTTTTTATTGAAGACCCTTCCTTTCATGAACGTAACCGCTTGTGGTTGGATTTCTGGGTTGAGGTCGAAAGTGTAAATGTCTCTCAAGCCCATTCCGCCTTCTCGATCTGCACTGAAGTATGCCTTTTTCCCATCAGCACTGATAATCATGTGCATTTCATCTCCACTGGTGTTGATTGGATAACCCAGATTTACAGGCTTTTGCCATTTTCCGTCTTTGCCTTTTCGGCTGATAAAGAAGTCTCGCTGGCCCATTCCTGGATGTCCAGCAGAAGAAAAATAGAGCGTTTTTCCATCGGGATGTAGAAATGGACCGAACTCTTCCATGTCGGTATTTAAGGAATCTCCTAGGTTGAAGGCAAGGCCCCAACTACCATCCGCTTGACGCTTACTGCACCAAAGATCTGCCATGCCTTTGCCTTCCTTGCGTTTGCTTACAAAAATCAGTTCTTGACCATCAGCCGAAACAGTGGGCTGAGCTTCCCAACTTCCGCTGTTAACAGCTTCTCCAAGATTTGCGGGCTCAGTCCATTTTTTTCCTCGATATTCTGAAATAAATAAGTCGCAACTTCCATAACCGCCGGGTCGTTCGCATCCTGTGAAGAAAATAAATCTCCCATCTGGGGAAAGGCAATGCGCCCCTTCGTTACCATGACTGTTCAAAGGCGGGCCAACACTGATGCAAGGCAACCATTTTCCGTCTTTTTTGATACTCATAAAGAAATCTTCCTCCACTTGAGAACCTCCATTTTCAGTGAACTCATCAGAAGGTCGCATCCTAGTAAATACAATTGTTTGGTTGTCGACAGTGATGGATGGATGGTATTCGCTGTACTTGCTGTTTATTTCAGTGCCGAGGTTTTCAGGTTTGAAGTTTACTGGATGCAACACTGCTTGTTCAGCAAATTGCGCATTTCTAAGAAGTCGTTCTGCTTTTTTCTTGGTTTGTTCGTTGATTTTCGTGAACCCTAGATACTTCTGCAGGTGAGTTATTGCTGCAGTATATTCTGCAATAGCAAAATCGGCAAGTGCCCAACGGTAATACATTGGAGGAAATTTGTCGGCTCTGATTTTGGCAGCACTCTCAAAACATGATCTTGATTCTGCAAATTTTTCCATGTCCAAGCAAAGATCAGCGAGCGCAATTTGGGCTTCGAAAAAGGATGCATCTTCGGTTACAGCAGCCTTTAGTAGACCGTATGCTTCATTGTTCATTTTTGACTGATAGCTTTTCAAGCCTTCATTGAATAGTCGGATTGCCTTTTTATTGGTCGAGCTCAAGTCTTGTTGAGCTTGAGAAAATGTTGTAGAAATCAACAAGAAAAGGATGATCCGCAGGAATTTCATATTCATCAATTTGATAACGCAATGAAAGTATTGATTATTCAGGGGCTATTCGAACGAAAAGTTTCGTGTTTTGAACAGCTCTGATCTGAAAAACAAAACCCCGGCCAGAATCTGACCAGGGTTGTAATTATTAAAAATTTCAGCTTATCGTTTCACGGTAACATCTCCAGCGAGCGTTTCTCCATTTGAAAGTTTAAGCACGTAGAAGTAAGTGCCATCTGGCAAATCTCCACCGTTCCAATCGTTCAAATAGCTTGATACTGAGTATATTTCGTTGCCCCAACGGTTGAAAATTGCCATCGAAGAAGATGGAAATGCTCCAAGACCGTTCACAACAAAGAAATCGTTAAATCCATCTCCGTTTGGCGTGAATGAATTTGGAACTGCAACCGAATTTGAGATTTGGTATTTTCTTGAAATGGTATCGGTACAACCAGCTGCGTCTGTTACAGTGAGTAATACAACCAGTTCGCCTTGTGAAGCATAACTGTGTGAGGCATTCTGAGATGAAGCATTGGTGTTATCGCCAAAATTCCATAACCAAGTTACTGGGCTTCCTGTTGAAGCATCGACAAAATTGATGTTCACGCCAGTTTGTGCTCCAGTTGCAGGATCGGAAGTAAACGCTGCCGTTGGACCAGTTTGGGTTACTATAACAGTATCGCTAAATTGACAGCCATTGTCGTCGGTTATTTCAAGCGAATAAATTCCACCACCAACTTCAATAGAAACAGTAGTTTCGTCGTTGCTCCAATCGTAGGAAGCGACACCATCAGGACCTTCTAAAACCGCCACATCTTCGTTACAAATATTCAAATCGTTTCCAAGGCTAAACACAGGAATTGAAGTGACGGTAACTTGCACGGCATCTGCACTTGCACCTGCACAACCATTTAAACTCACAGAGAGCGTGTATTGTCCAGCAGGTGGAGCTGATAAATTTAACGTTGCACCAGCAGTTTGTCCGGCTGGAGTTCCCCAAGAGTAAACCGCGCCAGGTTCTTGGTTTGAGGAAAGCGCGAGCGATTCTGTACCACAAAGAGTTGTATCTCCTGAAATAACTGGGATTTGAGGTCTAGGCAAAATTTCTAAATCAACAGAATCTCTGGTTGTACAGCCAGTTGCATTTTCAAGTTCAACCCAATAGATACCTGATGAGCCTGCGGTAATTGAGCTGCCAGTTGAATTGTTATTCCATAAATAAGTTACATCATTTACGCTCGCTGCAGAAAGTGTTAAGCTTTCGCCAGAGCAAATAGAAGTATCGGAAAAGGCAAAAGAAAATTCTGGACTTAATTCAACCGTGATGTTAACAGAATCAGATGCTGATGGGCAGCCATTCTGAACATAATATGCATAGTACGTTCCAGCTGCAGATTGTTGAATATCTGAGTAGATCAAAGATTCTGAAGTTGAAATTATCGTATCGTTTGAGGAGATAAAATAATATGAAGAACCAGCTGCATCGATCATGCTCAAACTAAGGTTTGTACCTGAACAAATAGACAAGTCGTTTACAATACTTCCATTGGTAGAAAGCTGTGGTGCAGGAGGTGAGACAGAGAAGAAAAGATCCACAGAGTCGCGCTGTGCGCATCCTTGAGGACTCAACACTTCAACCCAATACAGTCCTCCTTCGGTAACATTGAGAGTTTGATTGTTTGAATTGTCTTGCCACAGATAAGTGTATCCAGCGCCAGCACCACCATCAAGCAGAACCGAAGAAACGCTACAAACAGTATCAGATAAACCGATATAAACTTCTGGTGTTGGATTTACAAGAAGGCTCAAAGTATCGAAGAAAGATTCGCATCCTTGGTAAATACTGAAGGCATAATATTCGCCCGATTGAGAAATTGTTGAAGACAAAATGTTAATGTCGTTGCCGTTATACAACGTATTTCCTGGCCCAATCCAAGCATAGCTTTCCGCATTTGCTACGGTTGTCATATTAAGTGCGAAAGGAGTTCCAGAACACAAGGTGTCGGCGGTAATTGTTGGATCGAAAGGAATAATTGAGGCAACAGGAGTATCAGGTCTTGGGGAAGTCCAGATTTGTATTGAGTCTCTTGCACGACAACCTTGAAAGTCTGTTACATCAACGTAGTAAACTCCAGCTTGATCAACAATAAAGAATGGATTTTGAGAACCATCTTGCCACTCAAACAAATACACGCCTGGCACAGTAAGTAGTAATTGGGATCCTTCGCAAATGGTATCTCTTGAAGCCTGAATAGTTACAGGAGGAGTGTAATTTGAAACCTGAATTGTATCTGTTGCAGAGCATTCGTTTCCGCTCAAAACACTCACATAGTAAGTACCTGGATCGAAAACTGTGATTTTTTGCGTGGTATCACCGGTACTCCAGAGGTAGGATGTTTTACCCGGACCAGCATCTAAGACTGCTGAATCGCCTAAACAAAGTTCACGGTTAATACCCAGTTCTAAATAAGAGAAGTTTGTAAAGTATCCATAGTTGCATGATGCGCCTTGCTGATAAGTGATTCCCATGTGGAACAATTCATCAGAAAAGTTTTGGATTAGCGATGCTTGTCCAACTGGTATTTGTGCTGTTGTAAATGCTTTTCTACAAAATACCCAATCTCCATTTCCACCTGGAACAGGCTGAAAATCAGCTGCAGTGATAAATGTATTGTCCCCGTTGAGTGTAAAGTTATTTTCAAAACCAGCTTTTATGGTCAAATTCAATTTGAAATTTGCATTACCAGTTCTTGTGAAACCAACTTGGTTAGATCCAGTGCATTCTAACGAAGGAATAATAGCGCCAGCAACTTGATCACCTACACCAGAAATGTGGAGGACATAGATTGGCTTGCTTCCTTCGATAAATCCTGATGCTGCAGAAAACGAGTAAATGTACTGTTGACCAGCATTTATTGTTGCGATAGGAGTCGCGCTGCCATCGATGAATATTTCGGTGTTATCTTCAGTAGCACAAACATAAACTTTGTCGAGTCCGTTGGCTAAATCACCGCGAACAACGATATGTTTAAATCCACAATTTTCCACAGAAATCAATTGATCGGCGGCTAAATCTGCACCACCTTCAGATCCAGATGGCGGTGGATCAAGATCGATCATGTCGTCTTTAATCGTAACAGCAATTGGTCTGTCCGACTCAATTTTAGTTCCAGCTGGTTTCACAGCGCCGATGTAATCGAGAGCCTCGCAGTAATATGTTTGCCCACGATGCAGATAAACTGAGAATGGAATTCCCGCTTGGTGATTGAGAATATCAATTGATGGAGTTATAGTTACTGTAGTAGAATCGTCGGTAGCAACAATTACAAATCCTGTTCTTGGTTGAGGAATGTAAGGGCTGCCGCCGAGTGTTCTAGCATTTTCCCATAGAGTTTGAAAAGGAGTGTAAAACAAGGTTCCGTTGGCGTTCTTTCCTTTCAGCGCTACAAGATCTCGGTTTGCCGCAGCTCCAAGCTCGTAGTATGCAGTTATGGGAGCTGTTGCGCGCACTAGAACACCTGTATTCATTACTGAATCAACAAATCTTGTTTCAATTTGATTGATGAATGCAGTTAAATTCACTGTTTGCGTTGCATTGGCTGCAAGATTCACCACAATTGGCGAGAAAGAAAGATTTGCAGGTTGCCAAATTGTAATTTGTGCAGGGTCTGAAAGCGTTGAGAGAACCAATTGAATAGGTCTGTCTCGAAATGCGCCTCCATTGATTTCGCTTTGTGTACCTTGGGTAAGATCAGGTGGGCCAAACCAAAATTCCTGATCAATTTGTGCTTTCAGCGTTGGGGAGAAAATAAATAATCCCAATAAAAAAGCGGTTAATTTGATAAGTTTGGTAGTAGTGAGATTCATTTTAATGTAGCTTGAATTTCTCATGAATACGGTTTAATTCCTTTGCCATCATGCATTTAAACAATTGGCTCGGTTTCTTACTTGAATAGGATATAAAAGGTTACAAAGATGGTTTAAAAAATGGGTTATATCCCTTGTTGGAATGTCAATTTCAATCTAAATCTTACGCCCTATACTTCTGAAAGATTGGTAGAGAATAGAAAGATCGTTTGATACTCGGTAATCTTTAGCATAAAGGATATTGGTTTGACTTTGAGTTTGCTCATCGAAGCCTAGTTTGCTGAATGGATCCAACGGATTTAATATTCCAGTTTTTATTTTGGGCAGTGATTCTGTGCTTTTACCAATTGAATACCCAACCCAAGTAAATCTTCCAATAAAACATTGAATAGCGTTCACAAAAGCATTTCCTGGCGATTTGGTAACGAACAACAAAGGAAATAATACCAAAAGTCCCAAAGAAAAAAATATGTCTAAAGCTCTTTTTTTTCTTCGATTTAATGGGCGGTCGATAGCATTTAACCCAATTACATAAAGCTCTCCGCTGGTTTGGATAGAATTACTTCCAATAATAAATAAACTTTCAGGTGGCGCTATTTTATATTCTAATTCCGGATGATTAATCTTCATCATTTGATTCATTATTTCACTGCTGCTCAAGTCTTTGCCGCAGAAAATTAATTCGTTAATTCCGAAAATCTCCACCATTTCTTTTAATCGTCCAATATTTCCGGCAAATCCCTTCGGAATTGTTTCCAGATCGATTGGATTGATTAAACCGATATAGGCTGTTTTTACCGGCGATTGATTAATCAAGGCTTTAATTCTACTGGCCTCTTCCATGCCGCCAACTAGAAGAATCCTCTTCAACTCTCTCCGTTCAGGAAAAATGGTTTTGTAGGTTAACAGATTTATCAAGGAACGAATCCCTGTTGCCGACAAAGCTGCCCATGCTGCACCTACAAGGGTTAAAAATCTCGAATAGCGGTATGATTCTGGCAACAATGCATAAACTAACAGTATAATCAATGTGCCTGTGAGCACGCCTCTTACTGCTGATCCTGATTTATGCGGCTTTTCGTATGATCCATTTACCCACATACTGCCAATCCAAGCCAACATGTAAAGTGGAACCGCAATCCACATAAATGAATACGGATAAAAAATGCCACTTTTTTGTGCCCAATAGGATTTCAGGATGAACATGCCTCCAAAAAACATCGAAGCATCTAGCAATGGAAGCCAAGCAAAACTAGCCACTCTCTTCAAGATAGAGAATCCAGCACGTAGGTAAACTGCTAGGTTTATCAGCAGAGAAAATACTTTGGCATTACCGGGAGAAAAATGCTTCCTAGCGAAAATAACCATCGCCTGGTAAAACACAAATACGTAATTAATCGACGATTTTTTAGTGCTTTCGCCGCGGTAATGGATTACCCTTGTTTTGGGATGATAATAAATCTTGAATCCCGCTTTTGTGATTCTATAGCTCAGATCGATGTCTTCACCATACATGAAAAAAGCCTCATCAAGATTTCCGGAAATCTCTAATGCAGCCTTTCGCATGAACATGAAAGCACCCGATAGAACTTCAATTTCATGTGTTTCTTCTGGATCTAAGTAGCCTAAATGGTACTTACCGAATTTTTTGGATTTAGGGAAAATGCTACTAAAACCAAAAATCTTGTAAAATGCCACTTCTGGAGTAGGAAGTCCGCGTTTAGATTCTGGCAGATAATTGCCCTTTCCATCAATGAGCTTTACGCCACATGCACCCGCTTCCGGATGCGCATCCATAAATTGAATGCAAGTGTGGAAAGTGTCTTCTTCAACAACGGTATCGGGATTTAGCAAAAGAACATATTGCCCTTTGGATATATCAATTGCCTGATTGTTTGCTTTCGAAAATCCTGTATTTTGCTGATTTGCAATTAGATGTGCTTTTGGAAATTTTTCCCGAACCATTTCCACCGAACCATCCACCGAATGGTTATCAACCACAAATACTTCGCCTTCAATGCCTTCCATGGCTTTGAATACCGATTTGAGGCATTGTTCAAGGAAATGCTCTACGTTATAGTTTACGATAACGACCGAAAGCTTCATCAAACTAAGGAATGTTCATGTATTTATGCGTCTGCAAAGAAACCCTCCATTTCGGATTCGCCTTCACATAATCAATGATTTCAGGAAGTAATTTTTCTGATTTACTCCATTCTGGCTGAAGAAACAAACTACAATTGCCAGAAATTTCATTGGAATGTTCCTCCGCCCAATCGAAATCGCTTTTATTAAAAACGATCACTTTTAGCTCGTCAGCCCGTTGCAGCATATCGAGTCTTGGGTTCTTAAATTTTTTCGGCGACACGCAAACCCAATCAAAATGGCCGCTCATCGGATAGGCGCCCGAAGTTTCAAGAAAAATTTTCACGCCTCGTGCTTTAAGTTCGCTCGTGAGCGGTTCTAAATTGTACATCAAGGGCTCTCCGCCAGTAATGACAATTGCTTGAGCCTCCTGAAGCATTGCTTTTTCAACCACCTCATTTATCGAACGCAATGGATGTAAATCGGCATCCCAAGATTCTTTAACATCACACCAGTGGCAACCAACATCGCATCCCCCTAAACGAATGAAATAGGCTGCATATCCTGTATTAGCACCTTCTCCTTGAATGGTATAAAAATCTTCCATCACAGGAAGAAGAAGTCCTGCATCAAATGCAGTTTGTTGATCGGCTGGAAGCGCTCTCATTTAGGCGTGTGTATTTCTTTTCCACGCTTCGAGCGTGTTCTGCATCAAAGCCGCAATGGTCATGGCTCCTACGCCTCCTGGTACTGGAGTGATCCAGCTACATTTTTCGGCAAGTGGCTCAAAATCAGCATCACCTAATATTTTGTATCCCTTCGGGGAAGTTAAATCTTCAACCCTTGTAATTCCCACATCAATCACAATGGCTCCGGTTTTCACCATGTCGGCTTTTAGAAATTCGGGTTTTCCTAGCGCTGCAATAACGATATCGGCTTGCAGGGTGAAGGATTTCAAATCAGGAGTTTTGCTATGACAAAGCGTTACAGTGCAGTTTCCAGGGTTTTGATTCCTGCTCAACAACACACTCATTGGTGTTCCAACAATGTTGCTTCTACCAATAACCACCGCGTGCATTCCAGTTGTATCGATCTTGTTGTGCGCTAACAACATCATGATCCCTTTTGGCGTGGCTGGAACAAAACCTGGCAATCCGAGCATCATTCTTCCGAGGCTTCCTGGATGAAATCCATCCACATCTTTGGTAGGATCGATGCGAAGCGTTACCTGGTCGGCATCGATGTGTTTAGGAAGAGGCAGTTGAACCAAAATGCCATCCAGCGAGGAATCAGCATTGAGTCGATCAACCATTTCAATAAGTTCTTCTTGTGTAACTGTTTCTGGAAAACGGATCAAGGTTGATTCAAATCCAATTTCCTTGCAAGTTTTAACTTTCGAAGCCACATAGGTTTCGCTAGCACCGTCGCTTCCAACAAGCACTGCGGCCAAATGCGGTTTCCTTTTTCCAGTTAAAATAGCTGCCGAAACTTCTGCTGAGATTCGATCTTTGTAGGCTGATGCACAGCTTTTTCCATCTAGTATCTGCATCTTACTTGCGCATCTTAGGCATGTTGCGCATCATTGCCGACATAGCAGTTGGATTCGACATCATTCGCATCACTTTGCGGGTTTCTTCGAATTGCTTCAACAGTTTGTTTACTTCTTGGATATTGGTTCCACTTCCGTCGGCGATACGCTTTCTTCTGCTACCGTTAATGATTGAAGGTTCTTCGCGTTCTTGGGGCGTCATCGACATAATGATCGCTTCGATGCTTTTGAATGCATCATCTTCAATTTCAACGTCTTTCAAAGCTTTACCTGCTCCAGGAATCATCCCCACCAAATCTTTCAGATTTCCCATCTTCTTGATTTGCTGAATTTGCTCATAGAAATCGATAAAGCTGAAGGTGTTCTTGGCTATTTTCTTTTGAAGTTTCCGTGCTTGTTCTTCATCAAAATTCTCTTGGGCTCTTTCAACCAATGAAATAATATCGCCCATTCCGAGAATTCTATCCGCCATCCTGTTTGGATAGAAGATATCGAGCGCTTCCATTTTCTCACCAGTACCAACGAATTTAATCGGTTTATTTACAACCGAACGGATGGTTAGGGCCGCTCCACCTCGTGTATCGCCATCAAGCTTGGTAAGCACTACACCGTCGTAGTTGATTCGATCGTTGAATGCTTTCGCAGTGTTTACGGCATCTTGACCTGTCATTGAATCCACCACGAAGAGTGTTTCCTGTGGTTCAACTGCTTTTTTAACTTTCGCTATCTCATTCATCATTTCCTCATCTACCGCTAAACGACCAGCAGTATCGATGATAATGACATTCTTACCTGTTGATTTTCCATGTGCAATGGCCGCTTGCGCAATGCCTACTGGATCTTTACTGGTTTCGTCGGCAAAAACTTCCACTCCAATTTGTTCACCCAATACCTTTAATTGGTTAATCGCAGCTGGCCGATAAACGTCGCCTGCTACCAACAAAACATTGCGGTTCTTCTTGGTTTTAAGGTAATTGGCAAGCTTTCCAGAAAAAGTTGTTTTACCACTTCCTTGTAAACCTGCAATTAAAATAATTGCCGGATTTCCATTAAGGTTGATGTCGGTTTTGTCGCCACCCATCAATTCACTCAACTCGGCATGCGTGATTTTTACAAGGAGTTGACCTGGAGAAACAGCTGTGAGCACGTTTGCTCCGATAGCTTTTTCTTTTACCCGGTCGGTGAAGTCTTTTGCTATTTTATAGTTAACATCGGCATCTAACAAGGCTTTCCGAATCTCTTTTACCGTTTCGGCAACGTTGATTTCGCTGATTTTTCCTTGGCCTTTTAGGACTTTAAAGGCGCGGTCGAATTTTTCACTTAAACTTTCAAACATATCGTGTTAGATCTTTTCTGAAAAGGATCGCAAAATTACAAAATTGCAGCCCGATCGGCACTTTATTTGTAAAGCGGTGCCTTTGATTTTTTTTACCCATGAAACTACATGTATTTTTTGTCTGTTTGTTTTTTACAACAGCCTTGTATTCACAAGTTAACGATTCAATTTATCCTGTTCGAGGCAAGAAGCTTTTCTTTTATATAGATGCCTCATTACGTCAAGTTACGGAAGAGAAATTTACAGTTGCTCGACCTTTTCAAGATGGAATTGCGGTTGCATCCGATAAATCTTCCTCCGGACTTTTCGACCCTTTACTTGGATTGATCGATTCAAAAGGCAATTGGATTACCAAAGCGGAGTTTGATGTGATTGGTGATTTTACGGATGGTGTAGCTCCTGCCAAAAGAAAAGGCAAGTGGGGAATGATCACTCAAGATGGGAGAAATAGTATGCCGTTTAACTTTGATGGAGTAGATAAACCTCAAGAGTATTTAGTAGGCGTGAAGGAAGGTTATTACTGGGGATTTAGCGATTACTTCGGAAACATGAAAATCGCTGCTCGCCATGATGCAGTGACACCATTCGAGCAAAATCGCGCAATGGTTCGATCGGGAAGCAGGTGGTACATGATCGATCCGCAAGGGCGGCAAGCAATAAAGGGCGATTGGGATTTCGCACAAAGGTTTTCTGAAGGTGTAGCAGCCGTTAAGTTCACAGGAGGGCAATGGATGTTCATCGATACCTCTGGAAAACGTGCTTTGTCTTTAGCCTTTAAGGATGTGAGGCCTTTTAACGAAGGAAGAGCAGCCGTGCTTGTTGATGGATATTGGGGTTTTATCGACCATTCAGGCAAAGAAGTTGTTCCAACTGTTTATCTTAAGGTAAGCGATTTTAGCGAAGGATTTGCAGCAGTGCAATACAAAGGCAAATGGGGTTACGTTGACCGTTACGGAAAAGTAATTGTTCGCGCAGTTTACAACCAAGCAGAACCGTTCAAGCATGGTTTAGCTAGAGTGAAAGACAGCGCCGGAAGGTTTCACTATATAGACAAACAAGGCTTAATCATAAACTCTGACAGATAATTAGGCTTACATTTTCTCTGGCATTTCGATACCAAGTAAACCCATTGCACATTTAAGCGTTTCGCCAGTTTTGGTTGCCAGTTCAAGTCTGAATGCCGCCAATTGCTTGTTTTCCTCTTTCAGAATGCTAAATTCATGGTAGAAGTGATTGAACTGCTTGGCTAGTTCGTAGGCATAATTTGCAACCAACGAGGGATTGTAACCATTGGCTGCTGCCTGGATTGTTTCGTGATACTGTTCTAAAGTTCTAATTAAAGTTCGGTGTGAAGGTTCATTTTCAATTTGCTTCACATCGTATTGATTATCAACAACTCCTTTCGACTTTCGAATTACACTCTGAATGCGAGCGTAACTGTACTGAATAAACGGGCCTGTGTTTCCATTGATATCTATTGATTCCTCTGGATTGAAAACCATTCTTTTCTTTGGATCTACCTTTAAGATGAAGTACTTCAAAGCTGCCATTCCGATTCGTTCGTACAATGCGGCAAGTTCTTCAGCACTGCTTGTTTCGGTTTTGCCTAATTCTTCAGATTTCTTTTTGGCTTCAGCAATCACCTCATCAATTAGATCGTCGGCATCTACCACGGTTCCTTCGCGAGATTTCATTTTTCCTGTAGGAAGATCAACCATTCCGTACGACAAATGAAAAATTCCGTTAGCCCAAGAATATCCTAGTTTTTGAAGGATTAGCTTTAGGACTTTAAAATGATAGTCCTGTTCGTTGCCAACAACATATACGTAGTTTCCAGCTTTGTATTCTTCGGCTCTCAATAAAGCTGTTCCCAAATCTTGGGTCATGTAAACTGATGTGCCATCCGAACGAAGCAATAGTTTGTGGTCTAAGCCTTCGGCGGTTAAATCAATCCAAACGGAACCATCGTCTTTCCTATACAAAACGCCTGAATTCACTCCATTTTCCACCAACTCCTTGCCCAATAAGTAGGTTTCAGATTCGTAGTAAATCTTATCGAAGCTTACACCTAAGCGTTTGTAGGTAACATCAAAGCCTTGATACACCCATCCATTCATGGTTTTCCACAATTGAATTGTAGCTTCATCGCCAGCTTCCCATCTTCGAAGCATTTCTGCAGCTTCTTTCATCAGCGGAGCTGCCGAATTTGAAATCAATTTCAACTCGCCTTTTAGCTCCTCCTTTTTATCGTCTGTTGAAGTGTTGTATTTCTCTAAAATCGCTGTGGCCTTTAATGATTGTTTTTCATCGAGGTCACTAAAATCGGCAGACAACACTTTGTTCAAGATTGGTTCTGCTTGGATTTTTAGGGATTTATCGAATTCAACGTAGTATTTCCCTGCCAAGTGATCGCCTTTGATACCAGATGATTCGGGCGTTTCGTTTTTGCCGGAGTTTTGCCATGCCAGCATTGATTTGCAAATGTGAATTCCTCGATCATTTACCAAGTTCACCTTTATCACTTTTTTCCCTGAAGCTGAAACGATGTTTGCAACAGCTGCGCCTAAAAGATTGTTCCTCACATGCCCCAAATGCAGCGGCTTGTTGGTGTTGGGCGATGAATATTCGATCATCACTGGAGGTACATTTAAATCGGGCTCGCTTGCTTGGGGCGAAAATTGATTCAAGTAAGTGATCCAGAATTCAAATGTTAAGCTAATATTAAGAAACCCGTTTGCGACATTGAAACTATCTGCTTCTGGGTTTGTATTGCAGAAATTCACTCCGATATCTTCTGCTGTTTGTGCTGGACTTTTGCCTGAAAGCTTGGTTAAACCAAAGCAAACAAGTGTGAAATCTCCTTCAACGTCTTTCCTAGTTGGTTGGATAACCAATGGATTTGCACCAATGTTTCCGTAAAGTTCATTGAGCGTTTTGGCAAGCGCTTCGCTAAGCCACTGTTCTGGTTTCATCATGATTTTGCATTGAGTGCTGCATCAGTAGCCGCATCAAGTATCTGAAAGGCTGTTTCTGCCATCGAATTTTCGGTATCGAGTGTTGGGTTTATTTCCACTATTTCGAAGCAACATACCTTCGGGTTGCTACACAATCCAACCATAAGTTCCCGTGCTTCTTTGGATCTTAAACCATTTGGAACTGGCGTGCCTGTGCCAGTTGAAATCTTTGGATCAAGACTGTCTACATCAAACGAAACATAGATCCTATCGCAATGCGCCAAATAATCAAAAACTTCGGTGATGATTTCTTCTACACCTTTTTGACGTAACTCCTTGGTGCTAATATTTTTAACTTGATTTTTGGCGATCAGATGGTCTTCTTGCGATTCTGTATCACGTACACCTATATATATGAGGTCGCGGTAAGATATTTTAGGTGAAACGTCTCCAGATTGTTTCAGCCGTTCCCAGAGTTCAATGGTTTTTTCATCGAGTGCGTTGCTTTGAACTTCCAAATTGTCCTCTGCCAAAGCAGTTGCAAGTGGCATTCCATGCATATTTCCCGAGGGTGTGGTGAAAGGAGAGTGCAGATCTGCATGCGCGTCAATCCAAATAACACCAAGAATTTCATCAGGATAAGCAGACTTTATTCCAGCAATTGTTCCACCTGCTGTGCTGTGGTCTCCCGCCAAAACTATAGGGAACTGGTGCTCTTTCTTCACGACTTTAGCTACAGCTTTCGATAACCTTTCGTAGATCTTAATGATTCCTCTTATTCGCTTTGCATACTTGAATTTAATCTTCTCAAGCAGCAACCAATTCTCATCAACTACTTCAATTACTTCGTGTCTTCTAAAGTAATCACTTTCCAAATCTATGGCTGCGATCTTCAAAGCATCAACGCCCAGACTCGCGCCTCGTGTACCGGCTCCAAGTTCTGATCGGACTAAAATAAGCTTTGCTTTTCTCATATATCTGGTTTAGTTACATTTCTCTGATGATCGTATAAGTAACTTACTTACTTTTGCAATACAATTTTCTCCAACCCAACAAATTTGCCCTTCAATGGATATGAAAAACAAGTACGAAGACCTGATTAAGCAAACTTTTGAGTTTCCGCAACCAGGTTTCGATGTTCAGGACAGTGAGTTACATTTTAATGGTATTCCACTGATGGATGTCATTGAACAGTACGGAACGCCCCTTAAAATCTCGTATTTGCCGAAAATCAGCGAACAGATTCAGAAGGCAAAAATAATGTTTAATGTGGGAATGGCAAAGGCAGACTACAAAGGGAAATACGTTTATTGCTATTGCACGAAGAGTTCACAGTTTTCATTTGTCTTGGAAGAGGTGCTCAGAAATGATGTTCATATTGAAACATCTTCTGCCTATGATATGCCAATTATCAAAGAACTTAACGCACGTGGTTTATTACCTAAGGATAAATATATTATCTGCAATGGTTACAAAAGACCGATGTACCAAGAGTTTATTGTTGAATTAAAGAATGAAGGTTTCGAAAATCTGATTCCAATTCTTGATTCGAAAAATGAGATCAACTACTACAAAGAACACCTAAAAGGTCAAACTAAAATTGGAATTCGAATCGCTTCCGAAGAGGAACCAACATTTGAATTCTATTCGTCCCGTCTAGGAATTCGCTATAAAGACATTCTTCAGTTTTATGAAGAGCAAATCAAGCCAGATTCTAGGTTTGAATTGAAAATGCTTCACTTCTTCATCAATTCTGGAATTCGCGACAACGTGTATTACTGGAGTGAATTGTCGAAATGCCTTCAGGTATATTGCGACCTCAAGAAAATCTGTCCTGAATTAGATTCTCTCAACATTGGCGGCGGACTACCAATTAGGAATTCATTGGCGTTCGAGTTCGATTATGAATACATGGTTGAAGAAATTATTCGCCAAATAAAGGCTTTCTGCAACCAACAAGGTGTTGACGAACCCAATATTTTTACTGAATTTGGGTCTTTCACAGTTGGAGAAAGCGGTGCTACATTGTTTTCCATTATCGATTTGAAACAACAAAATGACACCGAAAGTTGGTACATGATCGATAGTTCATTCATTACCACTTTGCCTGATACTTGGGGAATCAATCAACGATTCATTCTACTAGCGATTAATCATTGGAATACAGAATATAAACGAGTCAATTTGGGCGGACTAACCTGCGATTCCCTCGATTATTACAATGCAGAAGCGCATATTTCTCAAGTCTTTCTGCCTAAAGTTGAAGAGGAAAGTATTCTGACAGATCCACTTTACATTGGCTTTTTCCACACTGGCGCCTACCAAGAATCTCTAGGTGGTTATGGAGGAATTCAACATTGCTTGATTCCCGCACCCAAACATGTGATCATTTCCAAAGATGAAGACGGAGAATTGAGCACTTACATTTTTGGTAAGGAACAGAGCTACAAGTCGATGCTTAAAACTTTAGGATACTATTAATCAACTCTTCTTCACCCCATGAATTTTATCGTTTCACTAGTATTCATTTTTTTAACCTCGATTTCTTTATTTTCTCAAGATTTCGAAGGAAAGATTGTTTTCAAAATTGATATCAAGGGCGACTTTTCCGCTCAAGAAAAAATGATGCTTCCAAGTGAGGCTGTGACTTTCTGTAAAGGCGATAAAACCAGAACAGAAATGACGATGGGCTTTGGTATGAATACTACATCCATAGCAGATTCGAAAACTGGAAATTCTGTTGCCTTAATGAATCTTTTGGGGTCGAAGTACGCAATTGAAACCAATGGTGAGGCTGAGAATTTAGAGAACGACAAATTTTCAAAGAATACCATTGTCGATGTAACAAACGAAACCAAAACCATTGCCGGTTATCTATGCAAAAAGGCAATCGTGAAAGTAACTGATCCTGAAACAAAAAAAACAACAGAAATGGATGTTTGGTTTGCAAAAGATCTCAATCTCAACAATGGTTTTGCAAAAGGCCCGTTAAAGAAAATTGAAGGAGCAATGTTGGAGTTTTCGCTTGAACAGCAGGGAATGAATATGAATTTTCAAGCTTCTTCAATCACAAAGCAAAAAGTTGACGACCAGATGTTTGTTGTGCCAGAGGGTTACAAGAAAATGACGCAAGAAGACTTGATGAAAATGATGGGTGGAAGGTAGATTTTCGCTTGTTGATAAAACTGTAGAAAAGCCTTCACTCGAGGGCTTTTTTCGTCTGCGTATGTGCCGAATTTTGTACGTTTCAGAATTATTCAACCAATCTTATGGCTATCAAGGCAAACAGACTAAAATCAGAAGGAACTGAGCCAGCACCTGATGCTGGAAAAAAGTCTGTAAATGGAGCGGATAAATCTGCAAAATCAGGCGTTCCTAAAACACCCTCAAGCAGTTTCTTAGATATTTTTCGTTCCGAAAGATTTGTAAGGATTACCGGTCTGTTTCTCCTGCTTTTTTCTTTGTTTCTCCTGTTTTCGTTCGTGTCTCACTTTTTTAATTGGCGTCACGATTTCGACAAGGTAAGCGATGTGCCTTGGTTCGATTTAATGTCCGACAACAAGTCGGAAGTTTCCAACAGAATGGGTGAAATTGGTGCATTGATGGCTTACTTTTTCATCCACCAATGGTTTGGAATTTCAGCACTGTTGATTCCATTTTACACATTTTTGGTTGCCTTTCGGATGTTCTTCAACATCACGTTGCTGCCTATGTGGAAGACATTCACATATTCTTTGTTTTCGCTCATTTTCGTTTCAGTAACCTGCGCGCTTCTTTTCAGCGAAGATTTAATGTATGGCGGATTTGGCTTTCACCTCTACGATTACATGCGTTCTATCATCGGCGTTCCAGGCGTTGTCTTGATTCTCGTTTTTTCGTTGATGGTATTTCTCATGTTGGCGTTCAATTTCAATTTCCGAATTCCTGAAAAATCAACAACTGATGTAGACCATTCTGTGGAGGAAACTCCTCAGGCTGCTGCCGGAAACAAACTGAGATCAGGCTTATTTGGTAGAAAGCAACAAGTTGATGAAATAGAAGAGACACTTGAAGAGGAGGATGATGATCTCGAAGAGGATATATCAGAGGAATCGCTGGAAGAAGAACCTTGGAGCGACGAAATTCCGCAAGCCATCGAACTTGTTACAACTGGGAAGGCGATTTCTTCTGCCGCTCATGCTGGAGCGATGCCAACGCTTGAAATAAACATGCCTGATCTTCCAGATGAGCCTGAGGAAGAGTTGATTGCGCCTTTTTCGAACGAACCGATTGCTCTTTCAGAACCCGTGCCACTCAGTGAGGAAGACAAGGAACGAATGAATCTCACCGAAGTTCTAGGTGAAAATCAAGAGTTCGATATCGCCGAGTATGACCCGACTTTAGATTTATCTTCTTATCGATATCCAGAACCTGATTTGCTTGAAAATCATGGATCGAACAAGGCTAAAGTCGACAAGGCTGAACTTGAAGCCAACTCAAATCGAATTATCGAGACACTGAAAAGTTACAATATCGAAATTGCAAAAATCAGCGCCAGCGTTGGACCAACAGTTACTTTGTACGAAATTATTCCCGCTGCGGGAGTAAGAATTTCGAAAATTAAGAATCTCGAAGACGACATTGCATTGAGTTTATCGGCCTTAGGAATTCGTATCATCGCTCCAATGCCTGGAAAAGGTACCATCGGTATCGAAGTTCCTAACCAGAACCCCGAAATCGTGGCCATGAAAACCCTCATCATGAGTGAGAAATTCATGAACACCACGATGGATCTTCCAGTGGCGCTCGGTAAAACAATCTCCAACGAAAACTTTGTAGCCGATCTTGCCAAAATGCCTCACTTGTTGATGGCTGGTGCAACCGGGCAAGGAAAATCGGTTGGTTTAAATGCCATCTTGGTTTCGCTGCTTTACAAAAAGCACCCGTCACAAATTAAGTTTGTGTTGGTCGATCCGAAAAAAGTTGAGCTCACGCTTTTCAATAAAATCGAAAGGCACTTCTTGGCCAAGTTGCCTAATAATGAAGATGCAATTATCACAGATGTGAAAAAAGTGGTTTATACATTAAACTCTCTCTGTGTATTGATGGATCAACGTTATGAGCTGTTAAAAATGGCCATGGTTAGGAACATCAAAGAGTACAATGCAAAATTCCAAAGCCGAAAGCTTAATCCGAAACTCGGGCATCATTATATGCCATACATCGTGCTTGTGGTGGATGAATTTGCCGACTTAATTATGACTGCTGGTAAGGAAGTTGAGCTTCCCATAGCTCGTCTTGCGCAGTTGGCGCGTGCTATCGGAATTCACTTGATTATCGCCACCCAACGACCGTCGGTGAATATCATTACTGGAACAATCAAGGCAAATTTCCCAGCACGAATTGCATTCCGTGTAACTTCAAAAATCGATTCAAGAACTATTCTTGATTCTGGAGGAGCCGATCAGCTTATCGGTAGAGGCGATTTATTGTTCTCTACAGGGAGCGATTTGATTCGTTTACAATGCCCATTCGTAGATACACCAGAGGTGGATAAGATTTGCGATTTCATTGGAAATCAAAGAGGTTATCCATCAGCATTCATCTTGCCTGAATACATCGATGAAAATGCCGATCCTGAGGAAGATTTTGATGTCGGAGACCGTGATTCTATGTTCGAAGATGCCGCAAAAATTGTGGTAAATCATCAGCAAGGATCTGCTTCGTTGCTTCAACGGAAACTAAAGCTTGGATACAACCGAGCAGGAAGAATTATCGATCAGTTAGAAAAAGCAGGAATTATCGGTCCATTTGAAGGCAGCAAAGCAAGAAAAGTACTGTATAGCGATATTACTTCACTGGAACAATATTTGAAAGGACAGAATAACGATCTTTGATGCCATGAAAAAAATACTCTTTTTCTTTTTACTTTCCGCTTTATCCTTCAGCACAATAAACGCACAACAGGATAAGAAAGCCAAGCAAATACTAGATAAACTCAGCGCTAAAACCCGTTCTTACAGCGCTATTAAAACCGATTTCTCTTATTCTTTGGTGAACAAAGACAGAAAAATTAATAAGGTTCAAAATTGGAAACTCTGGTTAAAAGGAGACGCTTATCGCCTCGATATGGGCGACCAATTGTTGATTAGCGACGGCAAAGTGGTATGGAAGATCTTAAAGGCCGACAAAGAGGTTGAGATTAGTGATCCTACCTCAGGCGACGACGCTTTGAATCCTAAAAACGTTTTTACGATGTACGAGAAGGGATTCAAGAATAAATACATCAAAGAAGGGAAAGTTGGAACCAAGGCAGTGCACATCATCGAACTTTACCCGTTAGCGCCTAAAACGAAGGATTATAGCACAATCCGATTGTACATCGACAAGAATCTGATTCAGGTAGTGAAATCGGAGATTATTGGAAACAACGGTAATCTTTATACTTACGACATTAAAAAGTTTACCGTTAACGAAACTACAGCATCAGGATTTTTCTCTTTCAATAAGGCTGAGTTTCCTGGATTTGAAGTGAATGATCTTCGATAGTACGAGGATTTAAATTAGGCCCATTCAAGCCCTTTCTTCAAAAGAGAAAGGGTTTTTTCTTCTTCAGATCCTGGTTCTGCCTTGAAGTCGTATTTCCAATTTGCTTCTGCAGGAAGACTCATTAAAATTGATTCAGTTCTTCCTCCCGTTTCTAGGCCAAACCGAGTACCACGGTCGTACACCAAATTAAACTCAACATATCTTCCTCTGCGTAACAATTGCCACTTTTTGTGTTGATCTGAAAAAGGTACATGCTGCAAATCATGCATAAACTTAGTGTAAACAGGTGCAAACGTTTTACCTACATCGAGCACAAAATCAAACAATTGTTCTTTTGATTTTCCACGGCTCTCCTCGTTCATTCGATCAAAAAAGATTCCGCCAATACCACGGGTTTCTTCGCGGTGCTTGATGAAGAAGTAGTTATCTGCCCAAACCTTGAACTCGGCATAATATGAAGGATCGTGTTTGTCGCAGGTTTGCTTGAGTGCTTGGTGGAAAGTTCTCGCTTGGTCTTCCTTTACATAATGCGGAGTTAAATCGATACCTCCGCCAAACCAATAAGCCCCGCCATCCATTTCAAAATACCGAATGTTCATGTGGATAATTGGAACCATTGGATTGTTAGGATGCAAAACAATCGAGACGCCAGTTGCAAAAAAGTTTCCAGCCTCAACACCAAGAGATTTCGCGGCTTGGGCGTTCAATAAACCGCTCACGGCAGAGAAGTTCACGCCACCTTTTTCTAGTACGCTTCCGTTTTCTAAAACAGAAGTCAATCCGCCACCACCTTCTTCACGCTGCCAAGCATCGAATTGAAATTTTCCAGTGCCATCAGCCGTTTCTAAACTTGCAATAATTTCCAATTGAAGCTTTTTAAAGGCTTCCTCAATATGCGACTTTGTCATGGTTAATTGAGTTTCTTGGCCACGAAATCATTCAGTTGAAGAATGTTTACGTATCTGTTTTCTAGTCCATTTTCTTTGCCATTCCGCACAAAATTGTAACAAGAATTGATTCCACAGGCTAACGCCATTGTCTCCAAACAAGAGAGTGTAGGCTTTTCAAATCTGGTTAAAGCATCTACAAAAAACAAAGTTGCATCGAACCCCTGGAATGCATAGTTGGTTGGTTCGCCCTTGAATTCATCTCTGAATTTTCTTTGAAACGATTTAGATGCAGGTGAAGTAAAGTCGGGTTTAGTTGGTGCTGCGTATGTGAAATTGAGGTTATTGAGGTGATCGAACTCGATATTTTCATATCCATTCCACTCGTTCAATCCAACCAAAGTGATTCTTTTTCCCAATCGATTACTGCTCAATTTGGCAATGGCATCAATCACCTGAACTTGCACAGATGTTGGGAAGATCAAGATGTTTTCGGTTGACTCATTTAAGTTGGATAGAATCTCGTTTACACCTGAAAAGACAACTTCTTTGAACCTTCCGTCGGCTAGATTGCCTTCATTCTTGAAGACTTCTGAAATCCAATTTGCAGCATCTTGGTCTTTTGCATTTGAATTTCTTATGAGCGTAAAAGTTGCTGCCTTTTTGTCTTTGAGTAAAAAACGACTCAGTTCTTCAAGCAACGTTTTTTGATCGGGAGTGATTTTAACTGCATTGGGTGAATTTTCGAGCAACGCGTCGCTTTGCGAAAATGGGGAAACAATCGGAATGCCTTCTTTATTTGCAAAGCTCGAAACTGTCTTAAAATCGGATGCATACAACGGCCCAATAATCAATTCTGATTCTTTAAAATCCGACTTTTCTATAATTTTTGAAATGGCAGAAGAGTCAGATTGCGTATCGAAAATTCTAGCATTGATGTTGAATCCCGCTTTTTTCAATGAGTCGAGGGCGATTTTGCAGCCGCTGTAAAACTCTAAACCAATCTTGCTTTTGGCATTTACTTCATCGCCTGAGGCAAAAAAGGGCAATAGAAAAGCCAATTTTAAAGAACGAGCGTCGCCTTTCTTTTTATCGGTGCATCTTGATTGATCAATTTCAGCAGCAGCTGGTGTGGTGGATTCTACCTTGTCTGGTTCTCCTTCTTTGTTGATTTGCTGTTCAGCTTTTTCTGGAATTTTGCCACCCGATTTTGGGTTGATCGTTAAAACAGTTCCAACCTTTAATCCGTTTCTTGCATCTGGATTTTGTTGGAACAATTCTTCGGAAGAAAGACCATATTTTTTTCCAATACTGAACGCTGTTTCTCCTGTTTTAACAGTGTGCTCGAGACTGGATGTTCGCTTGATGGTTCCTTTAGGCTTCTCAACAAATCCCAAAGGAATTCTTACTATCATCCCAGTTTTAAGGCCGTTTACCAATTCTGGATTAATAGCTATCAAACTATCTTGAGGTGTTTTCGCTTCTCTGGACAAAGAATACAAAGTTTGACCTTTGGTGATTTTTACATATTTCACCATCCTGCCATTCCACTCATAAGCCCTACTGGTGTCTTGCTGGGCGGTGGCTTGATCCAAATGAAGACCTAGAAAAGCGCACAAACAAATCAAGTATTTTATCATTCCCATTCTATGGTTGCAGGTGGTTTAGAACTGATATCGAAAACTACTCGGTTGATGCCTTTGACTCTATTGATGATTTCATTTGAAATCTTCCCAAGTAAAGCATGTGGAAGGTGCGAAAAATCTGCTGTCATACCATCATGAGAGGTTACAGCGCGCAAGCATATTACATGTTCATAGGTACGTTCATCTCCCATCACACCAACACTTTTTACTGGTAGAAAGATTGCACCAGCCTGCCATACATTTTTATATTCTCCCGACTGTTTCAGATTGTCGATAAAAATAGCATCTGCTTCTTGAAGCATGCGAACCCTTTCAGGCGTAATGTCTCCCAGAATTCGAATTGCTAATCCTGGACCTGGAAAAGGATGTCGATTAAGTATCTCGGGCTTTAATCCCAAAGCCAAGCCAACTTTTCTCACCTCATCTTTGAAGAGAGATCTTAACGGCTCAACAATTTTAAGTTTCATGAAATCAGGAAGACCTCCAACATTGTGATGCGATTTGATGGTCGCTGAAGGGCCTTTTACCGAAATAGACTCGATAACATCAGGGTAAATTGTTCCTTGACCAAGCCATGAAACATTTTCAATTTTATGCGCCTCTTCATCGAAAACTTCAATAAATAAACGACCAATAGTTTTTCGTTTTTGTTCTGGATCTTCAACTCCTTTTAAGGCATCAAGGAACATTTTTCCGGCAGAAACTCCATGTATTTGAAGGCCCATTTCGGTGTAGTCTCTCAAAACTTGTTCGTACTCGTTTTTTCTGAGCAAACCATTGTCTACAAATATGCAAAACAGCTGATTACCAATTGCCTCGTGTAATAATAATGCAGCAACCGAAGAATCTACACCTCCACTCAAACCTAGCACAACTCGGTCTGTTCCGATAGTTTTTCTGAGTTGGTCTATGGTTGAAATGATAAATGAGTCTGGAGTCCAATCTTGAACGCAGCCACAAATGTCGCAAACGAAATTTTGAAGCAGTTGTTTTCCATCCGTTGAATGGGTTACTTCAGGATGAAACTGAATCCCGTAAACATGTTGTGCTTCATTTTCAAATGCAGCTACAGGGATATCTTCAGTGGCTGCAGAAATTGTATATCCTTTTGGAACAGATTGAATTGAATCGCCATGCGACATCCAAATTTGAGAGTTATTGGGCATGCCGTTTAAAAGGCGGCTTGAAGTTTTGGTTTGAAGGTGACTTCTGCCGTATTCACGGATTTGAGATCTCAATACCTCACCGCCAAATCGGTCTGCAATATATTGTGCTCCATAGCATACACCAAGGATGGGAAGTTTTCCTAGGAATGGATTTAAATCAATCTCTGGAGCGTCTGTTTCCTTTACTGAGTGAGGACTTCCTGAAAGAACGATTCCTTTTACAGAAGAATTTGGTATTGGAAAATTGTTATATGGATGAATTTCACAATACACATTAAGTTCACGTATTCTTCTGGCAATCAGTTGAGTGTACTGTGATCCGAAGTCTAAGATCAATATGGTTTCCTGCATGTGCAAATATAATCAGCTGTTCTGCTCTAAAACTTTTAATGACAATTAATTTACATAGGAAATTGTTGAAAATTTAACAGATCGGATAATTTCGCATTTCTTTGCACGACTGTTATCACATGAAACGAATTTTACTTTCCTTGACAATGCTTGTTTTATTCACGCATTTGTCATTAGCACAATCAGTTACAATTTGTTTTGAAATAAACAGGATCTTGGTGGATGCTTGTCCTTCTGCTGAAGGATTAAACGAACAAGTATCATTTCAGGTTGGGCCAACGGCACTCAATGTAACAGATTTGCAGGTTACATGGCCAAATGTTTCAAATTCATGGTCAGGTGTGTGCCAAGATGCTTCAACAGCAACCAAAGTTGCAGAACTGAATTCTACCGTTGGCTCTTGTGGTTTTATTCTTGAGCCTACAAATGGAATATTGCCCGCAAACAGTAAGGTTCTTCTTTTTACGAGTACGAACGCCGATATGAGCGGTTTGTCTTTTGCTGGATTAACAGATACGCTCTACGTGATTTTTCACTGTGGAGGAACTGTAGCTGGCAATTTTGCAAACTTCGGTACAGGTATCCGCACCTTATCGATGAGTTTTACGAATCCGGCAGGATGTAGTGATGCTGTTTCTTATGATCGCGCATTGTTAGTAAATCAAGCAGGCCAGCCTGGAGCTTCCAATGGGGCAACTGTTTTATTTGATACTGATGGATCTGCAACTTACATTTCTGATGGTTGTAATCCATTTTCAAATCCGATTTCTGCAGCATGGACGAATCCCGGTGTTGTTTGTAATGATGCACAACCAATTGATTTATTCGAACTTGTAACGGGATCATTGGGTGGTGCTTTCTTTGGCAATGGAGTTGTGGATGGCTTTTTCAATCCAACTGGCCTTTCAGGCAATCAAGTAGTTTCTTATTTGGTTGGTTCGGGCGACTGCATAGTTGAATCTCAACAAACCATTTTCGTAAATTCTGGTGGAGATCCAACTTGGGTTTCGCCTGGCTTACTTTGTGGGCAATCGGATCCGATCAATTTAAATTTATATGTAACTGGAACAACTGGTGGAACTTGGTCAGGAACTGGAATTGCAGGTCCGATTTTATTCCCCGATGGTATCAATGGTTTATTAACAATAACATACACTGTTGGAAACGGTAACTGCATAAGCTCTTTAACCCAACAGTTAAACATTGTGAATTCTATTTCTGGTCCATCAATTAGCGGCGGTCCTAACTTTTGCAATGGATCTCAAACGCCTGCAGCATTAACCGCCACTGGATTATCTGGAGCAACATACAATTGGTATTCAAATTCTAATCTCACAAATCTGTTGTTTACAGGGCCAGTTTTTAATCCTCCAGCTGGCGTAAATGCACTTTATTACGCTACTCAATTCTTCGCAGGATGCAATGTGATTGCCACTCCGGTAAATGTTACTTTTTCAGATGCCCCATCAACACCAATTACCACAACCGAAATTAGCTACTGTCCGGGTTCACCGCTTCCACAACTTACCGCAACTTCATCTTCTACAATAACTTGGTACAACGACCAAGCTCTTACTCAGGTTATTGGTACAGGGAATAATTTTACACCTTTAGAAAGCCAAGCACCTAGTATTTTTGTTGTAGCAGGAACTGGGTCTTGCAGAAGTTCGGCGGTTCAAGTAAACTTAAATGGCCAACAATTGTCTGCTGCATGGAATGCTCCAACATCACTTTGTAGTTCGGTGGATCCAATCGATTTAACTTCACTTGTTACCGGTACTCAAGGTGGTTCGTGGTCAGGAACGGGTGTAACTGGAAGCACATTTAATCCTTCGGGTTTAAGCGGGGTGATTGTGATTTCATATACCGTAGGTATCGGTGGGTGCATTGTTGAATCTCAGCAGAGTATTCAAGTTAACGTAGGTGGAGATCCACTATGGAATTCTCCTGGAGCACTTTGTAATGCTACAGAACCTATACAATTAAATACTTGGATTGCAGGAACTCAAGGAGGAACTTGGTCTGGAACAGGCGTTGCTGGTTCTTTGCTTTTTCCTGACGGTTTAAACGGTCCCGTTTCAATCACCTATACAGTCGGAATCGGAGCATGTATTAGTGTTTTAACACAAACTGTGAATATAATTTCTGCAATAGCAGCGCCTTCAATCTCAGGATTAACGTCTTTTTGTGATGGACAACAGCCAACGGCAATAGTTGCTGGAGTGTTGCCTGGTGCCGATGTGAGTTGGTATAGCGATGCTGCGTTGTCAAATTTGTTACAATCAGGAAATGGTTACATCCCAGCGCAGAACATCGACGCAACGTATTACGTAACGCAGAGTTTTCCTGGCTGTGCAAGTCTTCCAACTCCAGTAAACGTTTCATTCAACGATACGCCCGACGCTCCCATTACTGACACTAGCATTGTTTATTGTGCCGGTCAACCGCTGCCTACTTTAACCGCTTCGTCTACAGGGACAATATCTTGGTTTAATGACCTGAATTTAAGCCAACAAGTCGGAAGTGGATCTTCGTTGCAGCCCGACATTTCTGTATTGCCTGATTTGTTTGTTCAATCTTCAGAAGGAAATTGTCGAAGTGCTGCCACACGAATTCAATTCACAGAAGGTGCTTTGGTAGACGCCGAAATTCTTACTAATTCACCGCTTGTTGTGTGCGATTTTGAACCTGTTGTTTTAACTACTGATGAAACTCAAGGAATTTTATGGTCAACTGGTGAAACAACGTCAACCATCACTATTAATTCAGTTGGAAGCTATACGTTAACGATTACAGGTGCCTGCAATGTTGATTCAGACCAACTTACGTTTATTGATAATGGCGTTATAGCTGATTTTAATTTATCAAGCGACAATGGTTTGGCTCCTCTTTCTGTTGTGGCTGTTAACACTAGCTTGAATGCAGATCAGTCGGTGTTTTATTTAGACGGCGAAATAAATGAAGTAGTTTCTGGCAGTCCATTTGTTTTAGGCATTGAAGGTGAGTATGTCGTTAAATTGGTTTCAACAAACAATGAAGGTTGCTCAGATTCTCTATCTAGAACTGTTACTGTAATTTCCGGAAATTTGGTTGTAGCAATCCCCAACAGCTTCACGCCAAATGGAGATGGATTTAACGATAATTTTGTTCCAAACATCAAGGGAATGGCTGAGTTAAGCTTTGCAATTTTTAATCGTTGGGGCAGTGAAATCGTAACTTGGAGTGATCTAAATGGGAAATGGGATGGAGCAATAAATGGCTCTCCCTCACCTGAAGGCGTTTACTTTTATGTTATGAAAGGCAAAGATTTGATTGGAAGTGCTGTTGAGAAGTCGGGTAGCATTACGATAAAAAGATAATTTCATACATTGTTTCCATACGACCGATGTAATCTTTTAATCGGATTTGGTAAATAATATTTAATCCTGGAGTGTTGAAGCCAATAGATTTCAATGCTTCGGGATTTTTTTTACATTTTCTCAAATGCTTCTTGTGAGTAAGAACACCTATGCCTTTATCATAACTGTTTCATTTGAGAGGCGTAAATTGGATCAAAGAAAATCCCGATTTAACTCACCTATGTAACAACTCTACAACGTCATGATTTTAGAACAAATTACCTGGAACGCATCTAAAGGATGGGTTCGACCATTAGTTTCTACAGGCGTAAAGAAACCGCATTTGGTGCTGGTTTTCGCATCTTCTTCCCAATTTAGTTCACCTGAACAATTAATTAATCTTCAAGCCCTTTTTCCTGGTGCAGGTTTTATGGGTTGTTCAACATCTGGTGAAATAGCAGGAACCTCTGTTCTTGATGATTCTATTGTAGCTACTGCAATTGAATTCGAGAAAAGTACAATTTCCTATGTTAGTGTTCCAGTGGAAACCTCAGAAGATAGTTTTTCCTGCGGGCAGACAATTATCGAACAACTTCCGAAAGAAGGT
Source organism: Bacteroidota bacterium (assembly GCA_947460255.1). Lineage (GTDB taxonomy): Bacteria > Bacteroidota > Bacteroidia > M30B66 > M30B66 > CAMCXT01. Next base: position 36,852 of record CANHIS010000029.1, read on the forward strand.
CTAAAACATGTCTTTGTCTTGTCTGATGGCTTGAATGTTAACGGGTCGGAACTAGTTCGTGGTTTAAGGACAAATTTGCCATCAGGCGTTGCTGTTACTGGCGGTCTTGCTGGCGATGGTGCGGAATTTAAAGAGACTTTTGTTTTGAATGAATCTGGCGAGTCTGGAAGTCATAAAGTTACCGCGATTGGTTTTTATGGTGAAAATCTGCATTTCGGCTATGGTTCTTTTGGTGGTTGGGATACTTTCGGTATCGATAGGCAAGTAACAAAGAGCAAGAACAATGTAC
>CANHIS010000030.1 GCA_947460255.1 Bacteroidota bacterium
AAGCCTTACAATTTCATGCCCTCTGAAAAGGCTGCTGCCATTGTGAAAGAGCTCTACAAGGTTGAAAAAGACACCACAATTCGATTCATCGAAGACACACGCCCAAACATCTGCCTCATCATTTTTGAAGGTTGGGCGGCCGATGTTGTGGAAGGATTGGGCGGTTATAAAGGCATGGCGCCCAATTTAACAGCGATGATCAAAGAAGGTGTGTCGTTCGACAGTTGTTATGCATCAGGCAATTTGAGCGACCAAGGCATGGGTGCCGTCTTCTCGGCATTTCCGGCTCAGCCACGCACCTCAATTGTTACGATCCCATCGAAATATCCGGCACTTCCAAGTCTGGTGGAACCATTCAAGAAACTCGGCTACCACTCATCGTTCAAGTTTGGTGGTCAGCTGATTTATGGAAACATTAAATCGTACATCTACCACAGCGGTTTCAATACAGTTGAAGAGGAAGAAGATTTTCCAGAGGGCGCTTACCGCGGAAGGCTTGGCGTTCAGGACGACGAACTCTACAAGAAACAGCTGCAAGATCTTCAAAACGTGAAGCAACCCTTCTTTGCTTCCATGTTTACCCAAAGCACCCATGCACCATACGACATTCCAGTTCGCGGGAAGCTAACATGGGGCGCTCCACAAACCGATTACCTCAACGCATTGCAGTATGCCGATTCTGTATTAGGCGACTTTATCCGCGGAGCGAAAAAACAAGCTTGGTTTAACAATACCTTGTTTGTGTTTGTTTCGGATCATCACCACAACACACCGCGCGATTACAACTATGTGCAGCCCGAATACCGAAGAATTCCGTTGGTTTTTTATGGCAACGTGATTAAACCAGAATTTCGTGGAAAGCAATACCACCGCATTGCTTCTCAACTCGACTTGGCTTCTACCCTATTGCATCAGCTCAACTTGGATGCAAGCAAGTTCAATTGGAGTAAAAACCTAATGAATCCATACACTAAAGAATTCGCGTTTTACTCGTTCGACGAAGGCTTGGGATGGAAAAGGCCCGAAGGAGAACTTGTGTATATGATCTCTGAAAAGCGGCTTGTTTTTGAAAAATACGTGGATCCTTTTGCCAATGTGAGGTTGTACGAAGAAGGAAAAGCCTATTTGCAAAAACTCACTGAGGATTTTGAAGCCTATTAAATTTTTTTCCTGATTACGTCTTCTAACGGAGAAACCGCGGGGCCGAAAACGCCGATCAACTCGCCTTGTTCGTTGATCAAATACTTGGTGAAATTCCAAACTGGTTCTTGGTCGTTCCAACCATTACTTTTTGGGTCGGATAGCCATTTAAACACTGGATTCTGTGCGCCTTTTTTCACCACTACTGATTTTTTTGCAAGTGGGAATGTTACGCCATAGTTTTTTTGGCAAAATGCTGCAATGTCTTTGTCGCCTGCTTTTTCTTGTGCCTTAAAATCGTTGGCAGGAAAACCAATCACCACAAGCTTTTCGGGCATTTCAATTTGCAGTTTCTGCAATTCTTCGTATTGGCCAGTGTAGCCGCAATCGGAAGCTGTATTCACCAGCAGAACTTTTTTACCCTTGTACTTGCTGAGTTGAATTTCCTCGCCGGTGTTGAGCTGCAGTGGCACTTGGTCGATCGGCTGCAAAGCTTGCGATTGAACTGGCTTTTCCAATACGATTCCGTTTCCTGTTTTACGGGAATTTTTAGCAATGAACGGATACAGCTTTTTGAGAAGGATTTGTCGAAGAGTCATACAATCGAAACAAGCAACAAGCAGAATAGTTGGAGATCAAATCACTTTGGGCAACTTCCGCAACGGCGGCCATGCTTATACTTCTTGCAACACTTTTTCTTTTTATGCTTTGAATCAACATCCAAACATGCGCAAAACATGCGACACAGCGCTACTGGCAAAGCTTTCGCTCCATCTTGCTCTTGTTCTTCACCGTTGAATTGCATGCGGCAAAGATAAAAAAGGAAAGTTATTTGGAATGATTCTACACAAGAAAATTACTTGATTCTAAACTTCAATACAACTGGCTGATGATCAGACCATCTAAATTGCATGTCGATACCTCTCACACTGAGCACTTCGATGTTTGGGGAAGTCATATAATAATCAATCAGCGTGGTGTAGGTTGTTGAAGGGTCGAATACCTCATCGTTGCTACGGTTGGTGGCCAATGTGCTATCGAAACTCACGGTAAAATCTTTAGCAATTTGATCAATGCTCAACGATTGTGGCGTGTAACCTTCAGGCATTTGTTGATTAAAACGTTTAGAGTCGAAACCTGGTGGCACTTGGTTCCAGTCGCCGCCCATCACCACATAGTTACCATTGGCAACTTCGGCTTCGTAACGTTTTTTCATGAACGCCATTTCTAGTTTTTTGATCTTACCAGTTGCATCGTAGGCGGTGTTGTGGGTGTTTACAACAATTAGCTCTTTCCCTCCGGGGATAGGAAAACGTTGCTCAAGTGCGCAGCGATCTAGCATGTAGAGTTTTGTTGGCCAATCGAAACCACCTGGATACTGCACGCGAACGCTGGATGATGGCTTGAACCGTGAGTAGCTGGCCAATCCACCGTAGGTTTTGCCATAAGGTGTGTAAGGAAATCCGAAAGGCACAGGCACGAATTTTACATCATAATTGAGCGCGAACGTGGAATTGAAACCTAGAAGTTCTTGCTGGATGATCGCAACTTGATCGATGTTGCAGCTCCTTTTGCTGTTTCGATCTACCTCTTGAAGCAACATGAAATCTACCGAATCGCGCATGTTTTTCGCGAAAAGAGAAATGGCTTTCAGGTATTTTGCTGCTTGCTCTTCATCGGGGCGCACCATTTTTCCTCCGTCGTTAAAGAAATCCATTTCAGCACCTAAGCCACCATAACCAACATTCCAAATGAGCACCGAAAACGTATCACCAGCGAGTGCTAAACCTTCGCCAATTGTTTCGGTTGCTTCAACAGCGCCGGGCTCTGGCGAATAATCTGTGATCGTGGAAAAGGCTAGCAACCCACCGAAAAGTAGTAAAAACAAAATGAAAATTCCACCAATTATCTTGAAGATGCGCTTGATCATAACAAAACCTTTGCTCAAACCTACGAATTGAATTGGAATGAAAAAGTGAAATAAATGTGAAGGCTTCTATTTACTCGCATCAAGCCAACACGTATCTGCCTGTTTATCATTTTGATAAATGGCCAAATGAAAAAATATCGTGTTTAGATTTAGATATTTATCAATCGTTTAATCAAATGATGTTACATATTTCTATTTTTACCCAAAGCACAAATCCCCATGCAACACACCAACTTTAGCTGGCGAACCGGTTCTGATCAGTTGAAAATCCACGGACAGGTTTGGCAGCCATTGCCAGGCACGGAGACCATTGCTGTAATTGCTTTGGTGCACGGCATGGGCGAACACAGTGGCCGTTACAGAAGATTTGCTGAGTTTTTTGCCACGCATGGAATTGCAATAATTGCATTCGATCAGCGCGGCCATGGTAAATCGGAAGGGAAAAAGGGGCATATCACCCACTACAATCAATTGTTAGATGGCATCGATGAGCTTTTGGAACGCGCGCGTTTACAGTTTAAAGACAAGCCTGTTTTTCTTTATGGGCACAGCATGGGTGGGAATTTGGTGCTCAATTACGCGCTAAAAAAACCCAATACGGTGAAGGGTGTAATTGCCACTGGACCATGGCTGAAACTGGCCTTTGATCCGCCAGCATTTCAGCTGAAACTGGCGCACTTGATGCGTAATCTTTATCCTGGTTTTACACAAGGATCTAAGCTTAAAACAGCGCATTTATCGCACGATCCTGAAATCGTAAAGGCATACGAGCGCGACCGTTTGGTGCACGACAAAATTTCGGCTTCGTTCTTTATGAACCTTTACCAAGCTGGACTTTACGCGATGCAACATGCCAACGAATTGAAAGTTTCATCGTTGATTATGCATGGTGGCGACGATAAAATCACTTCCCAACCTGCTTCGGAAGAATTTGCTCGGAAAGCCAATGTGGTTGCCGAATACAAGCTTTGGGACGGCATGTACCACGAAATCCACAACGAACCCGAAAAGGAAGCAGTACTTCAACATGTTGTTGATTGGGTTCAACGTCAAGTTCAACGATGAATCGAATTTTTGCAAAAGAAAACAGATCCGCATTGCTGCTGATCACTGTTGCTGCTTTGGGCTATTTTGTAGACATCTACGATTTGATCCTTTTTAATGTAGTAAAAAAAGAAAGCCTCATTAGTTTAGGCTACACCTCCGAAGCTGACCTCAAAAACTATGGCCTTCAGCTGTTCAATTGGCAAATGGGTGGAATGCTCGTTGGAGGTATTTTGTGGGGAATCTTGGGCGACAAAAAAGGGCGACTCAAAGTGCTCTTTGGGTCTATATTAATGTATTCGGCAGCCAATATTGCCAATGCATTTGTAGGCGACATTACCTCTTATGCCATAATCCGCTTTATTGCAGGTGTTGGTTTGGCGGGCGAATTAGGCGCTGGAATCACCATTGTAGCCGAAGTCATGAGCAAAGAAACTCGCGGTTACGGCACGATGATTATCGTGACATTTGGAGCGCTTGGCGCGGTGCTGGCTGCAGTAGTTGGCGGCGAAAGTGCAGGCATTTCACAAGCCATAGAATCCATTACTTCAATACAACTCGAAAATTGGCAAGTTGCGTATATAATTGGTGGCGTGCTCGGCTTGCTTTTGTTAGTCTTGCGGATTGGCACACTCGAATCAGAAATGTTCAAAAAAGTGCATCAAGAAGAAGCTCCACGGGGCGATTTCCTTTCGCTCTTTAAAACCAAAACCGTGTTTATCAAATACCTGAAGTGCATTCTTATTGGCTTGCCTGTTTGGTATGCCATCGGAATCCTGATTGCCTTGGCAGAAAACTTTGGAGGATCGTTGCTCCAAGTGAATGGGAAAGTGATTAACGCACAAGCGGTGATGTATGCCTATTTAGGTTTATCTGTGGGCGATTTGATTAGTGGAATGCTAAGTCAGTTATTTAAAAGCCGCCGCAAAGTGGTGATGCTTTACTTGTTCTTTTCGGCTGTTGTTATGTGGATGTATTTTGGTACAACGGCGGGCAGAAGTGCCGAATGGTTCTACTTCGTATGCTTTTTGGTGGGCACAGGAACTGGCTTCTGGGCGCTTTTTGTTACCATTGCTGCCGAACAATTTGGCACCAACATCCGCAGCACTGTTACGACCACCGTTCCAAACTTTGTGCGTGGCGCAGTGATTCCAATTACCGCAGGATTTAAAGCGCTTGAAGCCCCTATCGGAACACTCGGTGCAGCAGTTGTAGTTGGCATAATTTGTTTACTGCTTTCCTTGTGGGCAATTTGGGGTGTAGAAGAAACTTTTTCGAAAGAACTCAACTATACCGAAACCCTGTAAAATGATTTTTTGTTGGTTGTTCGAAAGATTCAATCCGATAAAAGAAAACATCTCCACTTTGACGATTTCCAACACCATTTTTACTTTACATTTGCACCCAAATTCCCTAACGGATAAAACAATGCACAACCGTTGTTGTTAGTTTATCCGCAGGAAAAAACGAATAGCTATGTTTACAAGTGAATACTTCCCTATGCTTATCCAATTGGTGTTTGCATTGGGTTTTGTTGTACTAGTGCTGGTAGTTACGCACTTAATCGGCCCATCTAGAAAGACCGAAAACAAACTCGACAGCTTCGAATGTGGTATCGAGTCGAAAGGCAATGCCCGTTTACCGTTTTCGATCAAGTATTTTCTTACCGCTATTTTATTTGTGCTTTTTGATGTAGAAGTTATTTTCTTCTATCCATGGGCAACCAATTTCAAAGAACTTGGTTGGTATGGCTTCTCAAGCATGGGGATTTTCGTAGCCCTTTTCCTGCTCGGTTTCCTTTACTTGAGGAAAAAACAAGCATTTAAATGGGAATAATTTAAACAAGGAAGCAAGATCATGAGCGACGTGAAATTGGTTGAAGCCCCAGAGGGCATCCAAGGTGAAGGGTTCTTCGCCACCAGCCTTAACAAAGTAATCGGAATGGCCCGCGCAAATTCGATGTGGCCACTGCCTTTCGCAACATCATGCTGCGGAATCGAATTCATGGCAACCATGGGTTCTAACTACGACTTAGCGCGATTTGGTTCCGAAAGAATGAGTTTTTCGCCTCGTCAGGCTGATTTACTCATGGTAATGGGAACCATTGCCAAAAAAATGGGACCCGTACTTCGTCAGGTTTACGAACAAATGGCCGAACCGCGTTGGGTAATTGCTGTTGGAGCTTGCGCTTCTAGCGGTGGAATTTTCGATACATACAGCGTGCTTCAAGGCATCGACAAGATCATTCCTGTGGATGTTTACGTGCCTGGCTGTCCGCCGCGCCCGGAGCAAATTATAGATGGTGTGATGCGTATCCAAGATCTCGTTCGCGATGAAAGCCTACGCCGCCGTCATTCACCTGAGTACAAACAACTTTTGGCCTCTTACGGCATCGTATAACCATGACGCTGAACAACGATATAGTACTGAGTCGCTTGCAGGAAAAATTTGCGGATGGAATTCTTGAAGCTTACATCAATTTCGATCAATTAAACATCGAAATCGTACCAGCATTTGCTGCAGAAATTCTTCGTTTTTTGAAAGAAGATGAAGAAATGGGCTTCAATTATCTCACCGATCTTACTGCGGTACACATGCCCGAACAAGCAGGGAAGGAAATTGGCGTTGTATACCATTTGCACAACCTTTATGCAAACTACCGTCTCCGCTTAAAAGCTTGGATTCCAGAAGCTGATCCAGTAATTTCAACTGCTTCAGGTATTTGGCTTGGCGCTAACTGGATGGAACGTGAAACTTACGACAATTTCGGTGTGCGCTTCGATGGGCACCCTGACTTAAGAAGAATCCTCAATGTAGACCACATGGAGATTTTTCCTCTCCTCAAACAATATCCGCTGGAAGATTCCAGTCGTGACGATAAAGACGACCGATTTTTTGGCCGCTAATCCAGAAGCAATGACAGAACAATCAATCTTCGGAGAAGACTTTTTAAAAACGGAAGAGAAACAGTACAACACACTGAATCTTGGTCCAACGCACCCTGCAACCCACGGTGTATTTCAAAACATCCTGCAAATGGATGGCGAAATAATCATGTCGGCCGAACCTACCATCGGTTACATTCACCGTGCTTTCGAAAAGCTGGCAGAGCGCCGTCCTTTCTACCAAGTAACTCCTATCACAGATCGTCTCAACTATTGCTCTGCGCCTATCAACAACATTGGATGGCACATGACAGTAGAGAAACTCCTGCAAGTTGAATCCCCGAAAAGGGTCGATTACATGCGCGTGATTATCATGGAGCTTGCACGTATTTCCGACCACCTTGTATGCAACGCAGTATTGGGCGTTGATGCAGGTGCACTCACAGGATTCACCTACATGTTCCAAGAGCGCGAACGTATCTATGACATGTTTGAGGAGCTTGCAGGGGCGCGACTTACGACCAATATTGGTAGAGTTGGAGGATTCGAACGCGATTTTACGCCAGGTTTCCATGCCAAATTGAAAGATTTCTTGGCGGGCTTCCCGAAAAGATTCGAAGAATTTGATAGACTCATTACACGCAACCGTATCTTCATGGATCGTGTAGTAAACGTAGGACCAATCAGCGCCGAAAAAGCACTAAGCTACAGTTTTGCTGGACCGAATCTTCGCGCAGCTGGTGTAGATTACGATGTGCGTGTGATGAACCCATATTGCTCTTACCAAGATTTCGATTTCAAGATTCCTGTAGGAACCCAAGGCGATACATTCGATCGTTTTATGGTGCGTCAGAATGAAATCCGCGAAAGTCTTAAAATCATCAACCAAGCATACAACAATCTTCCAGAAGGAAACTTCCATGCTGATTGTCCAGAATTTTATCTTCCTAAGAAAGAAGAAGTTTACAATTCGATGGAAGCCTTAATCTGGCATTTCAAAATTGTAATGGGCGAAGTTGATCTTCCTCCAGGTGAAGTGTATCATTCGGTAGAAGGCGCAAATGGAGAACTTGGATATTATCTGATTTCGGATGGTGGAAGAACTCCTTACCGTTTGCATTTCCGCCGCCCTTGCTTCATTTACTATCAAGCATATCCGGAAATGATTAAAGGTCAAATGCTTTCCGACGCTATCCTCACGTTGTCGAGCATGAATGTAATTGCAGGTGAACTGGACGCATAAATAAGAACAGCATGGCAGCTCCAACACAAGGAACCAGAGAATTTAACCCCGAAGTAAGGGGCAAAATCCGATTTAGTGATGAAGCGCTTCAAACCATAGAAGCACTCATGAAACGCTATCCTGAAGGAAAGCACAAATCGGCTTTGTTGCCTGTTCTTCACGTTGCACAAGCAGAAGCTGATGGCTGGCTGAGTGCTGAAGTGATGGATTATGTAGCCGAACTGATGAAGATTTCGTCGATCGAAGTTTTCGAAGTGGCTTCCTTCTATTCAATGTACAACCTCAAACCAGTTGGTAAATGCGTACTTGAAGTTTGTCGTACGTCTTCTTGTTGGACGCGCGGTGCAGAAGACATCGTTGTTTACATTGGCAAAAAATTAAACATCCGCGAAGGCGAAACAACGCCCGATGGAATGTTCACCTTAAAAACTGTAGAATGCCTTGGTTCATGCGGATCAGCGCCAATGCTTCAGTGCGGTGCAGAATACCACGAGAACCTTACCGAAAACCGCGTTGATGCTCTCCTCGACAGATTGCGCACCGAAGGCAAACGGAAGAGTTATACTGATCTTGATTTTCAAAATACGAAGTGAGCTGAAACATGAGTAGAAAACTGCTTTTAGCCAACGACCATATTCCAGGTATCCAGTCTTACGAGGTGTATCGCTCCAATGGAGGATATCGCTCGGTTGAAAAGGCGCTCAAAACCATGAGCCCTGACGATGTTGTGGAAGAGGTGAAAAAATCCGGCCTGCGTGGTCGCGGTGGTGCTGGTTTCCCTACAGGGATGAAATGGAGTTTCTTGGCGAAGCCAGAAGGCGTTCCACGCTATTTGGTGTGCAATGCCGATGAATCGGAGCCAGGCACCTTTAAAGATCGCTACTTGATGGAACACATTCCTCACATTCTTGTGGAAGGAATGATTACATCAAGCTTTGCACTTGGTGCGAATACTTCCTACATATATATCCGTGGTGAGTATTTTTACGTGGCTCGAATCGTTGAAAAAGCGATCGCTGAAGCCTATGCAAATGGCTGGCTTGGAAAGAACATTCTTGGAACTGGCTTCAACCACGACATGTATGTTCAAGTTGGTGGTGGAGCTTACATCTGCGGCGAAGAAACGGCATTGCTCGAATCGTTGGAAGGCAAGCGTGGAAATCCACGCATCAAACCACCTTTCCCGGCTATCGCGGGATTGTATGGCTGCCCAACTGTTGTAAACAATGTAGAAACCATCGCAGCTGTAGTTCCAATTGTGAACGATGGAGGCGATGAATATGCTAAAATCGGAATCGGTCGTTCAACTGGAACAAAACTGATTTCCGCTTCTGGAAATATCAACAAACCTGGCGTTTACGAAATCGAACTCGGTGTGCCAGTTGAAGAGTTTATTTTCTCCGATCAATATTGTGGAGGAATTGCTAATGGAAAGCGCCTGAAAGCTTGTGTTCCAGGAGGTTCTTCTGTTCCAATTTTACCTGATTACTTGGTTTGCAAAACCGCTACAGGTGAAGATCGATTAATGACTTACGAATCGTTGAGCGATGGTGGTTTCGCAACCGGCTCGATGCTCGGTTCGGGAGGATTTATCGTGTACGATGAAAACCAATGTATCGTAAGAAACACTTGGAATTTCAGTCGTTTCTACCACCACGAAAGCTGCGGACAATGCAGCCCGTGTCGCGAAGGAACAGGTTGGATGGAGCGCGTTCTGCACCGCCTTGAAAAAGGGATGGGCAATATGAGCGATATCGATTTGTTGGTAGAAGTGGCTAAGAAAATTGAAGGCAATACGATTTGTCCGCTCGGTGATGCTGCTGCATGGCCAGTAGCTGCTGCAGTTCGTCACTTCCGTCATGAATTTGAACACCACGTTCTACATCCTGATAAAGTAAAAGATCCAAAACACGGTCACCGCGAACCGATTATGCCGGTAAAACCTCAACCAGTTACCGCCTAACGCATTGAATCATGAGTTTACTCAAAGTTACCATCGACAATAAAACCATCGAAGTAGAACCGGGAACCACGATCCTTCAGGCAGCCAGAATGATTGGTCCTGACGTGGCACCACCTGCGATGTGTTATTATACAAAACTGAAGACATCAGGCGGTTACTGTCGTACTTGCTTGGTGAAAGTTTCGAAAGGTTCAGAAAAAGATCCACGTCCGATGCCCAAATTGGTGGCTTCATGCAGAACTACTGTGATGGATGGAATGGAAGTGGAAAATTTCACATCACCAGAAGTAGTTGATGCACGCAATGGAGTTGTTGAATTCTTGTTGTTGAACCATCCACTCGACTGCCCTATCTGCGATCAAGCGGGCGAATGCCACTTGCAAGATTTGAGCTACGAGAACGGCAAAAGCAAAACACGTAACGAATTTGAGCGTCGCACCTTCGAGAAGATCGATATTGGCGACAAGATTCAATTGCACATGACGCGCTGCATCCTTTGCTACCGTTGTGTAAAAGTGGCAGATCAATTTACACCTGAGCGTGTTCACGGGGTGATTAACCGCGGTGAAGTATCTGAAATCAGTACATATATCCAACACGCAGTCGACAATGACTTCTCAGGAAACATGATCGATGTTTGTCCGGTAGGCGCTTTAACCGACAAGACCTTCCGTTTCAAAAGCCGTGTTTGGTTCCTTAAACCAGTTGACGCACACCGCAATTGTGACAAATGTTCTGGTAAAACAGTTTTGTGGAAGTATGGACAAGAAATTTACCGCATTACAGGCAGAAAAGACCAATGGGGCGAAGTTGAAGAGTTTATCTGCAACACTTGTCGTTTCGATAAAAAAGCACCTTCAGATTGGACAGAAGAAGGCCCACGCAAGCTATCTCGCCACTCAGTAATTTCGCAAGGACATTATGGTACAAAAACCAAGTTCGTTGCGTCTCCAGTAACCTTACCTAACAAACAACTGAGCTGAAATGGATTTGTTGTTCCTCCTCGATAAATCGGTAATTGCCTTTGTGGCTTTTTCGATTACATTGCTCATCGCTACTTACAGCACTTACGCTGAACGTAAAATTGCAGCCTTCCTTCAAGACCGAGTTGGTCCTGACCGTGCGGGTCCTTTTGGGATTTTCCAACCATTGGCTGATGCTGGTAAGTTTTTCTTCAAAGAAGAGATCATCCCAAATACATCAGACAAATTCTTATTCATCATCGGGCCTGGAATCGCGATGCTTACAGCATTGATGACCTCTGTTGTAATTCCATGGGGTGATACATTAGAAATTGCTGGCCGACAAGTTTCACTTCAAGTGTCGGACCTCAACATCGGCGTGCTCTACGTTTTTGGAGTTGTTTCGTTAGGTGTTTACGGGATTATGATCGGTGGATGGGCATCGAACAACAAATTCTCCTTGTTGGGTGCGATCCGCGCTTCATCGCAAATGATCAGCTACGAACTTAGTATGGGCTTGGCGCTTATCGCTTTGATCATGATGACTGGCACTTTGAGCGTTAAGGAAATCGTTGACCAACAGCACGGTTTCTGGCACGATGGCTGGTTTACTTGGAATTTCTTTAGTCAGCCGCTAGGCTTCATTCTCTTTATCGTTTGTGCATTTGCTGAGTGTAACCGTACGCCATTCGACCTTGCAGAATGTGAGGCTGAGTTGGTTGGAGGTTATCACACAGAATACAGTTCGATGAAGTTGGGCTTTTTCATGTTTGCTGAATACATCAACATGTTTATTTCTTCGGCATTTATGGCGAGTTTGTACTTCGGAGGCTACAACTTCCCATTTATGGATGATCTTGGCTTGTCGCAAAACTGGATCACGATTATCGGAACCATTGTGTTCTTCATGAAAATTTTTGCCTTCATCTTTTTCTTCATGTGGATTCGTTGGACGCTTCCGCGTTTCCGCTACGATCAATTGATGCGCTTGGGATGGCAATACATGATCCCATTGGCATTGATCAATATATTTATCACAGGAACTGTTATTTTACTTCGCCAACCATAACAGGAAAATCTTAAGCTATGAAACCTTTAAGTAACCGATCGGTAGTTGTTTCAGACAAGAAGTTCACATTGGCAGAGGGATCTTACCTCCCTGCAGTGATCAAAGGCTTAGGCATTACGATGAGCCACTTTTTCAAGCGTCCCGCAACGGTAAAGTATCCTGAGCAACAACGTGAGTTTTCGGAAGTTTACCGAGGCAAGCACGTTTTAAAGCGTGATGAAAATGGCGCTGAGCGCTGCACTGCATGCGGATTGTGTGCTGTAAGTTGTCCGGCAGAAGCCATCACTATGGTGTCGGATGAACGGAAGAAAGGCGAAGAGCATTTATACCGCGAAGAAAAGTATGCAGCGATCTATGAGATCAACATGTTGCGTTGTATTTTCTGTGGTTTGTGCGAGGAGGCTTGTCCGAAGCAAGCGATTTTCCTCACCAAAGAAATTGCTCCAGCCAATTACGAACGTGAGGATTTCATCTACGGGAAAGACAAACTCGTGGAAGGTGTAGAACCGATGAAACGCATTGATATTTCGAAAAGACAAGACCGCTAAAAGCAGAGCCTATTTAACCTTGGCTTACAATTATTCACAAATATTCTTAACGCTCACATAACCTGTGGGCGTTTTTTGTTCCGTTAATTTTTTCGGCAAATGCTTGTCGGAGTAGCTATGCGCAAGTTTGTTTCATGTTTGTTGTTGATTAACCAAATCATAATATTCTCTACAGATACATAACCAATCGGTTGTAGACTTTTACGGCGTTGTTCTAACCACCGTAAAACCATCATACACAACCGAAAATGAAAAAATCTTTACTCCTCTCTGCGCTTGCATTTTGCTCATTTACTGCATTTTCTCAAAATGGACTTGAGAATATCATTGTTGAAACTTATTATGTGTCTGATGCAAACGATGCAACAGTTGATGGCGATGGCGGAGTTTTGCCAGTAGGTTCTGTTACACGCAGAGTTTATGTTGACATGTTACCTGGATATAAACTCCAAGCTGTTTATGGTGCTCCAGCGCCAAATTTTCATGAGTTAAGAATTGCCACCACTACATTGTTTTTCAACAACGAAGACCGTGGAGCAATTGCTCCAACTTACACCAAAACACAAGCTCGTGGCAACACAGTTATGTTGGATACTTGGGTTTCTGTTGGTGCAGCATGTGCAGGTCAGTTGGGAATTCTTAAAGCATCCGACGACGGTGTTGCTACCAATGTGAACAATGACGGAGTTTTATTGAATGCACATCCTGCTGCAGGAATTCCTTTAACAGAACAAGATGGAATGGTTGCAGGTACTCCAGTAAGCGTAACTAGAGTCGGTGCTGATGATCAATTTGCAAAATTTGATGCTCAAAATGACGGAACAAATGGTCCGGAATTTCTCACTTCTGATGGGTCTTGGGCTGCTCTAGGAGGCGCAATGGGCCCTGATGCAGCCACAAACCAAGTATTGATTGGCCAGTTCACAACTGATGGAATTTTGTCGTTCGAATTAAACATCCAACTTGGAACACCTGATGGAGGTGTTGAAAGATATGTTGCTTCTAACCCAGTTGATGCAGAAATCGAATTTGCTGGATTAACTTATGTTTCCGACGTAATTACCAAAGCACATTACCAACTTGTAAATAGTCAAACTGTTTCCTTATTCCCAAATCCAGCATTAGACGAAATTTCCTTTGTGCTTGATGGCGCTAACAATAGCCCTTTGAGATATTCAATCTTTAACATGAAAGGCGAATTGGTTTCTGTAAGAACAACTGGGAATTATTCGTCTGACAACGCTGAACGCATCGATATTTCTTCTTTGGCGAAAGGGCAGTACATTCTTGAAGTTATCTCGAATGGAAAACGTTCAACAAACAAATTTGTAAAGAACTAATTCAAAAGTAAAACAAGGGAAACAGGGCTCAACAGTCCTGTTTTTTGTTTTAATCCCAGACGATCATGAAATGCATTATTGCGAGTGCAATTGCCTTGCTGGTGATGGCCATAAACGCTGGCGCACAAGGTACCTTCAGAGGAAAAGTTTCCGATGAAAATGGAGAAACAATTATTGGAGCGGCAGTTTACCTCAAAACAAATAAATCGGTAGGTACAACTACAGATTTGGATGGTAATTTCTCGCTTACAATAAAAGACAGTTTACCGCAGGTAATTCAGATTTCGTTCGTGAGTTACTTATTGATTGAGGAAACAATCCAAGTAAAGAAAGGCCAAGTTTTGGTGAAGAATTTCACAATGAAGCCCAAGGAAAACATTATCGGCAACGTTGAAATTATTGCGGATGCTGCAAAAAACAAAGACTACTATTTAGAGAACATTAAAAAGAAATCAACCACATCTATCGACTATATATCATCGGAAACGATGAAAAAAACAGGCGACAACAACGTAACAGCTGCGGTTGCCCGAGTAAGTGGCGTTTCTACAAACGGATCCTTTATTACCGTGCGTGGTATTGGAGACCGTTATTTAAAAACGAATATCAATGGAATGAGAATTCCAACGCTAGATCCATTTACCAATAACATTAAACTTGATTTGTTTCCGGCTAGTTTAGTGGACAACATCATCATCACAAAAACAGCATCTCCAGATTTACCGGGCGATTGGGCTGGTGCGTATTTGTCTGTTGAAACAAAAGATTACCCAGATAAATTAACCATTAGCTTTGAAAATGCATTCACCTACAACCCTCAAACTACAGGTGAAACAATATTATCTACTGATAAAAGCAGTACAGATTGGTTAGGATACGACAACAACTTTAGGGATCTAGATCACAGTAATTTTGCAGCCTTTAATAAAAACATTACACCTTATCAAGAGCTTGCTGCCAATGGGTTAGAAGCTTATTATAATTCAATTGGCGTTACTGCTAATACCCAGTGGAATGATACCTACTTTAAATTGGGTTTAGTGCAGCTCGGTTTACTTTCTCCCGGAAATTTTAATAATTCTGAAGCTTTTAATCTTGCCAGAAACGAATACAATGCGGGGAACTATAAAGTTGAAGCTTACCAAAAAATCAATGGTGCTTCAGGCGAATCAGGATCAAAGTTTGCAAATAACTGGCAGAATAAAACTCAAACTGGCCCGGTAAACTTTTCTCAAAGTTTCAGTATTGGAAATCAATTAAAACTTTTCGGTAAACCACTTGGCTTTTTTGTTGGGTACAGATATAACAGCACTTTCAGAAATGATCCAAGTGCGATCGCACAAAGAGCCGCAATCGATAACAATGGAAATGTATTTAAAATTAATGATGTAACGCAACACGCTACAAGACAGTCGAATGGCTGGAGTGCCCTTTTGAATTTAGCTTATAAGCCATCACCAAATCATTCAGTTGCGCTAATGTTCATGCCCAATCAAAACGGTGAAAACAATATTCGTAACGATGCAGAATTTGATGACTCTTTCCAAACCCAATTTATCTACACACAAACTCAATTTTACGAGCAGAGAAACCAAATGGTCTATCAGTTAAAAACGGATCATTATTTCCCTAAATCGAAGTTAAAAATTGACTTTAATGCGTCATATACGAATGGTAAAAGCAAGGCTCCAGATTTTAAAAGCTTTAACTACTTTTTAAACAATGATGGCCTTTATGAAATTGATAAAACAGCATCACGAACTAGTCGCTTTTACAGGTATTTATCTGAAAATCTGTTAGACACTAAAGTAGGTTTTGAATTGCCTATTGCAAAGCAACGTGCAGGACTTATCAGAAAAATAAAATTTGGTGGTGCATATCAATATTTAGACAGAGATTACGATCAATACAATTACCTACTTCAATTCACCAAACCAGGTAAATTTATTATTGAGAACAATGATATCGCGGCGTTTTTTGACCTATCGAACTTTGATTATAACGAAGAAGGTCTAATCGATGCATATTACGAAAGAGATGAAAATCCAGGAAACAGAAGCATAGGAAACAGCGCAATATCAGCTGGTTTTGCGATGATCGATTACAACTTCAATCCGCAGATCAGAGTATCTGGAGGCTTAAGAGTTGAGCATGCGAACATGTTTACCGACGTTACTTTGTATGATTCTTTGGGATATGCGGATGATGATGGAAGACGATTCTTCAAAGACGCGCTTATTGCTTTGTCGCCGATTTCAGGCAAACTAAACGAGACAAGTTTTCTTCCAAGTGTTAACTTCATTTATAAGCTACGCGACAATGAACAAGCTCCAATTAATTTAAGAGTGAATTACTCGGAAACTGTAGCAAGACCAAGTCTTCGCGAGCTTTCTGAGGTTTTCATCCTCGACTTTGAATTGCGTGTTCCAGTGTTTGGTAATGCTGACTTAAAAATGGTGAACATCCGGAATTATGATATTCGTTTAGAGAATTATTTCAAGTCTGGCGACAACGTTTCTTTGAGTTTATTTTACAAGGATTTTAAAAATCACATCGAATTAACCAACTCGAATTTCGGATTTAGTTGGCAAAACGTCGACAAATCGATGGCATCAGGTTTCGAAATTGAAGGCCGGAAAAAAATTGTGAAAAACCTTGAATTCAGAGCAAATGTCACCCTAACACAATCTAGAACAGAATTCACTCAAACAGTCTTGCAGCTTAACAATGGCGTAAAAACATACCTTCCTATTGAAGATGTAAGTAGACCAATGTTTGGTCAAGCACCATATGTACTCAACGGTATTTTGAATTACACTTCAGATACATTGGGATTGACTGCAACGATCAGCTACAATCGCCAAGGAAAAAGACTTGTAATTACCAATGGTTTAGGTATTCCTGACGTGTACGAGATGCCTCGTGATATGATCGATATTAAAGTGAGTAAAAACGTAGGGAAACATTGGTTATTCTCTTTAACAGTAAGGGATTTACTAAATACGGCTATCCAAAGACGGTACAACTTTACAGACGGCACAATCATCGATTTCGACAGTTTTAGATTTGGAACCTTCTATCAATTTGCTGTTCAATACCGACTATAATACAAATCAGTCATGAGAAAATTTCTTTTATTACTGTTGAGCTTGATGGCAATTAATCAGGCAAATGCACAACTCGAGAATATCGTCGTTGAATTGTATTATATCTCCGACGCCAATGATGCTACCGATACCCTCGGTGGCGGACTCCCAATTGGAAGCAAAACATACCGCGTATATGCCGATTTAGCGCCAAATGCAAAAATCAAAAGATTGTACGGCGATGCGAACCACCCATTAATCGTTAGAAGTACTGAGAATTTCTTCAACAATAAAATTGATGGAAAATCTTTTGGTTACGAATTCCCGAAATCAAGATTAGATGAGAACACTGTTGCATTAGACACATGGCTAACCATCGGACAAACTACTACCAATTCTTCTCGCCAAGCTGGCGTGCTTAAGGTAAACGATAGCGATGGATCATTTATCGCAGGTATTGGTGTGAATGACGGAGGAAGCGCAGAAATTGCGGATGGCCTTTTAAACAACAACGATCCACTTGCTGGAATTCCATTGAGCACTTCCGATGGGAACGATACCCTTGATAATTTACCTACAGCATCTGGTTCAATTGGAATTGTAAATATTATCGATGAATCCGATTCAACCATTTTTGGATCTATAATTCCTGGAAATAATTTTGAAAGCAGAAATGCTTCAGTATTTAATTCCGGAACAAAAGGAGTTGATACCACGCTCAATCATGTGTTGCTCGCTCAATTAACCACTTTAGGGGAATTGTATTTTGAATTAAATATTGAAGTGGAGATTGAAACACCAATCGGAAATCAAATAATTAAATACGTTGCAAGAGATTCTGTTTTAGCTGCCGATGAATTGCTAAATCCCGCACTGGTGTATCCTCCTCAGTGCGGTTGCCAGGATCCGGATTATCTAGAGTTTAGTCCGACTTATGCCTGCGGAAGCCCCGATTCTTGTCAAACTTTAATTGTATTTGGATGCCTTGATCCAATCGCTTGCAATTATGATCCATCTGCAAACTTCAACATCATCGATTTGTGCTGCTATATTGGAGACTGCAATGATTTTGATATTTCTGTTGTTTGTCCTGAATTATCTATCAACGATCTTGATAACACCAAAAACGCCATCCAATCTTTCCCAAATCCCGGAAAAAACAGCGTTTCTATCACAGGCAATTTTACACCGTTCTCACTGTACAATGTTTCAATTTGGAACTCCGTTGGCGCCAATGTGCTCAACCAATCGAATGTTTCAACATCAGCCGGAGGCACAATTCTTTTAAACAACCTAAACTTAGAACCAGGCATTTATTTTATTTCTGTAGAAAATAATAAACTGCGCCAATTCGGTAAATGGGTTAATCAATAACTACGAAAATGATCAAACATTTCCTACTTTGCTTGTTGTCGCTCAGTTTATTTTCCTCTTGCGAGGATGATGTAGTGGAAGAGGTGCGACCAACTATCGATTCAATAATGGACATTGAAGGCAACACTTACCTCACCGTGAAAATCGGAGAACAATGGTGGATGGCAGAAGATCTGAAAGTAAAGAAATATCGAAACGGAGATTTAATTGAGCAAGCACAAAGTGAGGCTGGATGGGCAAATACAGCCGCTGGCTATTGTTTATTAGAAAACAATCCGTCTGCTCCAGGTTTGCTTTACAGTTGGGAAGCCGTAAACCACAGTTCAGGCTTAGCACCCAATGGTTGGCATGTTGCCACTGAAGCCGATTGGCAAGAGCTAGAAAAACATCTCGGCATGAGTGACGAGGATGTTCAAAAAGTCAATTGGAGAGAAAGTGGCGCTTGTGGCGACCAACTCAAAGTGAAAGGCCCAGAATCATGGCTTAGTTTTGAGAATGTTTGGGGCAACAACAAGAGCGGATTTACCGCCCTCACTCCAGCTTGCAGACTCGATAATGGTTCTTGGGCAAGCCCAGGACTTGGAAGTTGCGGGTATTGGTGGAGCGCAACAGAAAAAGAACACAACACAGCTTATTTCAGAAATTTAGATTACAAAAAAAGCGGTGTTTTTAGATACTATATCAGTAAGAAATACGGAATGGCAGTGCGTTGCGTGAAGAATTAATTTAAAAGCCGGTTGATAAGTGCTAACTCGTTTGCATTTAGTAAGACATTTTGAAGAAATCTCAATACAATCATTTTATTGAAGTCTGTCTTCTTTGTTTAAGGTATTTCAAACATAAATATCTGATTAGGAATCTTGCGTCCTTTCTTGTCTTACTGCAAACCACTATTCCATTAGAATTTAAAGGCAATTCATTCGCACCACCGCCCGACGAATATTCATTGGTTCCCGTTGCCGGGGATATCGTTTTCACCTGTTTCCAGTCGGCATATCCCGACGCGATCGAATGGATTACCCTAAGACGTCTCGACCTGAGAAATCTTAAGGTTACCGACAACGGAATCGCCAGCAGTGGACTGTTACTTTCAGCAGAAGGAACCTACACATTTCCAAATATTTCATCACTTGCAGATGTTCCTGCTGGAACGATTGTGCGCCTCGACGAACTTTCAGGCACCAACGATTTTGATCCAAGCGATGGTGTAATTCACATTTTTGGAAGCGGAACCACAATAGCTTCAGCACCAAATTTCAACTTAGGAATTAACGGCGATCAAGCCATTGTTTATTCAGGCACTAGCACCTCGTCAATCTATATTGCAGGAATTACAGGTGCTTCGTCGGTTGCAAACTGGAACTCAGGTGCTACCGGTGTAACCACAAGCAGAGCACCGGGCACTTCATCGGATCTTTACTTTAGTTCGAACGACAATGCTTTTTACAATGGTACTGCCTCAGGAAACTCCACGGTAATTAAATCTTCGGCCCTCAATACTTCATTTTGGAATGTTTCTGCAAGTTCACAAGTAGCGCGATTCGACAGAAAAAACATTCTTTTCGATGAACCGATTTATGTTTCTGGAAACCTTGTGGTTTCGAATGTTACTTCAACATCGCTCAGTATCGATGCTTCTTCAATAGCATTTATCAACGAATTTCAAGCAACAACGCGCTACGCAATACTTGTACGACAGGGTGCTGTATCGTCAAATCCAGCCGATCGTTATACCTGTTACCCTACTGGAATTTCTGATTTAACCGAGAATTTCTCCACTGCTAATTCTGTTGTTTCTTCTGCAACAAACATTTGTACTGGCACAAATGGAACTGGCAAAATCGTTTACTTGGGCTATGATAAACCATCCAACTTTGTTGTGAATGGACTTGCACCAAATACGAATTACCATATTTCATTTTATGCCTTAAATGGCAACGGCTGGAGCACCAACTTTTCCTCCTCGTTCGTTTCAATTCCTCAAACAACACTCATTTCGCCGCCATTCTTGGTGAATAGTCCCATTGGTGCAATTACAGAAAACAGTGCAGCACTTCAAAGTCAAGTTGTGGCAGATGGCGGATCGGCTGTTGTTGAACGTGGATTTTTTTGGGATACTTATCCAAATCCTGATTTCCCAGGCTTGGGAAGCACTTGGGACGGAACAGGTACAGGATTTTTCAACAACACCATTTTTGGCCTCGATCCACAAACTCAATATTGGAGCAATGCCTATGCAGCAAATGCAGCCGGAATTGGGCTTGGCATGTATCAATCATTCTTTACACTTTCGAACCGCCCAACAACCCAAGTTTCCGAGTTTTTAGCTGCCGGAATGAGTGCGTCACAAATTAATTTGGCTTGGGAAATAAGCGAATTTCCTAGTACTGGTGCCACAGTGAAAGGCTATGTATTGATTCGTGCTGCCAACGGATTGAATCCAACATTTTCGGCACAAAACGGGAATGCACCATCGGTATCGGTTGGACAAATTGTAGCTTCAAACATTAGCGCATCTCAAGCTGTCTTTTCCGACTTGGCGCTAACAGCCTCTACAATTTATACCTATCAAATTATTCCATTTTGTTGGGATGGGGTAAATCCGCAAACCTATCATTATCTGAGTGCAAGTGCCCCATTTGCAACGGCCAACACGTTTTCAATTGGCTGCTCAAAACCTACTGTTCAAGTTCAAAATCCAGTTGCAGCACAGGCATCGATAACATCAATAAATTTAGTTTGGCAAAACGGCTCAGGTAACCAAACCTTGATTATTGCTAGAGAAAATTATCCAGCGTCATCCATTCCACAAGACGGTTCCAACTATACTGGCAACTCCTTATTCGGCGAGGGAACTCAAATTTCAGCCAACGAATTTGTTGTTTTTAACGGTACCTCAAATTCGGTAACGATCAACAACCTGAATCCAGGATCCACCTACTTTTTTAGCATTTACACCTTGAATTCGAGTGGCTTTTGTTATTTATCTGACTCACCATCAACAACCTTATTTCAGTTGATGATGTCGAATTCAGTAATCGAAACATTCGAGCCTTCATTAAAGCCAACTTATGCAACGGCGGTTGTTCAGGGTAATTTGGGCTTGTGGACATTCAACGATGCATTAATTGGATCGACAGCAGGCGAAGATCAATTCAATGGAACCCGATCCGCAAGAATCATCAACGGTGGTTCTATCGAAATGGCATTCGAAAAGCCTAACGGATTGAGTGAAGTTTCCCTTCAGCATGCTTCATTCGGTTCAGATGGAAACTCTACTTGGCAACTCGAAGTTTCCAACAATGGCGGATCCAGTTTCGATGCATTTGTGAGTCCGATTTTTACATCCTCAACGAATGCTTCACTAACACAAGTTACACTTCCAACCTCCATCACAGGAAACATTAAAATCCGAATCCAGAAACTATCAGGTGGATCCAACAGAATCAACATCGACGACATTTCCATTGTGAGCTTGTTGCCAAATCAAACCATCGAAACACTGCTCCCATCAAGCAGCACGCTGTGTTTATCGGCAACCGGAAATGTGAGCATCCCCTACTCGATCACTGGAGTGTTTGAAGCATCCAATATGTTCTTTGCCGAAATTTCCGACCCTTCGGGAAGCTTCGAAAACCCCACGCTCATCGGGCAACTTTCTTCAAATGTATCGGGCAGTATAGGTGGAGCCATTCCGTCGAGCATCCCATCGGGAAATGGATATAAAATTCGTGTAAAATCAACCGCTCCTGCCATTGTTGGAACAGAAATCTCAAATCCGATAACGGTAATAAGTAGTGTGCCCAATGTGAATGGATTTTTCGCTGAAGTGATCAATGGCAGCAGCGTGAGGCTCAACTGGCAAAACCCATCAGCTTGCTTTGATGAAATCTTAATCGTTGGAAAATCGGGAAACACCGTAACTGCTTCACCTTCAGGAAATGGCGCCACGTATGTGCCCAACAGTACTTTTGGTTTTGCGGGAAGCGGAAGTGGTTTGCCTTCGAACGAATTTGCTGTTTTAAAACAAGCAGGTGCATCCACCGTAATTGTAAATGGTTTAAGCAATCTCAACACTTACTATTTCAAAGTTTTTGTGCGTAGTGGCAACACTTGGAGCAATGGTTTAGTGGTTTCAATTAGTCCTTTCGCCCCACAGTTTGGAGATTTTCAAACTGTGAGCTCAGGCAATTATACCAATCCTGCTATTTGGTTAACCTACAATGGCGTTTCGTGGGTGGCGGCGAATAGGTATCCAAATCAATTTGGAGCTATGCCAGCCAATATTAACGTGAAAATTAGAACTGGGCATACCGTGGTGCTCGACAACAATTTACCTACTAAACCAATTAAAAATCTCACCCTCGAAGTTGGAAGCAGATTGTTTACCAACGACAGCACCATCAATGCGAACAGATATCTCACTGTGTTTGGAAACATCCTCTGCAATGGAAATATCGGCAATAGTTTTAATCGTTACGACAATATCAGTTTCAATATCGAAGGCTCCAATTGCACCATCAGTGGTACGGGAACCTTTAATTGCGGCCGGATGCGCAAAAACAGCACAACCAATGCAAGTACACGGCTCATTTTTGGCATGTCGGCAGCCATCAAGTATGGATCTGGAACGGGGCGAGGTTGTGGATTGTATAACAACGCAAACGGAGATGGCGAATTTTCGATCACCGTGAACGCCAATTGTACACTCGACTTACTTGCTCCGACCAACGAAATGGCCGATTTCGCCCTTGACGGAACCGATGGAGAAGCACCTCAACAACGCTTCGGCACCTTAACTGTGTTAGGCAGCATGAACGTTTCAGGTACTATTTATGCGCTAACCAACAACATCAACCATGCGGTAAAAATTGAAGTGGAGCAAAACGGGAAGTTAAGTTGCTCGGCAATTTGCACTGCCAATGCAGGAAGTTTAAGCAGCTCAGTTCATCAAGGAAGCAACGTTGGCGGATCAATCTTGCGCGTAAAGTCGAGAGGTATATTAGAAATTACTGGTGGGAAGTTGGAAAATCCGAGCATTCACAACCTTGGGTTCTGCAAAAGAAATAGCAACTCATGGCCTGGAAATTTTACGTCGGGCCTTGGCACTCAAAATTCGATCTTCGATTTTCAAGCCTCATCAACAGTAGTGTATTCGGGAAAAACCGGAAAACTGTTTGTGCAAGCCGACAAATTGAATTACGCCAACTTAACCTTCACCAACAGAGGTGCAAAAGAGATTGTAGATACTTTGCGCGTTTCGGAAAACTTGAGCATTATGACTCCGAGTGTGTTTAATGCACAAAACAACTTGATTTACTTGGGTGGAAATTGGATCAACCAAAGCGAGAAAAGTTTTTCGGAAGCAACCTCAACGGTGATCTTCGAAGGCAGCAGCAGCCAAATGATCTCCAACAGAGGTGGTGAAGTTTTTTACAACATTTCTTTGCAAAATCCTGCTGCAATAAATTCACTTGGCGATTTACAAGTTCGAAATCAACTTGAAATGGTACAAGGAAATCTGCAAGCAGAAAATCTTTTGGTGACCCTCGGAGAATCCGTTACTAACACTGGAAATTTGCAGTACCAAAACGGTCGAATCATCGGCAAAATGAGAAGGTGGTTTGGATCGGCTTCGAATTCGGGCTCTGAAAGCGGATTGTTCCCGATCGGCAATTCGCTTCACGATCAGTTTGTTACTGTTGAGTACATGAGTGCACCATCTTCAGGCGGTACCTTAACTGCTGGATTTGTGCCTGAGAACATGGCTCAATTTGGCGTACCTGCAAATCCATTCCCGATTGCAGCATCAGGAAGCTGCCCCGAATTTTTAGCCACAAATCTTTCAGAACAAGGCTATTGGGAAATGGTTGATGCAAGCGGATTAAGTGGAGGTAATTACGATATCACTTTCGAAGCTGGTGGATTTTCGATCGTTACAGATCCTTGCTTATTAACTGCGCTCAAAAGAGTTGGGAGTGGCTCTTGGGAAGAAAGTGGAAGCCACGCGGCATCATTGGGAATCGCTAACCGTCCAATTGTAAAACGCGAAGGAGCATCAGGTTGGAGCAATTGGGGCTTTGGTGCTGGAGGATTAAATCCGTTGCCAATCGAGTTAATTGATTTCACCGTTGAGCAAAAAGCTACATCCGTAGAATTAAAATGGCGAACAGCTTCTGAACTTAACAACGCGCAATTTGTAATCGAACGCAGCAGCAATGCCGTAAACTTCGATGCGCTTCTTTCAGTGCCCGGCGCAGGAAACTCGAACGTGGTGCTCGAGTATATGGAGCAAGACCAAAATCCGCTTGCCGGAATTAGTTATTACAGGTTAAAGCAAATCGACTTTAATGGCGATTTCACTTACAGCCCAATAAAGCCTGTGAATTTCTCTGCATCGAACCGCCTGTTGCTCAATTCGTGGAGCATAAGTGAAGGAACATTGAATTTGGATATCTCAACCACCGAAAAGGCAGTAACAGTTGTTGTGTACGATATTTCTGGGCGCACAATTAAGAAATCAGATTTCAATGGATCTGACAATTCATTTCAAATAGGACTTCCATATTTAAGCCACGGAATTTACATGGTTTCAATTTCGGATGGTAAAGATTATTTGAACTTCAAGGTTTTTCGTTAGATCCATAAATATCTGTTTCGGCAGTTCTTCGGGCCTTGAAAATAATTGCAGAATTAAAGAAGCCATTTACATTCGGTTTGCATTTCATTCCTTTTCCCGATGTATGCATTAAAATGAGAAAACACTTGCTCATCAGTTAAAGCTTCATGACAAATGCAAAGTGTTCTCTTTTGCAGGAATGGACAGGATATTTTACAAGGGTAAAAAATCAGTTATCAGCATTTTGTTGTTTCTACATTTAGCCAGTGGACGCTTAAACCAAATTTGAATTTGAGGCACGAACTTATTCGCCCTTCAATTCAATTTCTAATTGAGGGTGCGATTTTTTTCGCCTCATAATTCGTTATTTAAACAAAGGTCCGATTTTAATCTAAAACCAATTTGGCGCTATATCTAGTCTGGTTGTGAAACCAATAAATGGGATTTGAATTAAAAGTTGCCCTACGAAATCATCCAATTGATTTTACTGTATGAAGTTGTTTTTAGGACTGCTGCAATAGAATAAATAACCATTACAAGGATTAATTTAAAACTTTCCAACAGTGCTGCTTTATAAAATTCATTATTGATGTTTTTCATCAAATTAAAAACTGAGAATCACCTCCTATTTAAATTCGCGAAACATTGTTGTACATTATTTAAGCACAATTAACAATTGTCGGCTTTCAAGGATGAATTTATTAATATCGAATTAACAATAAAGCGCAATTGGCTGTAAACGCTAAATCAATTCGCCGTATTCAACAGCAACAGAACGACCTTAATAGTGTGAAATAAACAACAAATCAATCGATTTAATGAATTTTCTATAATTTAAAAACAAGATACACTTGTTCTCCATAATTACAGAAAAAGGAATTTACATCATCATTCAATATTAAATTATGGTTTAATTAATGTTCTTGGTAATAACAATTGGTTCGTTCATTCATAATAATTGAATAATCCAATTACTCCTTTGAGCAAACACTGCCGAGCAATATTTGCAGCACTCAATTTTGAGTCAACAACCAATTTTTTTATGAAAACACAAATTACCAAAATGGCTGCTTTGGCAATTATTGCTTTGGCTGCTAACACCCAGGCATCTGCTCAGCTAGCGTCTCAGCAGAACCTTGGAGAAGCGTGTGGATGTCCTCCAGTGGCATCAAGAACTACAGTTTCTATGTCAACATTAGCTACCATCGGTGGTGCTAATGATGGCGATTTAACTGCTACCAATACGATCTTAACTTGTGACAAGACGTATATCCTTGACAACAAAATTTATGTACCTGCTGGTAAGACTCTAACCATTCAGCCAGGTACAGTAATTAAAGGTGCTCCAACTGGAACTACTTTGGCTGCGAATGCTATCCTTGTAATGCGTGATGGTAAAATCTTCGCTAGCGGAACAGAAAGCTGCCCTATCGTTTTCACTGCTCAAGCAGATCCACTCGATGGTACTTACGCTTTGACTAACAAAGGTCAGTGGGGTGGTATCGTAATTCTTGGAAAAGCAACCAATAACTTAACTACAGCTGCAAACTACAGCCCAACTGGTGCTGCTGGTTTCTTCGGTACAGCTCAAGTTGGTGGCGTTAACTCTGTAAATGGTGGTGATGGTATTGGTTTCATCGAAGGTTTCACTTCAGCAGATGCACGTAACTTATACGGTATGCCTCCAGGCCAAGCAGACGATAACGATAACTCTGGTGTTATTCGTTATGTATCTATTCGTCACGCTGGAGCTTCTGTAGGAGCTAACAACGAGTTGAATGGTCTTACTTTAGGTTCAGTAGGTCGCGGAACTACAATCGAAAACCTTGAAGTTGTTGCGAACGACGATGATGGTGTTGAGCCATTCGGAGGTACTGTGAACATGAAATATCTAACATTGATGTTCAATAACGACGACAACTTTGACTATGACTTAGGTTACACTGGTAAAGTTCAGTTCATGCTTTCTGTTAAGCTTGATGCTGCAACTTTCACAGGTGGAGATAGCGGTATCGAAGCTGATGGTGACGATAACAAAGCAAATCCAACTTTGCTTTCTCGTGCTACTATCTACAATTCAACTTTCATTGGTAACGGTTCTAACACAACTCCAACAGGTGGTGGATCTGGTCCTTGGGCGATCAACGCAAAAGAAAAAGTTGAAGGTTCAATCTACAGCTCAATCTTTGCTAACTACCGTTCAGGTTTGAACTTGATCAAATCAATGGGAACTAGAACAGGTACTGCTGAGTCTTACCACAACTGGAGAGGTCTTAACACTGCAGGTAATGCAATTACTCCTACTTTAGTTATTGAGTGTAATACATTCGTTGGTAACACTGCTTCTTTAACTGTAGGTGGATCTACTGCTAACCTTGTTGCTGGTGATGAGGCAAAATTCCTTGCTGATGGTAACGTTGTAGCAGCTACTGTTGCTGGTTTAGATTTCAACTTTGCTGCTTCTGGAACAACTGTTTCTGATCAGTACAATGCAGTACCAAGCCCACAATTGGCTTCTACTTGTGTTCCTCCTGCTGATGGATTCTTCGTTTCTACAAACTACCGTGGTGCTTTCAAACCAGGTCAAACTTCTTGGTTGTCTAACTGGTCTTACTCAGCTCTTTTAGATGCTACTAACGGTCTAGTTGCTTGTCCTACCGACATCAACAAAGACGGTCAAACCAACACAAACGACTTCCTTGATCTAGTTGGTCAATTCGGAACTTCTTGCGACTAATTATCACAAACCAAAACCTTAAATAATAGAACTTTCTATCATGAAAAAATTAATGTTAGGCCTTGGTTTGCTTTTGTCGGCAGGCTTGGTTAACGCACAAAATGGTCTTGAGAGCATCATCGTAGAGAAATACTACGTATCGAATGCTGTTGATGCCGCTGGTTCAGTTGGAACACTTCCAACAGGATCTGTTACTTACCGTTTCTATGTTGACATGTTGCCAGGATACAAATTCCAGGCTGCATACGGTGCACCAGCTGGTGGCGACGTACTTACGTTCTCAACAACTACTACATTCTTCAACAACGAAGACCGTGGTGCTGCAACTCCTACTTACACTAAAACTCAAGCACGCGGAAATTCTGTAATGCTAGATTCATGGTTGTCGGCTGGTGGAGCTGCTGTTGGAAACTTTGGTGTTTTGAAATCAGAAGATGATGGTGTTGCTACTGTAGTAAACAACTCTTCTCCAGTAATGCTTCAGAATGCTGATGCTTCTGCAGGTATTCCTTTAACTACGCAAGATGGTCTTTTATTAGGATCTCCTTCTTCTGTAACTTTCGTAGGTCAAGCTGAGCCTCAAGCTCTTGCTGCATTAGATGCTACAAGCCAAGCAGGTTCTTTGTATCAATTAACTGATGGTGCTTGGTCATCATTGGTTGGTGCTACTGGCCCAACTGCAACAAACCGTGTATTAATTGCACAAATCACTACTGATGGTATCCTTTCTTACGCGTTGAACATCCAGATCGGAACTCCAACTGGTGGTGTTGAGCGTTACGTTCACGACACTCCAACTGGTGCTGAGATCGATATCGCTTCTTTGTCAGGAACTTTGGGAGCTCCAAACACGCTTCCTACAGTATCTATCACTTCACCAACTAACGGTCAAGGTTTCATTACTGGTTCTACCATCAACATCGCTGCTACTGCTGCTGATGCTAATGGTTCTGTTGCTTCTGTTGCTTTCTTCAACGATGGCGTTCTTATTTCAACAGATAACACTGCTCCTTACGAAGCTTCTTACACTGGAACAACTGGAACAGATGTTCTTACTGCTGTAGTAACTGATAACGAAGGTGCAACTGTAACTTCTGCTGGTGTTACAATCAACATCGCGAGCAATCCTCCACCATCAGTATCTATCACTGCTCCAACAGCAGGTGCTTCTTTCATCACTGGTGATGTTGTAAACATTACTGCAACTGCAACCGATAACGGAAGCGTAACTGGTGTTGAGTTCTTCGTAGATGGTAACTTGTTGTCTACTGATAACACTGCTCCATACGCAGCTACTTACACTTCAACTTTGGGTAACCACTTGATCACTGCTCGTGCAACTGACAATGCTGGTCTTCAAGCTACATCTGCTGCTGTTTCGATCGTTGTTGTAAACAACATTCCTCCAACTGCAGCTTTAACTTCACCAGCTGCTGGTTCATTGTTCACTGCTCCTGCAGTAGTAGCAATTTCTGCTAACGCATCTGATGCTGACGGTACTGTTACGCAAGTTGAGTTTTTCGTAAACAACGTATCAATCGGTGTAGATAACTCTGCTCCATATTCAATTAACTGGACAAGCGTAATCGGAAATGCAAGCATCGTTGCTAGATCAACAGACAACCGTGGAGCGGTTACAGCTTCTGCTGCTGTAGTTCTTAGCATCGCAGATCCAAATGCACTTCCTTACAACATTGGTTCTTCAGTAAACGCTTGTAACGATACTTCATTCTGCTTGCCATTAAACGTGGTTGACACAGTAGCTAACATTATCGGTTACGACGTTGTTTTGAATTTCGATCCTACACGTGTAACTCCAACTGGAGTTGTTACAGTTGCTTCTGATTTGGTTAACGCTTCTTTCACTGAAGTAAGTAACTCAATCAACCAAGTTGCTGGAACAATGAACATATCTGTTTATTTCAACGGTTCAGCTCCTGCTTCAACTCGTTTT
Source organism: Bacteroidota bacterium (assembly GCA_947460255.1). GTDB lineage: Bacteria > Bacteroidota > Bacteroidia > M30B66 > M30B66 > CAMCXT01. Next base: position 29,895 of record CANHIS010000030.1, read on the forward strand.
GCTGGTGCAGGTGAATTGTTCTGCGTACAGTTTACTAAAAATGCTGGATTTGCTCCAGATGATACTGCAAGCTTTACTGTTCCTTTCCTACAGGAATCATACTTTACAGGTGTTCAGTCTAAGCTAGTACAAGAAGGTGACTATGTATCTTTCCGTGACTCTTTGTACACAGGTACTTTGAAGCTTTGGTCTGATAACAGCGTTATTCCATACAACGTTGCTAATCCTAACGAATTCTTGATCACTAATATCCGTGGTACAGATGCAAATTGTGCAAACCCATCAGTAGTAGCAGTTCAACCTGATACAAACGGTGTATTTGTTTACAGTTCATTCAATGGTTTGAGCATCAACATCGACAAAGACATCCTAGGAACAACAGATGTTCAGGCTGTAGTTAACGGTTTCGACGCTTTATTGGCTCGTCGTGTTCTCATCAATGACGTAACATTGGTTCCATCAATCTACCAAATGGTTGCTATGGATGTAAACATCGATGGTGTTGTAAGTGCAGGAGACGTTTCTCAAATCAATCAGCGTGCTGTATTGTTCATTCCTGAATTCAAGCAAGCTTGGAACTACGACATCAACGGAGTATCAAACGGTTCTTTGTCGAAAGACTGGTTGTTCATCGATTCTTCAACTGTAGCTTCAACTCCAGCTTACTCTATCTCTGCAACTTACCCTGCAAATGATGGTGTTGGTTTCTCTAAATCAGTTGTTCCAACAATTGATTTCTGCTTGCCAATTATCGTTGCTGATTTCGCAAATTGTCCTGACTACACTCCAGAAACTTATGTAGGTATCATGGTAGGTGATGTTAATGGTGACGTTGCAACAGCTAACCCAAGTGCTGGTTTCAAATCAGCTACAGAAAAAGTGATCTTCGATCTAAACCGTGCAGTTTATACAGCAAATTCAGTTGAAGTTCCTGTAACTGTTATGTCTTTGGATGCTATCAACGCTATCGACTTCTCTTTGAAGTTCAACGAAAACAAACTTTCTTTTGCTGGTGTAACTGGTGTTGCTTCTAACTTAGAAGCATTGAGCCACTTCAACACAAACGACAAAACGCTTCGTTTCACTTCAAGTTCACTTGACAATGTTGACGCTGCTCGTGCAGTTGCATTTGTAAAATTCAACATGAACGGTTCAGTTGATGCTTCTGATTTGATGAACACATTTGGTTACATCAACGGTACTCAAGCTGAAGTAGAAGTTATCGGTAACTTCGTAACAGGAATTAGCGCAAACGATTACAACGAGGTTGTAGCGGTATTCCCTAACCCAGCTACAAGTGTTGTTAACGTTATCGCTCCAGAAGCAACTTCTATCCAAATGATGGATGCTGCTGGTCGTGTTATTTCTGAATCAGTTTCAGTTCCTGCAGGTCAAACACACAGCATTTCAACTTCTGAATTTGCTGCAGGTGTTTACTTCGTAAAAATCAGCAACAACAATTTCTCAGTAATGAAGAAAGTTGTTGTTAACAAGTAAGATTAACTTCGGTTAGTTTTTGTTTATAAGCCCCGGTCAGCAGAGCCGGGGCTTATTTTTTTAAATTAACTTTTAAATATTACAATGAATTCAATTATATCTGCTAGTGCATTATTTCTTATTCAATTCATTGATATCGTTGAATAATTTACCAAGGTCTTATGAATATTCAATTTCTGATTTCATTGCGCATCGCCAAATAAATGCTAGATATTCAAGTAAAAATTATGAGAATAAAAAATCTAAATCCTTAATTTCTAAAAATAATTGCAGAAAAGAATTAAATAAATAACTGAAATTAAAGAACAACGAATGTGTATTAAAAGCCAAAATATCAAATAACTACAGCATTAATTCATTAACGTATTGGTAACAATCAAGTGATAGCTTGCTTATAATTTGTTGATACTTTCGCCCGTGAGGGAAAGCACGATTTTCAAACAAAAGGCTAACACACCAATTAATCATTTATTTATTTTAATTGCTCAATTAATTATTCAATTATGGATGCTGTATTCAAATTTTATTCTTCTATGAAATCTAACAGACATCAAACAATTGTTGAATAATGACTTCATCTAGAATCTCAAAGCTAAGTTTCTCTTCAATATTAAACTTAGCTTCTGCATTTAAAGGGATAAAAAATTCTTTGAAATTTATTCCGCATTTAATTGCAATTTGTGTGTTTAGTTTAACTGCTCTTCCTGCTAATTCAACGGCACTCCCTACAGCTGCAGCAGTAATCGATTTAAATGATACTATTTTTATTGATGTCGAAAATGCAATTGTTGGAGCTGGTTTTATTGATTATCCTGTTTACATTAATTCTGATGATCCTATTCAAACAATGGATTTTCAGTTTTTCTTTAACAATGCCGAATTTACATTTAGCAGCATTATCAATGTTGCAGGAATTGAAACCGTTTTAGGCAACGTGGGTCCAGATGCTGCCTCTGGTGGATTTATTGAATTCCGATTCACATCGCTCGATATCGGATCAACTTATCCAAATGGAACAACATTGGTTTTTCTTCGCTTCAATACCACCTCCACTGTTCCTTGCGAACTTAACCCAGTTATCAATCAGTTTTCTGTAATAAAATTAGGCACACTCAACGCCATCGGAAACGCACAAGCCACTATACTAGGATGCGCAAATCCACCTGCGGCAGCTGGTGCAGACCAAGAAATTTGTGGCGCAGAAGCTACATTGCAAGGCAACGAACCATTTATTGGTGCAGGTTCTTGGAGTGTAATCTTAGGAACTGCCACTGTACAAGATCCAAATCTTCCAAACACAAACGTAATTGGATTGTCGCCAGGCATCAACACTTTTCGTTGGACTATGCCTGCCACAAGCAATTCGCCAGTTACGTTCGACGATGTAACAATCACACGCTACGAAATTCCGAGCACATCGGTTGCTGGAGAAAATATCATACTGTGTTTGTCCAATGGCGTTTTAAATGCTGAAACACCAACTGTTGGTTCAGGTATTTGGGAAATCGTTCAAGGATCTGCCGTTTTCGAAGACGAAACCAGTCCGTTCTCTAGCGTCTCTAGTCTAACACCTGGCGACAATATTTTCAGCTGGACCGTTACAAACGGAACTTGCCCCGAATCAACATCACAAGTAATTGTTTTTAGAAAAGATTCAGTTTACGCTGGTATTGATCAAACAATTTGCGCCGACACCATTACACTCGGTGCTGCAGAACCTGCAGAAGGAACTGGTGTTTGGTCGGTGATTTCAGGCGATGGAACATTTGCAGATGCAACACTCTTCAATACAATTGTTACCAATCTTGCAGCAGGAGAAAATGTTTTTCAGTGGACCGTTACAGGCAGCAATTGCCCCGATTCAACAGATCAAGTTTCAATTGTAATTCAGTGCAACATTCCTCCAGTACTCATTAACGATCTTGTTGAATTACTCGAAGACGGCGATGGAAGCGGTAACATTCTAGACAATGGAGACAATGATCCTGATGGAACTACACTCTTGGTAAGCACAACAGCGCTAAGCGGACCATCAAATGGAACCATTACCATCAATTCTGATGGAAGTTTCACATACACACCCGATCTAAACTTTTACGGCTCCGATACAGTACTCATCGAAGTTTGTGATCAAGGCCTTCCGCTTCCCGGCATTTGTGGAGTAGACACCTTGATTGTTTCAGTGTTGCCAGTTAACGACGCGCCAACAGTTGAAAATGAGAACATTGTTGTTTTAGCAGGTGTACTTTACAATGGAAACCTTTTAGACAACGACTCAGACATTGAAAACACAACCCTCACTGTTGATCCAATTGTTGTAGATGATGCCAACAACGGTGTATTTACTTTCAACAGCGACGGATCTTTCAGCTACACTGCCGATGCAGGTTTCACAGGCTTCGACACAGTAATTGTTTCTGTTTGTGATTCAGGTTTCCCATTGCCTGCCATCTGTGTTAATGATACTATTGTATTCGATGTTCAAGCGTTCACTTTGGTTGTTTTTGCGGGTGATGACATCACAATCTGCGATTCAACATACTTCTTAGAAGGTTCAGAAATTCCAGCTGGAGGTACAGGTACTTGGACGCAAGTCACAGGAACTGGAGCGTTTGTCGATCCTACATTGGCTTTGGCAGAAGTAAACAATCTAAATCCTGGTGAAAACACCTTCGTTTGGACAGTTTCATTGGGCAACGTTACAGTATCCGATACAGTTGTGGTTACAGTGAGTGAACCTGTTGCTCAGGCTGTTGCAGGATCAGATCAAGATGTTTGTTTGAATGAAGCTTTGTTAAACGCTACGGCTCCAGTAATTGGAACTGGTGTTTGGAGCATATTCTCCGGATCATCGATCATTGTTGATCCAAACTCAAATACAACCGCAGTAAATGAACTAAGTCTTGAAAACACTTTCATCTGGACCGTTTCAAATGGGGCTTGTAGCTCTTCAGATTCAGTGACAATCAACCGCTTGGAACAACCATTTGTAAATGTAGGATCAGATACTTCGATTTGTGCTTTCGAATTACCAATCAACCTTCCAATTACGGTAACTGGCACAGCAACTTGGACTTGGGATGTGCTTGCAGGAACAGCGCTAATTGATGGTGCACTTTCTACCTCTCCAACCTTCTCAGGTTTGACTGCAGAGATTACAAATACTTTGGTGCTTACCGCACAAAATGGAAACTGTATTGCTACCGATACATTAAACATCACCTTATTTAGCGATGAGTCTGACCTCTGTACAAGCCAAGAAATATACATCCCTGAAGGGTTCTCTCCAAATGGTGATGGTGTGTTTGACTTTTTTGAAATCCTAAATCTCAACGGAAGAAATGCGGAGGTTAGAGTTTATAATCGTTGGGGTAATCTTGTTTATGAAAGCCTCGACTATCAAAACAATTGGGGAGGCACCTCAGATATAGGCTTACAATTCGGAGGTAACAATTTGCCAGAAGGCACATACTTCTACCAAATTCAAATCGAAGGTGAAACTGAAATCAGAAACGGCATTTTGACAATATGGAGATAAGCATTACCCGTCGCATTGTAAAATTACTTTTACTTCTGCTGGCACCGTCGGCGCTAAGCGCTCAACAAGATCCGATGTACAGTATGTACATGTTTAATCCGCTTTCGATTAACCCAGCTTACGCGGGTTCACTCGATCAATTTCAAGCAGTTGGAATGTTTCGTAGACAATGGATGAAATTTCCGGGATCTCCAGGAACATCTACCTGCACTGTGCATGGTCCGCTCAAGAATGAAACAATGGGCTTAGGACTAAGCATGATGAACGACCAAGTTGTTTTTTTCAAAACAACCAGCTTTATGGTATCGTACGCCTACAAGTTGAAGTTAGAGAAATCAACCTTAGCCTTCGGGCTTCAAACAGGCGTTCGCAATTTCAATGTCAACCTCACTGAAGTGGAATTGTCGCCCGATTACAAATACGACGCAGCATTTGCCAACAATTTTTCGAGTTGGAATTTTAATTTCGGTGCCGGAGTATTCTGGTATGGCGAAAAATGGTACGGTGGATTCAGCATTCCGCACCTCAACAACCACTTATTGCGTGATGATTTGTTAAATTCTGACGATGTAGCGCGCCTTCGAACACACATGAATCTTTATGGAGGTTATGTGTTCGATTTAGGTTCTGATTTGAAACTAAAGCCATCAGTTCTTTTAAAAGGCGTTGCTGGAGCTCCAGTTCAGATGGATATCAATTCGAATCTTTACTACCAAGATTTATATGGAATTGGCTTGAGCTACAGAACTGGAAATGCCATTCTTGTGCTTGCAGAAGTGAAGGTGAATAAAAATTTCAGATTAGGTTACGCTACCGATTTCACCGTAAATAAACTTTCTGGAAGAGTTGGGGCAACGCACGAAATCATGGTTCGTTATGATTTCATGACCAACAAATCAGGCACTTTCACACAAAGAGATTTTTAATTCTGAGTTGATCTAAATTCATCATTTCTCAAAGAATATTTCACTCATTTACATCCTCCGGCAGAAATTCCGGGGGATTTTTTGTGCTCAATTGCCAGTAAAATCGCCGATTAAGCAATAAACAAATTCGAAAATAGGCTGTTTATTCGCAGACTTTAAAGACAGTATATTGTATCGAGTTAAAATTGCATAATTTCGCGCCACCCAAGTAAAGGTATGTCCTCTATCATTTTCCTCATCCTCGCAGTCCTAACCCTTGCATCGGCATTGATGGTAGTTTTTTCTAAAAGCCCCATCTACAGCGTGCTATGGCTCGTGATCTGCTTTTTCTCCATCACAGGACATTACATCCTGCTGGACGCCCACTTTCTGGCAATTGTTAACCTGATCGTATACGCCGGTGCCATCATGGTACTGTTCCTGTTTGTGATCATGTTGCTTAACCTTAACAAAGAAACAGAACCCCATAAGCCTTTCTTGCTCAAACTTGCAGCAGTTGTTTCAGGCTGTTTGTTGATGCTTGTTTTGGCCGCTTCGCTGAAAGATTTCTCAATCAGTTCAAGCGCTCCGCTTACCGACGGCTTCGGAACTGCCAAAGAGGTTGGGATGATTCTCTTCAAAAAATTTCTTGTTCCCTTCGAAGTCGCTTCCATCCTTTTCATCTCTGCGATGGTAGGAGCGGTTATCCTTGGTAAAAAATCTGTTAACGACTGATCACGGCAACTATGGAAAATCTCCTCGGACCAATCAGCATCAACCACTATCTCTTTTTGAGTTCCATCCTCTTTTCAATTGGAGTGATGGGCGTTCTTTTGAGAAGAAACTTCATCGTCATTTTTATGTCGATCGAACTGATGCTCAATTCAGTAAACATACTTTTGGCTGCCTTCTCTAGATTTAATGGCAACCAAGACGGACAA
>CANHIS010000031.1 GCA_947460255.1 Bacteroidota bacterium
AATTGCAATGTTGGCCAAAGGGCCGATGGGCTTGGTTTCGCCAATTCTAGCCTTTGGCACACACATACTTTTTAAAAACGATTGGAAGATCCTTTGGCGCTGGCAATGGCTAGCTGGCCTGCTGGTGATTGGTGTAGTGCTTAGTCCTATGTTGATCGGCTTATACCAACAATTCGATCTTCAGCCAGATAAAATCGTGAATGGAAAAACAGGGGTTTCGGGCTTGGAATTCTATTTTTGGGAGCAGAGTTTTGGAAGAATTACAGGGGAAAATGTTTGGAAAAACGATACAGGACCATTTTTCTTTGTGCACAATCTTGGCTGGTCATTTTTGCCTTGGACTTTGCCATTTTTCGGTGCATTCTTTCTGCTAATCAAGGATTCAATTACCAATGGCGCTAAGTTTTTTCAACTGAAAAAAGAGTGGATCACTTGGGGTGGTTTCTTGCTTCCATTCATTGCTTTGTCGATGTCGAAATACAAGCTGCCGCATTATATTTACGTAACCTTCCCATTTGCAGCAATTATTACAGCAGATTATCTCGATCAATTGAGAAATCGAATTTCTCCAACAATCAAATGGTTAAATATTGCGCAAATCGTTGTTCTATCAGGCGCTTGGATATTTGGAGGTTTGATTTTTCTGTGGTTTTTTCCTCTAAAAAATCCAATATTGATTGCTGTTGGTCTTAGTGGATTTATGCTTTTCATTTATGCTTCAATCATCAAATTCAAAGGAGCATTAGACAAATGGATGATGATTTCATTGAGTTCATCGTTTGCTATTAATATCCTGATGGCTTGTCAGTTCTACCCTTCAATCATTCAATATCAAGCTTCTGGTAAAGCTGCACATTTTGCAATTGAGCAGGAGCTTCCTCTTGATCGCTTGTTCATTTATTTCGTAAACGGCCGATCATTAGACGTTTACACAGAACATATTCAAAGAGAAAGCAGCGATGAAAGCCTCTTGAGGGAATGGGAGCAAAATCGCAGAGAAATATACGTTTTCACGAACCGTGAAGGAAAAGGAAAGTTAGAAGCTGCAGGTTGGACAACCGAATCTATTTTTGATGCAGAAAGCTACGCAGTAAGTTTGCTGACAATGAATTTTGGAAACCCTCAAACGAGAGCAAAAGTGCTCGATAAGGCTTTTATTCTGAAACTAAGACGAGATTCTTAAACAGGGCGATTATTTGTTCAGGTCGTACTGGCAATTGTTGCTCTCCCCTGCATAACCAGTTTGAAATGAAATATTCAAGTTATTGCCAATTATAGTTCCTGAACCTGTAATGTAAAATCCAGAACCATCAGGATCTTGGGTTTGGATAATCAATGTACTACGATCTACTATCGCACGAACAGGATTCGAGAATCGTCCAGCCAAATTATAAATAAGAATATCTCTCAAATTGTCTTTGGCAGGAGTTACTTCAGATTGATAAATACCATTTGGTGGCTGCAAACAAGACGCTTGACCAATATAGACACCTAAGAATTTTTCTCTTTGTAGGGTACAAGTACCATCTTCAACCTCCGCGGCAGGATCAAAATTTTCTGCCATTGGATCTGTGCAACCGCCTTGTTTGTCGCATGAAACCAACGCAATCACTATAAGCGTGATTGGTATGAATAAAATTCTACGTGGTAAATTTGAATACATTATCTTACAGCAATGGCAAACTTAGTAATATTTTTTGTTTTTCCCATCACATCATAAACAAACGTAAAAATGCGAGAATGGTTACTTCCGGGTCACACGAACAAATGAAGTATCGATACCTCCAAATTCAACAAAACGGTAATATGTGATCACTAGTGAATCGTTGGTCAGCGTGCCGTTACCAGAAATTTCCGAAACATCGAGGCCGTTTTCAAGCGCCTGATTTGGAATGATTAGTTTATTGGAATTACCAAAATCAAGATTGGCATAAATTGAAGCTCCACTTTCGGGAAACTCATTCATTATCAAGCGACCACTATTTTCGATTGCTGGAGAAATACTAAAAACAAATGCCGAATCGGAATTGTAAATCTGACATAACTTGAATCCTTCGAATTCACCAATATACTTATCGCGGATGTAAGTACAAGTGCCATCATTGACCTCTGCTGAAGCATCAAAATTCGTTGCGTCCTCATCGGTACATCCTTTTTCATCTTCTTTACATGAATTGAAAATCAATACATTACAAATCAAGAAAGTTATAAATAAAATATTTTTCATTGTTATAATAATTGTTGCCACAAATGTGGTGAATTTATTTTTCCCTCCGGGGAAGGCATAAAAATCCTGTTTCATTCGACTTCCAAACTTGAAACGAAATGCAGGAATCCATTACACTTTCGTGAAAATGATTCTCGAACGCATGAAACAATCGATCAATTTCCAGCTTTGAGAAATCGATGGAAGAATATCCTCCAAAACCAATAGGATGTTCACTTTTCCAACTTTCGCTGAGCGGATAATGCATGGCACTGCTTTTTGAAAGAAAAACCATCGAAAATGTTGTAGCATTTCCTGCAATTTGGCCACGTTCATTTTTCAGAACCGAGGCTACCATTTGAGCATTGTTGCGTTCAGTAAATGTTAGATTGAAAAGTGTGGTAAGGTTTATTGTAAAACCAACCATCGCAATAAAGACAAAGCCATGTGCAAAGAATCTGTTGTCGGAGAAAAACAGTTGCAACAGAATTAAAACTAATGCTCCTACTACGAGACTCATCAAGAAATTAAATTCGAAATGAACACGCAAACAAACGGTCAGCATCGACAAGGCAAAAATCAATGCCGAAAACTTAAAATACGATGTTATTCTACCCTTTTTATTTCTATTTATTGCACCAAAAAGTGAGATAAATGCAACATGAAAAAGAAGAAAATAAAATGCAGGGTCGCTGAATTGAAAGTATGTTCCATCAAAGTTAAAAATCGAATTGGTCGATAGCAAAGCACCAAATGAACTCCAATTTAACATCAGAGCGCCGATCAACATTCCTATAAAATTGAATTCTGCCTTTTTCTTGGGTTCTAAAATGGCAGCAATTAATATAGGAAACAGTGGAATAAAGCGACGCCCTGCAAAATCGGATGGAAGTAAAAACAGAATGCTCAATAAAAAGAAGAATGAAAAACTCCAACGAGAATCAGCCGTAAATCCAGAACCAATTTGGACGAGCAATGCAACACTCATAAGGACAACAGACGGATCTTGAAAAAATTCTCTATCAGTAAAATAAACAACCCGAGCCCACAATCCGCTTGGGTCTAATAACTGTGAAACTGTAAAATAATCGGCTGAAAATTCCTTTAAAAAAGGAGCAAACAAAGAAGTATTGGGTTGCAGATAGAAAAAATAATAGGGGATGATTAAAAATAAAATTGTAGCAATAAAAACTGCTATTGATTTTCGATCGAATTGTTTCCACCAAAGAATAAAAACAGGAAACACCAGCAAGCACTGATAAATAAATGAGGCTTTCAAGAGAAAACCAGCAACGAAACACATTGCGGATAAGCATGCTTTGAATGCGTTGCCATTTTTCAATAAAACTAGACCCAAAAGCAGTAAACCGCCCATGAGAACCTCTGCAATTCCTAATCGCGCCGAAACAAACCAAACCGTAGAGGTGAGCAATAAAGCGGCATGATTCGCACCGAATGTTTTGTTGAATCTAAGCCACCAAGCTGCACAAACAGCTGGGAGCAACGAAATGCACCGCAATGAAAAAAAACTGATACCCAAGAGCTTAAATGATGCAAATTGGATCAATACAGTAAGTGGTCCGACCGACAATGCTCCAGCGAATGGCCCATTCATCCAATTGCCGTTAACGATCATCTGTTTTGCAGGATCCGCCCACCAGGCAGCATCATGTATGTCGTTGGCAACTTTCAACCACGACGGATCAGCTTCAGGCCACAGGAAAACCATCACCGACAAAAGAATCAGGCAACAATCAAGAAAGATTTTCCGGGTAGAACTGGCCATAAACAAAGAAGTCCCTCCCGATGTGGGAAGGACTTCCAAATTAAGTCAAAAAAGATTATTCGATTACGATATTCACCGAACCAACACCTTTGTTTGTTTCAAAACGGATCAAGTATAATCCTGAAGCCAAGTTTCCACGGCTAATTTGAACTGCATTGGTATTGATGTTTTGCTCAGTAAGTACCATTTTTCCTGTAAGATCGAACATAGACCAGTTGCGGATTGATCCACCATTCTTTGCCTCTAGGTTGATCAAATTGTTAGCAGGATTTGGGAAAGCAATCACAAGATCAGATTTCGCTGCAATTTCATTGATACCAACAGTTGGGTAAAGATCGCATTCGGCCAAACCAAGAGCACAAACGATGCGTGGGTTAATGAAACGCTGAATGGTATCCATGTAAGTTAGCGCTGTTGCACGACCTACTTCATTGCTTTGTGCCATGAAAGGATTACTTGCAGCAGATGCTTGGTGAGCAGTAACACCACCACCGTTAAGAATTGGAGCTAGTGCAGACGGCTGATTGGAATTCCAGAACTGCCAAGGGCTACCGTGATTGAATGGGTAAGTTCCAGCTTCAGTTAAAATGAAAGGAAGAAGACCTTTACCAGTTCCTACATTGATTGTGCTTCCGTTAAATGGAATTGTTGTTCCATAATTGGATTCAACTGCTGCAGTTACAGCATCATCATAAATTTTATTGGCAAATGAAGCATTGTTTTCGAAGAAGTTTGCACGTTCTACATTGTAACCTGCACCTGTTGCCCAAGGAATAACGATACTTGGTGGTGTAGTTGGAACAACAACGTCGCCCAATTGGTAAGGTGCATTTGGATCACGCACTGCGTGGATACCAATCATTGGCACCTGACCTCTGTCCATCCAAGAAGAATCTCCAAGTGCACCGCCCATGTTGATTACCATGTTTACATCTGATGAATAGCTAGGGTTGTTGGCAATGTTACCTGAAAATTTTGTAAGGTCACCAGTTGTTAGAAGTCCGATAAGATCATATGGAACATCGTTAGTCCCGTTAAAGTTACCAACGCGGTTCGTATCAATCACTGAGCTATCAGGATTTTGCGTGCGAAGGAACTTAGATCCACCTAAACCTGGAAGACGACCGATTTTGTCGGGAGAGTTCAAGAAAGCGTGAGCCATGGCAATGTAGCCACCAGTACCTTCTCCTAACAAAACAATCTTGTTAGGATTAATTTTGTAGGTATTTGAAGTTGCACGGTCGTTGCGAAAGAAGCGAACTGCCGCTTTTGAATCCTGCATTCCTTTGTAAGCTGCATTCAAAATTGTTCCTGTACGCACCACTTGACTTGGTGAAGTTGGATTCCAACCTAAACGATACTCAATAACAGCTACAACATATCCGCGTTTAGCGAGCAATTTAGCCATGTTCACAGCAGAACTATCTTTACGTGAACCGTTTGGAGAACCATTCACAACAGGAGGTAGAAAGTTGCCCGTTGGTATGTAAATAATTAAAGGACGCTCTTGTTCTGTGTCGATACTGTTTGTTGGATGGTAAATATCGGCTTCAAGCGTATCCAATCCTGGAGGAACTTGACCTGCAGATAAAACAACAGGTAACACAGAGTAATTTTGTGCATATGTTTGATCCAAAGCAACAGAGATCTGAGCGTCGGTAAAAACCTCAGTTACATAACGCTGCGCTTGAATGTTCGCGCCGAAAAGCATCAATGCTCCAGCTAAAACTTTAGCGTAAATTTTTTTCATGTTTTTGATTTTTGTTTGGTACGCAAGTACGGTAAAAAGTCGCTTCAAATAAAGCTGCACATGAAAGACTTTTCAACCAAATATATAGCGAACAGCATGAGTGAAAATCCTCATGCTGTTCGCTATATCAGAGACATTAAGTCGTCTTTTCAAATTTTGGCTATTAACCGCAATCTAATTGTTGTTTGGGATATCGACCAAAATGGAGAAATAAGCCATTCGACCAACGCGCGGCCCTCCGTAAACCATGAAAACACGATTATTTAAGATGTTCGAGGCGCCCAATTTAAATACACTTTTAATTTTCGTAACAGCCCAAGAAATTTGTGCATCCACCATGGCATAGGATGGAATCGAGCCTGTAAATTGCGGAGCGCCTTCAAATCTGAAGCCTTGAATCCATTTGTAGTTCGCGCTAAACGAGAAATTTTCTCCACGAATAAATGGTAGTTTAATTTCCCTTCCGTTTACACCGATATTGAATTTATTAAGCGGTGTGTTGAATGCTGTAATTATCTCATCTGTGCTGTCGGGTCTGCTCATTCTGTTGTATGAGTAATTCCCAATAACACTGTATTTGTTGGCAAAATAGTAATTCACACCAACCGATGCTCCTTGGGTAAATACCAAATCATTGGTATTGCTCGACATCCTATAAACGCCATTTACTTGCGGGAAAATTGGGATTGTAAAATCTGCATCAATACCTACTTTAAAACCAATAAAATCTCTGTAAATACTGTAGTAGTAGCTTGCATCTACAAATATTTTCTTAAACCAAGTGCCTCGGTAACCAGCTTCGAAAGTTCTTACGCGCTCTGGTCGAATTGGATCCACATTGAAGTACTGAAGTTTGGAGAGGTCGGCATTGATTAAGTATTCTCGAAACGATTCTACACGAATAAGAGAATCCTTGCCTTCAAGATTTCCTAACAAAACGGCACGACCAACATTGTAAAACAAATATTGGTCTTGAAGTGTAGGGTTTCGGATAGCGCTAGAAAATACAGCTCTAAATGTGTGTGTATTGTTCACAGTGTAAACTGCCGACGCGCTTTGTGTGGAGATATAATTAAAATTCTGGTTCTTATCCACACGCACTGTGGCGCTTAATTTCAAGCGATCTTCTAACAATTTAATTTGGTATCCTGCATAAGCCCCAAACTCTCGATTAATAATTACGCGGCGTTTGTAAGTGGTATCGGTGCCTTCAATTCTGTCTATTTGGAGTGTATCGCTAAAAATAGAGCCTTCTGAATTTGGGCGGTAAATTCGGCCATTGGAACCCACGGTGAGATCGGAGTTCTTTGTGATTTTAAATTTATACTCCCCATGAAGATGGTAAAGTGCCGATCTGTCTATCAATCGAGAACCTCCTTCAGATAAACTCTTTGATCTAATTTCTGCCAATGCAGAATCAAATCTTGCTGTTCCTGGTTCGAAAAAGTCGAGCTCGTTGAGGAAAATTTTCTTGTTTACTTTATTTCGAGTTTGAGTGTGTAATCCAAGTAATTCATCGTAATTATCACTAATTACTTGGTCATAAATTGCTTCGTCAAATTGTGAAGTTGGGTAGCCTGGGAAATTTTGTACCTGAAAATAAGGTGCATTAAAACCGCCTTGTTTCCACGCATTGAAATACTGGCTTGTCCATACACTGTTAGACTTCGATAAATTTTGCAATTCAAACGCTGAAACCACAGCATCGAAAGAGTTCCCAGCATTTTCGTGCGTGGCATACATTCGGATAAAACCTTTGTCTTTTTTCACCAATTCGAGCCTATTCTGGAAGAATAAGATATCCCTTAAGCTAAATCGATTTTCTCCTTGATAAATAGTTGTTCCTGTTCCGAAATTTGAACTGAATATCAATTCAACATCTGGCTTTATTCGGTAATGAAAGGCCGCATTTAGCTTGAGATTTCGTGTGTTATAATCCACCAAATCTCTTTCTTCGTAACCATTTCTAAAAATAGCACCTAAACCTGAATTAAATTCTTTGTTAAATGCAGAAGTATAATCATTAAAAAATGTTCCAATAGCTTCGTCTCCGTAGCGATTCACGGCATCATATCCTCCAGGATTTCGGGCATCGGCGATTGATTGTTCTGTGGGCGACATATTATCCGCTTCCCAATCGTAGGCACGCATGAAGGAAATGTTGAGTTTGTAGGCAAATTTCTCCACGCTGTCTTTATTCTTGAATTTCTGCGCGTAGCGGATAGCCGTTTCGAATAGCTCCCGCTCACCTACTTTCATTTGCACAGACAAGCCAGGAAAATCGAACGGACTTTTCGTATTCATGCTGATCACCCCGTTAAAGGCGTTTGGGCCATAAAATGCAGATGAAGCACCAACGATAATGTCGACTTTTTGCACGTCGAGTTCCGAAGAACCAAGGAAATTCCCTAACGAAAAGTTCAAGCCTGGCGCCTGATTGTCGACCCCATCGATAATCTGTAATGATCTAACTGGCGATGTGGAGTTGAATCCCCGCGTATTGATGATTTTGAATCCTAAACTGGCAGCTGTTAAGTCCACTCCTTTTAGTGCTCCTAATCCGTCGTAGAAATTGGCTGCAGGGGTTTCCTTAATGGCAATAATATCGAGTGCTTCCACGGTTAATGGCGATTCTCTTTGCTTTTCGGTAATTCGTATGTCGGAAATTTCCTGAATCTTTAAAACAGTTTCAGATTCCTTCATTGCAATCTTCACTTTTTGATCGGCAGCGTTCACTTTGTACTCGAATGGCTCGTATCCCAAGTAAGAAATCTTGAGATTCACAGGGAAAGTACCCACATTGTTGAGCACGAATTTTCCGTTCACATCTACCGTAGTACCGGTGTTTTTACCAACGATCACAACCGTTGCACCAATAAGTGGTTCACCTGTTTTGGTATCAACCACAGAACCTGTAATGGTTTGAGCCTCTAATACTTCTGTACACAAAAGGCAACAAAGTAAAACTACAATTCTGTAAAGTTTTTGCATGCTGAACTGCTTTGATTTCAAGTTTCTAAAGTAATCAAGGAAGCCTGAGTTCAGTACAGGTAAGCAAAAAAATTCTGAACGATGAAATTCACCAGATTTAACGTGTAATGAAGACAGTGCCTTTGTATTCCTTTTCAGGATCGTTAAGTAATAAAACGAAGAAATATGTTCCATCAGGATTCTCCTCGCCATCCCAATTGTTTTGGTAATTATCTGAACTGTAAAGCAGTTTGCCCCAGCGGTTATAAATCCAGATTGCAGGATTCTTGAAAGCTTCCAAATTTCCGATCACAAAAAAGTCGTTTTTACCATCTCCATTGGGTGAAAAAACGTTTGGAACAATCACATCACCAATCACTTTGAGCTCGGAAATCAAAGTGTCTAAACAGCCTTCAGAATTGGTAACTACGTAAGTTACGTTGTAGGTTCCAGTGTCGGCATAGGTGTAGGTTTGTTGAGGGCCTAACGCTGCATTTCCATCGCCAAAATCCCATGAATAAATTACTTGATTGGTTCCAGGGAAAACGAATGATGAATCGGATAAATCCACTGAATTACCTTTAAGAATCGTATTTCCAGGATCAGCTGTGAACAAAGCTTCGGGTTCTGCCAGAAGCACTACTACGGTTGCTGTATCTCCGCATCCTTCAGCAGAATTTGAGGAAACCGTCCATGTACCTGGACCAACTTCGATGCTTTCGGTGGTACTTCCGTTCGACCAAGTGATGCCGGAAAACTCCCCTTCCGCGGTTAGCGTTGAAATTTCGCCTTCACAAATTAACGTATCACCAGAAATTGATACCGATGAACTTTCATTTACCACAATATTAAATTGTGCAGGCGGACTATCGCATCCATTCACCGATTGCACTACCGAATAGTTACCGGCCTGATTAAGTGCAACATCGGTAAACAAAACCTGATCATTTGAGGAGGTAAAATTTGATGGACCATTCCAAGAAATTGTACCTATTGCATCGATTGCCGACAACGTGAGCGGAGCGCCTTCACACACAGGAGATACAAATTGCACGTTGAGAATAGGTGGAATTTCGTTGAACGTAACATTCACAGTATCGCGAGCTCGACAACCTGCAGAGGTAAATGCTTCGATCCAATAAGTGCCTGGTGATGTGACGTTTAGTGTGGATGAAGTTGCATTTGTGTTCCACAGGAAATCAACAAAACCTGGACCTGGATTAAGCACCAAATTCGCTGATCCACAAGCAACTACATTGTCACCAAGGTCGATTGCAGGATCATCTTGCACAACATTCACGGTATCGCTACTCTCGCATCCATCTTTAATAGTTACAACCCAGTATTCACCGGGATCGTAGACGTAAATCTGCTGAATTGTATCACCTGTGCTCCAGAGGTAAGAATCTTTTCCTTCACCGCCATCGAGCAACAGTGAATCGTTAATACAAACTGTTTGATTTTCACCGAGATAAGTACTCGAAAAATCTGAAAAGTAACCGTATCTGCAGCCTGTTGAATTTCCTCCATTGATAATGCCAAGGTGAAACAATTCGGAATTTGTGGCGATATTAATTAAGGATGAGGTAGTGCCCACAGGAATTTGCGCTTCATTGAAAGATAGTTGTGCAGTCATCCATTCTCCGGATGAACCTGGAACCACAGTGAATGCGGATGCAGGAACTAACGTTGTTGAACCATTGAGCAGAAAACTTCCTTCAGAGCCAGGCCGAACCATGATATTAAGTCCAAAGAACTCATTTGTAGATCTTGTAAAGAAAACTGAGGAAGATCCAGTACATTGAATTGACGGTAAAATTGCGCTTCCTAATTCACAACCGAAGCCAGAAGCATGCAGAACATACACTGGCGCTGAAGATGTGATGTAATGTGTGGGATTCACAATGTCGATTGGAAATTGCTGACCAATGTTTAAGGTAGCGACCGGTGTTGCATTTCCATCTAAAAAAACCTCTGTATTATTCTCTATTGCAAGCACATAAGCCCTTTCGTTGCTGTTAAGAAAACCCTTCATTACGATATACTCGGTTCCAATTACTCCTGTTGGAACCAATTGATCTCCCATTAGATCGCGGCAACCTCCTAGAGCGCCAGAATCATCTTTTAAAGTAATTGCAATGGGTTTATTGGAGGTAACAGATGTTCCTACAGGTCTAGTGGCGGCATTTGTGGAGGTCGATATGCAAGAATATGTTTGTCCGCGGTTGAGCGAAATTGTAAACGGTACACCAGCTGGATGCGTTACCAAATCGGCAGTTGGAGTGATTGTGATTTGTGTGTTGTCTTCAGTAGCAACGATATCGAACCCGCTAATAGCAAGTGGAGTGTAAGCTCCATTATTGTAGTCGGTTGGAAATGGCGTGTAAAATGTTTGCCCTAATGCATTTTTACCTTTTAATGCAAAAATTTCAGGGTTTACAAAATTGTTCACTTCATAATAAGCAGTTACAGACACTGAAGATTCGAGCAACAAGCCCTTGTTAAGAGCCTGATTTGCAGGTTGATTTTCGATGAGATTTTGAAAAGTAGTTAAATCTATTGTTTCTGTTGATCCTGCTGCAACCGTGAGGCTAATTGGTGTGAAATTGGGATTTGCAGGTTGAGAAACAGTAATGTCGGCATCCTCAGAAAAAGCGCTTACTCGAAAAACGACTGGATTGTCGCCATGATTTGAGGTAACTTCTGGCGCAACAAACCAAAATTGATCGTCGGTTTGTGCATTTAAAATAATTGATGATAAGGTGGATAGGACTAAAAATAATGCGGATTTCAGATAATTCACTTGACCTTTTCTCATTTTTTGTTTCATTTTCCAATAATAGCAGATTGCGACCAATTGTTTGATACAAAATGCAGAAGTTTCATGCAACGTTGCATCTCTACCGAAAAAATTGAAACCCTTTGATTAACTTGCCGGCGATGGATCAGCTACCTAAGGTTTACTGGATCACCGGGGCATCATCCGGTATTGGAGAAGCATTGGCAAAGCAGCTTGCAAAAAGAGGTAATTCACTAATTATCAGTGGTCGAAACCTCGAAAGTTTAGCACAATTGAAGGCTCAGATCTCTCCAGAAATCCAGGTTGAAATCCTGCCTTTTGAGCTCACTGAAATCGATCAGTTTCCATCGATCGTGCAACGAGCCATTGGATTTTTCGGTAAAATCGACGTTCTGGTGAACAACGCAGGTGTGAGTCAGCGGTCGCCCGCCATGGAAACTTCCACCGAGGTTGAGCGTAAATTGATGGAGATTAATTATTTCGCTCCAGTTGCCTTAACGAAAGCACTTCTTCCACATTTCGTGGCCCGAAAAAATGGCCATATCGTAGTCGTATCGAGCATTGCAGGAAAGTTCGGATTTTCACTTCGAAGCACCTATGCAGCAGCAAAACATGCGTTGCATGGATATTTCGAGGCGCTTCGATTGGAACTAAAAGACGTGCCTGTGTATGTTACCTTGATTTGCCCTGGAAGAGTGCTCACAAAGATCTCACTAAACGCTGTAAAGGGCGATGGAAGTGCTCACAATCAACTAGATGATGGGCAACGAAACGGAATCACTGCCGAACATTGTGCTCGTGTGATTGACAATGCCATTCAAAACAAAAAATACGAAGTGCTTACCGGTAAAATGGAATTGCTGCCAGTGTACTTAAGAAGATATTGTCCGCCGGTATTTTACTGGCTCATTAAAAAAGTGAAAGCAACATGAGTTCAAAACTATCGCTCCTCAGCGGAATTCAACAAGTTGGAATCGGATGTTCTGATGCTGAAGCCAGTTGGATCTGGTACCGCAAAATGTTCGGGATGGATGTTCCTGTTTTTAAAGATGCGTCTACAGCCGAGCTGATGGTCCGTTACACGGGAAACGAGGCCCGGAAGCGGTATGCCATTTTAGCTTTGAACATGCAAGGTGGTGGTGGATTTGAGATTTGGCAGTTTACCGATCGACCTCCGCAAAAACCAGATTTCAAGGTGAAGCCAGGCGATTTAGGCATTTTCGGTGTGATGATGAAATGTAGAAATGTTGCAAGAGCGAGAGAATTTTTCATCCACCGTGGATTGCAGCCTTCGGAATTACTTCCTGATCCAATTTACGGCGAGCGATTTTTCTTGGAAGATCCAGATGGTAATAGATTTACGTTTACTAGAGGATTAACATGGTTTGGAAGTGGAGCGCACACAAATGGTGGAGTTCAGGGCGTTCAAATTGGAGTGAGCGACATGGAAAAGGCAAAGAAATTTTATGCTGAAGTACTAGGATTTGGTCGCGTTGCCGCGGATCATTCATCGAGACTCACCGAATTTAATGGGATGAATTGTAGGCGTGTATTGCTTCAACCAAGCGAAAAACCAGGAGGAGCTTTCAGCAATTTATTGGGAATGGCGGAAGTTGAGCTTGTGCAATTGCTTGATGATGAAGCGAAAAAGATCTACGGAGGAAGATTTTGGGGCGATCAAGGATTTATCCATATCTGTTTCGATGTAAACGACATGCAAGCGTTGAAGAAAAATTGCGAAACCAAAGGTCATCCATTTACAGTCGACAGCGCAAACAGTTTCGATATGGGTGAGGCTGCAGGTCATTTTTCGTACACCGAAGATCCAGATGGCACGCTAATCGAATTTGTGCAGACACATCGTTTGCCAATCTTGAAAAAGATCAATTGGTACTTGGATTTACGTAAGCGAAATCCAGCGAAACCTTTACCGAATTGGATGTTAGGAGCTATGCGCCTTCAGCGGGTGAAAGATTAATAGCACCAGATTGCATCAATAAGTTTTCACGAGTCATCTCCAGCTTCATCATGAGGTCTGGAGATTTTTTATACCATAGATGTTCTTGAATTCGCGCCCGTCGAAGTTGAAGTTGCTCCCACCAAACAGTCGTTAAAACTGTTAACCAAGGGAAAACAAACAAGCAAAAAATGAACTTCCAAGAAACGAACATTAAGCCTAAGGAAATCAGCAAATAGATTAAGTACGACACAATTGAAGAAGCACCAAGCATCACTGAAGCTCTGAATTTTGGGTCCTTCTTGGTGGCCGCTAAAGCCTTATTGGTAAGCCAAATTGGGAAAATATTAATCAGCAAGGAAATGCAGGCAGGTAAAAAACCAATACTAAGCAAAACTGTATTCCAGAATGAAATTTCTTTGGAAAAAGTCCCTGGACGAAACCCAGCCTTCTTGATGGCAATGCCCGTCCTGCTGGCCTCTTCGATGATGGCTTGATGATCATTATCCTTAAATAAATCATTCAAAAACTTATCTTCTTGATCGAATCGATTAGATTCAAAGAAATAGGTTTGAAACATTGGATATTTATGCAAGCTGCGTTTCAAATCAAGAAGCACTTCAGTTCCGTGATCGAATTTTGGGTCCGGGATAATCAACATTTCATTTTCCAAGCCAGCAGTAAGTCGCTCGTTGAACAATCTAATTGCCAATGGATTATCATTATACCAATGATCTTTGAGATCCGAAAATTGTAAGCCTTTTCCAAAACATACCATCAGTTCTGAGCGAAAATCGAAAGGATGCGAGTAATTGATCCCTATAGGAATGATAGGAATTTCGAGTTTCCATTGGTTAGCTTCCATGGCGCCAAACCAAATTCTGGCTGTTCCTTTTTTCAGGGTGCGCAAACGCTTCTCGACTACACAATTGCCTTCTGTGAAAATGAGCAATAGCCCTCCCCTGCTCAGAATTTCGGAACAGATTCGAAACGTTTCGTTGTTACGATCCAAATTCCCAACGCCTTCTTGCAAACGATAAATTGGAATCATGTTTAACTTTCGGAGCAGATAATTTGCCCATGGTTTTCTAAATACATCAGAGCGTGCTAGAAAATGGACATCACGCTTTAAGATAAGCGACACAACTATTGCATCTAAAAACGAATTGGGATGATTGCACGAAAGCAATGCTGGACCTTTACGAGGAACATTAGCAATCGTTTTTACGAAAATTCTTCTGAAATGCACCCGCATCCAGAAACCAACAATGAAGTGAAGAAATTTATACAACAAGAGCTTGAACTTGAAAGTGCAAAACTAAACTTTCCGTCAAAGCGTCCAAGCCACAGCTAAGCACCAAGCCAAGTTTTAAATGCAGGAGCCCTTTCTCTGCTCACATATACTTCAATTTCAGGGTCTGGATGTAAATGCAATTTCAATTTCCCATTAAAATGAAAGCTTGCTTTAATGATTGATTTTCGATTTACGATAAATGATCTGTTTGCCCGATGAAAAGCATTGGGATTTAGCTCACTAGAAAGTTCATCAAGGGTTTGATTCACGATATAGGATTCTTTTTGAAATGTACCTAGATAATTTAATTTATCTTCAGCATAAAACCACGCCACATCATTAACGTCGAGCGGAATTAAACTATCTGATTTATTTACTAAAATTCTCGCTCTAAATTCTTGCGCAATTTTCAATCCGCTAATTAATTGATTTAACTTCTCCATTTCAGAAGCAGCATTCTTAGAAGCAGAAAGATTTCTCCATTTATTTAATGCACGAGAGAGTTCAATTGGATCAATAGGTTTCAGTAAATAATCAATAGAATTCACTTTAAAAGCTTCTAATGCATGTTCATCATAAGCCGTTGTAAAGATTACAGGACATTTAACTTCCACTTGATTGAAGATACTAAAACTGCGGCCATCAGCAAGTTCAATATCCATAAAAATCAAATCAGGTAAATCTGAATCTTGTAAAAATTTAACTGTTGATTCAACACTGTCGCAAAAAGTGATCTTCGTTGCCCGTATTTTCTGTTCAGAAATAAGCGCAACCAAACGCTTTGCTGCCAGTGGCTCATCTTCAACGATCAATAAGTGCATTGTTATATATTTAAGAGTGGTAATTTAACTTGAAAATAAGCATCAGATTCAACAACCTCAATTGATTGATTGCACACAATGGCATATCTGTTTCGGATGTTATCAAGTCCTAAGCGGTTAGAAATTTCGGAAGCATCCTTTTTCTGCAGATTGTTTCGAACAATTAAATATTTATCTTCTATGATTATTGAAACAGTGAGCGGTTTAGACGATGAAATAATATTATGCTTGACCGAATTTTCAATCAATAACTGAATAGCCAATGGTACAATATGCTTGTTGTAACTAGCTGAATAAACGGGAAATTCAACTTTCAAGTTATCACCAAATCTGCTTGTAAGTAGAAAAATATAGTTCCTAACTAAATTCAATTCTGTTTCCAAATCAACGGTTTCATTTGCATTAACTTGCATCGAATAACGATAGTAATTGGCAAGATGTTGAACAAAATCTTTTGCTGTCTTCGGATTTTCATCAATTAAAGCTATCAGTGTGTTTAAACTGTTAAATAAAAAATGCGGCGCTACTTGACTTTTTAATGTTTCAAAATGCGATTCGAGTGTTTTCCTTTTCAAAATCTCTGTACTTACTGCAGTTTCTTTATACAATTTAAAAATTGTTGAACCTTCAGTAAATAAGTTGATGATCACAGAAACCAAAAATGAAATGGTGCAATTCATAAATAAAATCGCATTGGAGGTTTCCTTGTTATGTATCTGATTCCAAAACAATGTAAAAAACAGCATAGCACCAATTGAAATAATTAAAATCAATGGTACTTCAATCATTAATCGTTTTTTAATCGATTCTTTCCAGGGGAATTTATCATTGAGAAACCCAAACATCCTGCGAAAAAGGAAATACAAAATGAAGGTGATCAATATCGAAAATGCCGCATCAGCAGAATATTCAGTAGTGTTTCTTCCAGAAAGGTAATTTATTGTCGTGTAAAAAACAATTATTACTAGTCCGACTGCAAGCATAATCAGCATGTCGAAGAATATTGAATATTTACCTGTTCGAAAAATTCCCTTCATTTGCTGATTATTAAAGGTTAATCGCTTTGTGCTTGATTTTTAAACGTCTAATGGATGACGAGATAAATATAGTACCAATTAAACTTGGCCCCAACCACAGGACCAAAGGTGGCAAAAAATCAACATTCACAACAATGAAAGCTGTTACAGCAGAAATGTATGACCCTCCCATTCTCCCAACGTGGGTATAGAGCCAAGTAAATCGAACAGAGCCAACTCTTGAGGCATTGTAAAACTTCCATAAATCGGCTATCGAAATGAACAAGCCACCTAGACCGAAAATGACCAGAACTGGATTAAAATTAATGGCTCCATTTGGTTTGAAATTCACACCAGAAACTACCATAAAAACAGAAAATACGACAGTAATCAAAGCGATAGTATAATCTAAAACATGAACACTATATGAATTGGTTTCTTGATATTTTAATACTCTCCAACCAGAAAAGCAGAGATAAAAACTAAATACTCCAATTAAAAACAAAAATTGATTGTCTTTTAAAAATGCCAATAAAACTCCCGATAATGTAGCACAGAACATGGCTGTTACATAAATTTTCCCAATAAAACGGTGCTTGCTTGTACCTTTTGGGTTTACTGAATTCAGAAAGCCAGAGATTAAACCTAACATTCCTCCAGCGATATGAAGAATGAGAAATACTTGCGTTGTTTCCATGATGAATATTATATTTAGAAACGTTAAGCTGATTTTATTAATTGATATTCAAGTTATTGAAAAAGTCCTGACCCTATTGAAACGGTTATAAACGATTATACACGGCTACGATTTGCGTCCTATAATTTCAGAATATACATTGCCGCCGGGAAGGGGGCTTTGGAAGTTTCCCACAAAATATTCCAATAATTTCCAAATAAACTTATGCACCGTTTTCATGTAAATTCCAATTTTGTAGGTGCATGAAGAATCATTTTTACACTTCTGCTATAATCTGTACTTCGCGTAAACTCAAACTTCATTGCAAATATAGTACTCATGAGAAATACAGACTTTCTTGAAAATAGAATAGCCGAAATGAAACGGCTATATCCGGTTAAAACTTTTAGGTTCATTAAAAAACGTTTAGATTGCCCCTTGGGAAGGGGATCATTGGGTTTTCCCAAAGAAATAAAATTTGATTTTGCAAAGGCAATTTTTAAATAAAATCATTTTTTCTGTTCAACCTTTAAATTCATAGCTCGAATAATAAGAACTTGACCATTCAATGCATTAAGGAAAAATTCATGATACTCCATTCATGTAAATTCAATCCATTCATTTTCGAATGATCACAATTGATTGCACAATCTTCATTAAAAGGTAATTCGGTACAATGCCATTGGGAAGAATCCAACTTGGTTATTGCTTGTAATATTGCCGGTTAATGGGTTAAATCGCTCACTGAAAACATTCTGTCGATTGAATATATTCTGAATGTCAAAGCCATATTCCTCCGAAAATCGTTTTTTGTTTCTTCTAAATCCAATCCGAATGTCGGTTCTTAAATAGTCTTTCAATTGCTGAGTGTTGGCATTGATATCGTCTCGTACTTCTGTGCCAGCCAATTTTGAAGCATCCAGATTAATTGGGCTCGTCCACATACCACCCGTAGCCACCGTTCTGAAACTTAAGATTATCGCATTTTGCTTTTCTTTACCAACAGGAATTTCCTTTCCAGCAAGCAAATTCAATGCATATCGATTGTTAAATGCAGTATTGCGTTCTATTCCATCGGAACCTTTGTATTTACTATCATAAATACTTCCTGTAAGCAAGAAATAGTAGTTCTTACTAAAAAATTTCTCCAAGGTTAATTCCAAACCTACATTTCTACCTGTGCCTTTTCCAACCAAGCTATCTGGTCCTATAACATCACCGAAATCAGAACCAAAATTTACAATCGATAATGATGATGCTCTTGCTGATTGCACACCAATTTTACTTAATTCTTGATAATATACCTCCGACTTTAATCTCAAATTCTCATTAATCAACCAATCATAACCTAAAACCAAATGATCGGCCATTAAGAATTCTAAATCCTCATTTGTTTTTGTAACTGATCCGTCAGCATTTAGAGTTTCACGCAAATAGATATTAATCGGTAATACCCTGCTGTGGCGGCCATAACCCAAACTAATCGACTGGTTTGATGTTGCCTGAAATTTCACAGAAGCTCTTGGCTCTAAACTCAACTTGTCATTAATTGAGAAATAAACACCATGTGCTCCAATATTAAATGTCCATTTTTCTGAGGCTTTTATTTGCAGTTGACTGAAGGCTTGCAATAAATCGCCATTTCCATTAAAATTGATTAACGATTCTGCTTTCCCCAATGCTGGATTGAAAAGACGTACATCATTTTCATAAAACAATCTACTGGCAATGATTCCGCTTCTAAGAAAAAATCGTTGATTTAACTTTGAATTTAATACCGCATTTAACAAAATTTTATTCTCCGTGATGGCCGACTTAAAATCCTCAACTCTAATGTAATTAGGAGAAATCGAATCAACTTGTGTTCGAAATCTATTGCCTGTTCCTGCAATAGTGATTTTGAGTGAATTATTAGAATTCAAAAATCTTAAATGATTCAAACCAAAAACACCGATATCCGATCCATTTCTTAAATCCTGTTGATCGTCTGGAGAATCCACCCAAATTAAACTATCCGATTCACCAGGGAAGAAAATATCACTTGTACCCAAAATTCCAAAAATCGATGTGTTTCCTTTTTTGTGGGGAAAATTAAATTTGAAATTTAAATCTTGGTATTTCGGAACTCCACCTTTTACAAACTCAATGCCTACAGCATCAAATGCTCCCAATGTAGAATAACGGTAAGACGCCATATATGAAGCCTTGCCTTTTTTTCCTAATGGTCCTTCAGCCCCAAATTCAAAACCGTTGAAACTAATTTGACCAGTAAATTCATGTTTTTCGTTGTTGCCTTTGCGCATTCTCACATCAAAAGCACCAGATGTGGCATTTCCATATTCTGCAGCAAAAGCACCAGAACTGAAGTCGCTATTGGCCAATAAATTTGTATTCAATGCCGATACCGCACCACCTGATGTTCCTGAACCTGAAAAATGGTTCGGACTTGGAATATCGATGCCTTCCAAACGCCATAAAATACCTAAAGGAGAATTTCCGCGCACAACAATATCGTTACGTTGGTCATTTCCAGCAACCACACCAGCAAAACTCGTCACCAAGCGCGCAGGATCTCCAAAACTTCCCGCATAACGCTGCGCTTCATCTACTGAAAATGTTCTAGAACTAACTACCGACAATTCATTGAGTGGCTTGTCTTTATCGAGCTTTGCAACAATCTCCACTTCATTTCCAATAATGATTTGCGGCTCCATTTCAATGTTAAGCACAATTTCCTTCGACGACGATAAAACGATGTTGCTCAGCTTAATAGCATCGTATCCAACCATTGAAATTCGGATAGAAGGCCGACCAACTGGAACGCCTGCCAATCTAAACTTACCATCTAAATCTGTGGTGGTGCCAATCAATGGCGAACTTCCTTCTAGAATTACTGCCGCGCCCGGAATAGGCATTTGTGTTCCTTTTTCCGCCACGCTACCGCGGATAGTTTGAACCATTGTTTGTGCATCTGTTGTGCTTACAAAAAACATAATCAACGCAATGATTCGGATTCTTAAATACTGTGGTGTCATATGATGAAGATTACGCCACAAAAGTGAAACATCAACACCATGTAATTAATCGCTTTCCGATGAACCGTATATTTTTACGATTCAATTGCCTTCATAACTGGATGAGGCGTTTTTAAATAAATTCTGATAACTTCAATAACATCCAAAACAATGGCGCAGAAAGGAATGTAGAATCAAATCGATCTAAAATTCCGCCGTGTCCAGGAAGCAAATTCCCAGAATCTTTAATTCCAGATTGTCGCTTCAACATAGATTCAAACAGGTCTCCAGCCGTTCCGGTAAATGCCATCAATGCACCCAATGAAACCCACGTCCACAAAGGAATCATCCCCAAAACATACCAAGCTGCAACTCCCATCAATGCAGAAACAATCATTCCGCCAATAAAGCCTTCCACCGTTTTCTTGGGCGACAACCTTTCAAGAAGTTTGGTCTTTCCAAAGAACCTACCAGTGAAATAGGCACCAGTGTCGGAAGACCACATAAAAAAGAAAAAGAAAAGCACTGTCCAAGGGTGAAATCCATTGTCAGGAAACATCGCGATCAACACCAGAAAACCTAATGGAATCGACAAATAAACAGATCCAAACAGTGAAAAAACAATGTTTTCAGCTGCTTTATTACTTGCATTAAATAACTCTACCACCATGATCGCTGTGATCAACAAAATGATGATTGAGAAATAAATATAATAATGAATTGAACTTATGCCTAGTGCAGAATCAAGTACTGAAAAAAAAATAAAACCTCCAAAAACCGTGAGGCTCAGGAGGTATGATAAAAATTTATTAGGCTTTGCCGAAATTGCAGTTGTCGCCAAAAGTTTGAGCAGTTCGTACTGACCAATTAGAAGTACACCTAGCAATAATGCAACAAAACTGTACTCAGAAAGCAGGATGCCGCCAATGAGTATGATTCCAAATAGGAATCCGGTGATTATCCTTGTACGCAACGTGGTAAATTACTGATTAGCAGCAAGAATGTCGGATGCCTTCTCGAATTCTTCTTCAAGCACGAATAGCTCAGATTCAGCAGTTGAAGGAAATGCTGAGTCTGAATGGTCAATCATGCTTGTTTGGAGGCCTTCCGTTTCAAGCACGGATTGCATCAAACGAACGTGGTGACTATCTGAGTCAGAAAGAATTAATTTCCAATTAATCTCCATGGTTTTGTGGCGTTAATGATGAATTAAGATGGATCGGCTTCTTTATTTTCAGCGGAAGCAACAGCTTTAGCAGCTTCAGCCTTTTCAGTGGCTTCAGCAGTTGCAGCAGCTTCTTCGATAACAGCCTGATCATCACGATGTTGTTTGTCTTCTTTAAAAGCTTTCGACATCTCACCAGCGGTGAAATTTCCATCTTGGTCTTTGTCGAAAGGGCGCTTGCCAAAGATATCTTCCAAATCTTCCCTGAAGATCACTTCTCGCTCCAATAGCTTGGTAGCCAATTTGGTAAGCTTGTCTTTATTTTCCGAAAGAATCACTTTCGTACGGGCATAAGCCATGTCAACAAGTTTCTTCACTTCTTCGTCGATGGCCTCAGCAGTTTTTTCGCTGTATGGCTTGCCAAACGTATATTCTGACTGACCGGTAGAATCGTAATAACTAATATTACCGATTCGCTCGTTCAATCCGTAAATGGTAACGATCGCATAAGCTTGCTTGGTGATTTTTTCAAGATCGCTCAGTGCACCAGTAGAAACTTTTCCAAAGATGATGTCTTCAGCAACACGGCCACCCAAGGCTGCGCACATTTCGTCGAGCATTTGCTCAAACGTAGTGATCTGACGCTCTTCGGGTAGATACCACGCAGCTCCTAACGATTGTCCACGAGGAACGATTGTAACCTTTACCAATGGAGAAGCATGTTCCAACAACCAACTTGTGGTGGCGTGACCAGCTTCGTGGTATGCTATTACTTCTTTTTCGTGCTGAGAAATGATCTTGTTCTTTTTCTCTAATCCTCCGATAATTCTATCAACCGCATCAAGGAAGTCTTGTTTCCCTACAAAATCCTTGTTTTTACGTGCGGCAATTAGCGCCGCTTCGTTACACACATTTGCAATATCTGCACCTGAAAAACCTGGAGTTTGACGAGACAAGAACTCGATATCCAAACTTTCGTCAGTTTTAATTGGCTTCAAATGCACTTTGAAAATTTCCTTACGGCCATTCAAATCTGGCAGTTCTACGTAAATCTGACGGTCGAAACGACCTGGGCGAAGCAATGCTCTGTCGAGAATATCGGCACGGTTTGTTGCGGCGAGGATAATTACACCACTGTTTGTCCCGAAGCCATCCATCTCTGTAAGCAACTGATTAAGTGTGTTTTCACGCTCATCGTTAGCTCCTGCCATTGGATTTTTTCCACGTGCTCGGCCTATCGCATCAATTTCATCAATAAAGATGATCGCAGGTGCTTTTTCCTTGGCTTGCTTAAAAAGGTCACGCACTCTTGAAGCTCCAACACCCACAAACATTTCCACAAAATCGGAACCTGAAAGGGAGAAAAATGGCACTTGTGCTTCACCTGCAACAGCTTTGGCAAGAAGTGTTTTACCTGTCCCCGGAGGGCCAACCAATAAAGCACCACGAGGAATTTTACCTCCAAGAGTGGTGTATTTTTTAGGATTCTTAAGAAAATCGACAATCTCTTTAATTTCCACCTTGGCTTCATCCAAACCTGCAACGTTGTCGAAGGTGATTGAAACTGAAGTGTCTTTATCGAAAAGCTGTGCTCGGCTTTTTCCGATGTTGAAAATTTGACCGCCACCGCCGCCACCGCCCATTCGGCGAATGAGTAACATCCAAAAGAGGAATACAACTCCCAACAAAATCACCCAAGAAATTACCTCTCCACCCCAATTTTTTCGGGATGTATAGTTTGGCTTCACCTTCATTTTCGGATCTGTAACGTCCAATTGAGAAGCTTCAATTTGCTTGTTCAATTCTTCGATTGATCCGATTGTATAAATATAGTGCGGCCCTTTTTCGGCAGACGAGGACATAGAAGGCGATTTCAGGTCGCGGTACTTTGGATCTGAAAGCTTTTCCTTACGTATCGTGATTTCTGCAAATTCTCTGTTCACTACGGTAATGTCTTTTACATCGCCGTTTGTGAGCATTTCGCTGAATTTTTCAGTCGTAATGTCTCGAGAAGAAGATCCAGTATTGTAAAAATAGCTGCCTATAAAAAGCAGAATAATGATTCCGTAAATCCAGTAGAAATTGTTTCCTCCTGGACCGCCTGAACGACCTTTATTGGAAGTAGGGAAGAGTTTTCTTCCAGGTTTGTTTGCTTCAGGCTTTGCGCCATCGGCTTTGTTTTGTTCTGGTTGGTTGGCCATTGTGTGTGCTGTATGCGCTTCGAATTAGAACAAACGAAGGCGCTGAAAGTTTGGGTTTATTCGACGTCGGTTGAAATCACTCTCACTATGGCGTCGGCCCAAAGACGTTCAAGTTTATAAAATTCTCTAATTTGTGTTTGAAATACATGTACAACAACATTTGAATAATCTACTAAGATCCATTCTTTGTTCTCGAAACCTTCGCTTTTCCAAGGAGAGCGACCTGTATTCTCTTTAACTTCATGCTCAACAGAATATGCGATGGCATCAACTTGAGTGCCCGAATCTGCGTTGCAAATCACGAAATAATCAGACACTGCATGCCCAATCTCACGAAGATCGAAGATTTGAATATTGCTGCCTTTTTTTTCCTCTATGCCTTTTACGATGCTATCGAGCATCAATTGATTTTCGTCCTTGGCAAGAACTGTTGCCTGTTTTTTCATTCAGTTTGATAAGTGATATGTCGTGCAAATTTAGTATTTCTGCCGGTGTGGAAACTCTGTTTATTGGCAAGAAGCAAATTCATTTGAACGAAACGGTCTCAACCAACAATTATGCCGCTGAAATGCTGCGTCAGGTTGGCACGATAGAAGGCACTGTGATTACGGCAGACTATCAATCTGGTGGCCGCGGACAACGCGAACGGCACTGGCAAAGTACGCCTAAAGAAAATCTTTTGTGCACATACATCCTTAAACCAACGTGGCTTCAAATTGACCAGCAATTTTTACTTAACAAAGCTATTGCATTGGCTGCGCATGATACCGCTGATGCATTTTCTCCGGGAAGCTTTATTCGAATCAAGTGGCCTAATGATATTTTATTGGAAAACAAAAAGCTGTCAGGAATTTTAGTGGAAAACACGGTTCAGTCAGGACATATTGTCAGCACCTTGGCAGGAATTGGCTTCAACGTGAACCAAGACAACTTCGATAAGGGCGCTGGAAATCCAGTTTCGCTAAAAGTAGAATTGGGGGTGGAAATCGATGTAAATCATGTTTTGAAAACCCTCTCGTCTTTCCTAGAAGCTTGGTATTTACGTTTGAAATCTGGAAAGTTTGATCAAATCGAAAAGGCATATGATGCGGCACTTTGGAGAAAAGATGAATGGCAATTTTGGCAATCGAATGACCAAGTTTTTGAAGGAAAAATTGTAAGATGTGACCATCAAGGGAAACTCGTTATCATGGATAAATCAAATCAAGAGTTTAAATTTTCGCACGGTGAAGTATCTATTAAAGACTAAATAAAATTTGATTTTTCATCAGAAATTATTGAACAATCAAAGGATGGCAATTGAATCAGCATTTTTAACTAAACTCGCACAAAATTCACATAACCAATGGAGGTTTTACTGGTAAATATTGGACAACTAATTCAAGTTCGAGAATCCTCACCTATTACGTTAAAAGGCTCCGAAATGGCCGAATTACCTTGCATTTCAGATGCATGGTTGTTGGTAAAAGACGGTATCATTAGCGATTACGGCAAAATGGAAAATTGCCCGAATGGCAACTACGAAACCTTCAACTGCAAAGGAAGATTCGTCTTTCCTTCTTGGTGCGATTCACACACTCACATTGTTTATGCAGGAAGCCGTGAAAGCGAATTTGTCGATAAAATCAAAGGTTTGAGCTACGAGGAAATTGCGCGTCGTGGTGGTGGGATTTTAAATTCTGCAGCGCGACTTCAGCAAACATCCGAAGACGAATTGTATCGCCAAGCGCTTGTTCGTGCGCATGAAATCATGCAATATGGCACTGGTGCTGTAGAAATAAAAAGTGGTTACGGATTAAGTACCGAAGATGAATTGAAAATGCTTCGCGTGATTCGTCGGTTAAAAGAAACCACGCCGCTAACTATAAAAGCAACATTCCTTGGTGCGCACGCCTTGCCGGCGGAATACAAAGAGAATCGACCTGCATTTATCCATAAAGTAACACACGAGATGCTGCCTCAATTGGCTGGCGAAGGCTTAGCGGATTTTGTAGATGTTTTTTGTGATAAAGGATTTTTCACCGTTGATGAAACTGCCGAAATTCTCGAAAAGGCTGCACATTATGGATTACAAGCAAAGATTCATGCCAACGAACTCGATTATTCTGGCGGCATTCAAGTAGGAGTAAAATTCGATGCCCGAAGTGTTGATCACCTTGAATACACTGGCGAGAAAGAAATGGAAGTCCTCTTGAACAGCAACACAATGCCTACGCTGTTGCCATCTACTGCATTTTTCTTGCGCTTGAAACAACCACCAGCCCGAGAAATGATTGAAGCCGGGTTACCTATAGCATTGGCAAGCGATTACAATCCTGGGTCATCGCCATCGGGAAGAATGCAATTTATTTTAAGTTTAGCCTGTGTTAATCTTCGCATGCTGCCCGAAGAGGCTATCAATGCTGCAACAATAAATTCGGCTTATGCAATGAATGTGCACCAAGAATTGGGCTGCATTTCAAAAGGAAAAAAAGCAAATTTATTTGTGAGCCATGAAATTCCATCTATCGCATTTTTACCTTATGCATTTGGAACCCAATTGGTTGACAAAGTGATGCTAAACGGCGTTTGGATTTGATGCTTAATCCGAAAATGAAATACTCCGAAATCCTCAATAAATCCTTTTGGATTGCGGCAGCTATTTTCGTTTCTGCACCATTTGTATGGCTTGCCTTGAACAACATGGCCGCCAGCGATGATTATTACGATTATTATTTATTGCAACGCTTTGGACCATTTAAAGCAGTGTATCATTATTACCTAAATTGGAGCGGGCGATTTGTTTCTCATTTCCTGGCATTTTGCTTAAACCCACTGCAATTGGGTGAAAAAATAGGTCCAGCAATTTCAGGTTTATTCGGAATTTCTATGATGTGGTTCACTGCTTTCCAAGTGAGCAAAGTGATACAAAGAATTTATCATGTTAATTTAAATTCATGGTCGATTGGTGTTATTCTTGGCGCTTTTTGGCTTTGCTACCTGCCCTACCCTTCCGAGATTATTTATTGGTTCACAGGCATGATTGCTTACCAACCAGGATTGGCCATGATTGCGCTTTGGAGTGTTTTACATTTCAAAAAAGAAAAATCGAAAATCCTGAAAATCATTTATTTTACTTTACCTTTTTTAATTGGAGGAACCAATGAAGTAAATGTTTTCATCATGGCATTTGTACTGGTATTGTTGTTTCCAATTGAAAATCCGAAATCGAAGCAATTCTGGATAACTGCTGGCATTTTCTTGCTAGCGGCTTCACTTGAATTACTTGCTCCGGGAAGCAGGTATAGAATGGAATACTTCACCGAAACAGCTGGAAATCCTGTTGCGAATTTACCGTTTGCAATTCAACACAGTTTTTCGTCGATGTGGTTCGTCATCCGCGATTGGAGCAGATCTACACCATTGCTTTTGGTCGCATTTATCATTGGGATTAGCATTAAAGTCAATCCAGAATTGAAAATTCATCCCATCAAATTGCTTTTCGCATTTCTTGGCATTTTGATCGTTCCATTGATTTATTTCCCTTTTTTCTATGGAACAGGAATGACAAATCCTCCAGGTCGCTTGCATGATGTAGTATTTTTATTCATTACTACATGGACAATCGGAATTTCACCAATTGTCTTGAATAAACTAAAAATAGAAATTCAAAAGCCGATTTTAATTCAAGGATTATTTTCAATTATACTCATTTGGCAAGCAAGCTACAGCAGCCGGTTTCGGGGGGCTATTTCGGATATGAAAGTAATATCCCAATTCAGAAATGAATTAAATGAAAGGGCAGATAAAACCACTTTGCATAAACGTACAATTCCGCATAAAAAACTTGTACTCAATCCAATTACAAAAATACCATATACTATGTTTTTCGGTGATTTAACGAACGATCCGAAACACTGGTACAACGAAGGTTATGCGAGATATCACAAGATTGATGAAGTTGTTATTTTGGAAGATTCATTAAAAGTGAAATAAATACAAATTTACTTCTCTAATATTCTTCTTTTAATAATCCGTAGAACACCGAATTCTCAAACACGCCGTTTTTGTTGTAATGGCGTCTCAATTCTCCCTCGTGCACAAATCCATTGGCATGGAGAAGCTTCTGTGAAATTTCATTGGTTGGACTAGTAAGCGCTTCAATTCGATTCAAATTTAATTCGCTAAATCCGAATCTCAGAACTGCTTTCAATGCTTCACCCATGTAGCCTTTGTTACGCTCTTCTTCAGCCAATAATTCATATCCGATTTCAGCACGTTGATGATTTATCACGATAGTATGAAAACCACACCAACCCAAGTATTTCATATCGGCAGATCGGAAAATTTGAAACCATGCAAATTTGAACCACCAAGATTCAATTCCTGCTGCATAGCGCTCCTTTGCAGCTAGCAATTCGGCTTCTTCTTGAAATTGAAAAAGTGAAGAAATTTCATTGTCTGATAATTCCTTGAATGCCCAATGAAAAACCATTGGATCGATTAACCTCAACGTGAGTCTTTCTGTTTCAATTGTTTGAAATTCCATATGGCTAATGTACGTTTCTCACACCCAATTCACAGCGATATTCACAACCAAGTTGACAACTTCCTCCACAATCAGACGAATTTTAGGGTTACTTTGCACCCATGACAGTTGAAGCCGTTCTGAAAGACCTCAAAGCCCGGAAATATGCTCCGGTTTACGTGTTTCACGGTGATGAGCCGTATTACAACGAACAGCTCGTGAAATTCATGGAGGAGAATATCCTCAATCCTGACGAGAAGGAATTCAACTTCACGGTGTTGTATGGGGCCGATGTGAGTCCTGAAGACGTTGTTGTTGCAGCACGACGCTTCCCAATGATGGCAGAATACCAAATTACCATCGTGAAGGAAGCACAAGCGATGAAACGCCCTGGCCCAGATGTATTTCAACGGATGGTGCCATACATAGAAAAGCCAAATCCTAATACCATACTTATCCTATTCTTCAGAGGTGTAAAAGTGCCGAAACGCGCCGTCTCGGAAGGCACCGATGAAG
This sequence comes from Bacteroidota bacterium, assembly GCA_947460255.1. Lineage (GTDB taxonomy): Bacteria > Bacteroidota > Bacteroidia > M30B66 > M30B66 > CAMCXT01. The sequence continues at coordinate 28,680 of CANHIS010000031.1, forward strand.
AAAAGGCAGCCAAACCAGTGGCTATTCTTCAACCAGGTGAGAAGAAAGCCCCAGCACCGAAAAAGCAAAAATCTTTTTACGACGCCGCCAGTGAACATGTAATGGTGGAATCGAGCAAGATGAAGGATGAGAAAATCCCGGAATGGGCTGCTGGATACTTTCAAAAACGAGGTTATCGAATCAATGCAAGAGCCGCTATCTTGCTCGCAGAATCTCTTGGAAATGAACTGGATAAAGTAACCAACGAAGCGGATAAGTTGATGATCAATCGGCAGGCGGGCTACGAGTTCACCGAAAGAGACGTTGAAGAATCTGTTGGTGTAAGCAAAGAATATACAGCTTTTGAATTACAGAATGCTTTAGCAACCAAAAACATACTGAAGGCCAATAAAATTGCATTCTTTATGGGGCAGCATGAAAAAGTTTTACCGATTCAGATGGTACTTCCAACATTGCTCTCTTTTTTCATGCGGGCACTACAATTCCATTGGTTAAAAAGCACCGGCAAGACCACCAATATGGCGCAGGCAATGGGCGTAAATCCGTATTTCATGCGAGAATACGAAGCTATGGCTCGGAACTACACACCTGCCAAAGTGATCAAAATCATTCACCATTTACGTGAATACGATATGCGCAGTAAAGGATGGAACACCGCCGATAATGATGCAGGGAAACTCATGAAAGAACTCGTTTTCAAAATTATACATTGATGAATTATTGGTTGGTAAAATCGGAACCCGTGAAATACGCCTGGGACCAATTTGTGAAGGACGGTAAAACCTTTTGGGATGGCGTGCGAAACTACCAAGCGCGAAACAACCTGCAAGCCATGAAAAAAGGCGACTTGGTACTTTACTACCACAGCAACGAAGGCATGGAAGTGGTCGGAATCGCAAAGGTGTTGAAAGAACATTATCCCGATCCAACCATCGATGATCCAAGGTGGGTAGTGGTGGATCTTGCACCATATAAAGCACTGAAGAAACCTGTATCACTTGCTCAAATGAAGCAAGATCCGATGCTTGCCAATATCGGACTCATCCGTCAAGGACGATTAAGTGTGATGCCTTTAAAGTCGGAAGAATTCGATCGAATCGTTGAAATGGGAAGCTGAGCAATGCAGATTCGCACGTTCGAAGAAAAAGACACTGCTCAACTGCTCGATTTGATAAAGCTTCATGTTCCTGCATCTTTTGCGGAAACTGAAATTCAAGACTTTGAGGACTATTTAAAATTTGAGCGAGAACACTATTTCGTCATTCAAGTGCATGAAATGGTAGTGGCTTGTGGAGGAATAAATTTCAAGGAAACTGCCGATCAAGCTTGGTTAAGCTGGGACATGGTGCATCCCGATTTTCAATCAAAAGGTTTTGGAAGTATGTTGCTAAACCACCGCATTGAAGTGATAAAGCGAATGCCTCAAATTCATACACTCTGGGTTAGAACATCTCAAACTGCCAGTAAATTCTATGAGAACAAAGGCTTCAAAACTTTGAGGCACGTTGCAGATTTTTGGGCTGAAGGATTTGATCTTGTTGAAATGAAAATGGAAATGATCTAAAACAAAAAGGGCCACCAATCGAAATCGGCAGCCCTTTTTTGCAAAGAAAAATCTCGTTTATCTCACAATCAATTTACCAGTAGTTTGCTTACCTGCACTTGTTACAGTGTAGAAGTAAACACCCGATGACAAGCCTGAAGCATCAAACATCGTTGGCTTGCCATGTTCTGCATTGAACTTCGCAATCGATGCACCTAACACGTTGTGAATAGTAACATCTGCATCTTGCTGGTTAGCAGTATGGATAACAAACTGCGTAGTGCCATTAAATGGATTTGGATACACATTCACTAAAGTTTCGATATCTGATTCAATACCTGTTGGAAGATCAATTGTATGTAACGAAGTATTGGTACGAATAGGCTCGTTGAAGTCGAAATAGATATCGCAGAAATTCTCCAATCTTGTACCTGAAGGTTGATTCAATTGAGGTGAAATACTGAAGTTCACAAATCCGATACTTCCAATTGGGTCGGAAGTACTATCAGGAAGCATAATGCCATTGAACACCCAACGAATTACACGTGTTTGAGGATTCACAGTCATTTGATAAAGATCAGACGAGCCATTCATCGTAAGTGTTTCAAGGATGAAATCAGTTGAAATGGTATCAACCAATACCACGTTCACTGCTGGAGCTGTTCCGGTGTTTTGGAATCTTACAGTGTAGGTGATTCGAGTGTTTGGAAGAATGCTACCTTCTTCACCTTCACCATAAGGCGTTCCGCGTTTGTCGTTTGGATCCCAAGATCCTACAACTGTTTGATGTGTAGTGTCGATGTTGTTGATTGGATTGTAATCATCCAACGGCGTAACCATCACCAAGTTGGTAATTGACGTTCCGAGTGCTAATGAAACCGGTGCAGTTGAGTTCCAATTGATATATGAACATCCGCCAGCGGCGAGATTGCTGAAATTCCAAGATGCGGTGTTGTTTGCAGCATCGAATGCGCTTGGCTGTGGATTGAATACATTAGATGAACTGATTGCCAACAAAGGATCCCAGTAAAGTGTGAAAGTTCCACTTTGTGATACTGCACCTTGATTGCAGTAAGAAAGTGAATTCATCACAGGGAAACCTGGCGTTACTGTTGAAATATTGTAGATAGAAGCGCGCATATCCTGAAGATCTGGATCTGCATAATAACCAAAATCATATCCTGTGTAGGTGTTACCTGTTGCTGCAATTACATTGTAACCTGGAGGATTCATTGTAGGCTCGGTAAGCACATAACCTGAAGGCAATGTAGAGATTGTGATCAGATAAGTTCCCGGTACCAATTGAAGGGAATAATCGCCATTGGCATTGGTGTAAGTCCAAGTGTTGCCCACATAAATCAATTTGTTAGGCATGCCCGGTTCGTTCGGATCGCGCATTCCGTTGCCATTGAGGTCGTTGTAAGCATTTCCGCTGATAGTAACCGCTTGATTTTGGAAACCAAAGTTGAAATTGCCTTGATTTACGCCACCCGATGCTGTGTATGTGTAGCCTTGTGCACCGATCGGGAAGGTTTGTACAGCAAAGGACTGGTTCACGTAGCCTGTAATGGTATAAACACCATCGAACACATATACAGTGTAGTTTCCATTGGCATCAGTAATTGCCCATTGACAATTCAAGGAATCAGTTCCGGCACATACATTTACATATCCGTTTGATATCGGCAGTTCGGTATCATCAAAATATCCATCACCATCGGTATCATTCCAAAGCGTTCCTGAAAGCGTATCAACACCTTCGCCTGAAATTGTTACTGTTGTGCAAGTTGAATCGAAACAGTTTCCATCAGCATACAAACACACATCGAAAACACCAGGATTTGTAAAGGTGTAGTTAATTGTATCATTGGTTACTTGCATCCAAGACTGGTTGCCATTTGGAATGAATAACGAGTAGTAATAATTCGGATTCATGTTCGGAATCACCACTTGCATTATGTTGGCATTTACCGTTGTTTCCATCTGAACTTGGAAGTTGCAAGGAATGTTGATCCACTCACAGGTACTAAAGGTACATCCCTCAGTTGTAGTTACAGTGACACAAACTTGGTAGCTGCCGCCATCAGGGAATGTATTGATCGGATTTGCCAGTGTTGAAGATCCTGCTCCACCGAATGTCCAAGCATATGTTTCAATATCATTCAAAGTAGATTGAACTGAAAATGCTTGTGCTGTACCTCCAACATTGTTAGAAACAATATCGATGGCATTGCATGAAATTGTAGCATTCCAACCTGCTTCAATTACAGTTAAATCGCTAGTCCATTTAAAAGTTAATGCTCCATTGGCTGCTGCCGAAGTGTAAGTTACTGGAGCGGTAGCGTTTCCGTTGAGTGTAGCTAAAATTGGAGAATTAATGTTGGTTCCACTGTAGATGGTTAGATAATCGTAGTTGTCTTCTAACGAATAGCTATTGAAAGTAACCGAAAGCTGACCGCCTGCCGTTGCTGGATATACTGTGAGGGTTTGTGTTTGATTGTTCAGATAATTACCTGTTAACCCGCCACTGTCGTAGAAATTTGCATTGCAAGTAGTAGCGACTGAAGTAGCCCCCATAATGATAGTTGATGCAGCTTGTTGGTTGCATCCTAGGGTTACAAAAACGCTAGCTGTGTTAGAACAACCACAGCCATCCGCGGTTACCGCATAAATTTGAAATGTTCCATTATTGGGGAAGAAGAACATAGCTGGATTGTTGCCGCCCATGTATTGGCCGCCAGTGGATGTCCATTGATAAGTGTTACTTCCGCATCCTCCAGTAGTTTGAGGATATACCATAACCGTATCTCCAGAAGTTTGGTAGGTAAGGTTGGTAACAATTGGATTTTGCTGACAATTCCAACCTGCATAAACCACCTGACAATATTGTCCAGTGCAGCCTTCAAAGGTGGTAACGGTTAAACAAACTGTGTAAAAACCTGATTGGTTGAAAAGGTGATTTTGGGTTGGACCTGTAGCGGTGTTTCCATCTCCGAAATTCCATTCATACGACGCAATATTTCCTTGGGCAGTTCCAACAAAATTGACAACGTTATTTGTTTGAATTGGCGTAGCAGAAAATGTGGTTGGAACTTGATTAATACAACCGGTAAAAACCGTATCGCAGTATGAGGCAATGCAACCATTTGCATCCGTTACTGAAGTGCAATAGGAATGGGCTCCATCATTCGGATAATCGAAAGCAGTTGGACTTGCCGTGCTTGTTTGATTTTCACTAGTGGTAGTGAAACTATAAGGCGGTGTACCTCCTGTTACATAATGGTAGATGTATACACTATTGTTTACGACCGAGTCTTCAGCAAAAACGTAAAACTGATTTTGAGAGCACGGTTGAGCGAAAACAGGAACACAAACTGAATCTACACATCCGTTGTTGTCGGTTCCAATTACGCAAAGGTTATAGGTACCTGGGGCCGGATAACTGTGTTGCCAAGTAAAGGCAGAAGTCATCATATTTGTAACGGGGCCAGAGTTATCGCCAAAATCAACCACAAGATCGATAGGCATTGCTCCACCTTGATTGTATGCAACGAGCAGCAGTTGCTGGCCATTCATTTGTGGTTGTAATTGAAGGAAATTCTGTGGGCACTGAGCTTTCAATGAAGCAATGCCGGCCCAAGTGAACAGCATAAATGCTAAAAGGTAGCGGTTAATTTTCATGAACGAGAGAGTTAGTTTGACAAGTTAAAAGTACATTTAATTAGAAACATACAAAGGGATATTCTTAGAATTTTCAAAAAAGCATTTTTCATCTAAAATAATTAGAGAAAATTCATTGAATAAATTGATAGTTATTTATGGAATTAAAAGCAATAATGCTTGGATATATTTAAATGATTCTGGGCACTATTATTATTAAAAATAATTAGTTATTGTTTATTAAAAAGAGGGAGAAAATTAGCTACAAATAAGCTACAGCAATGTCTTTATAAAACAAGCCTAAAACATCAAATAACGAAGAAGTGTGAATAATGTATCATTTAACCAAAGTTGTATAATATAAAATATACCATTGTAAAGAATCTTTGTTAAAGAAAATTATTCAAACCATTCTTCATGTTTCATCACTTAAAAGAACTACAATTCTTGGCTGTTTTGGAACAGTGGCAGTGTTCGTGATTATTTTCATTTTACTGGGCCAATGCAATTAATTCAGCACTCCAATTACTTTTCAAAAATTCACATTTATTTAAATTAAATTTTATGCAAAATTCAAATCATCTAGACACTGCTCCTGTAAAAGGAACAACAAACAAAAGAATGCTAACGGGAATGTTTCGCGATCGTGAAAGTACCGAAAATGCATACAATACACTTCATGCACGTGGCTACACACCCGAAGACATTAACTTGGTTATGTCGAACGATACACGCCAAACACATTATAACGACGATGAAACTTCTCAAACCGAAATTGGCACCAAAGCAGCCGAACACGCAGGGAAAGGTTCGGCCATTGGAGGCACGATTGGCGCCATATTCGGCATTATTGCTGCGCTTGGAACCAGCATATTGATTCCTGGACTTGGAATCTTAATTGCAGGCCCATTGGCAGCAGGATTGGCCGGGGCTGGTGCTGGTGGTTTAGCTGGCGGACTCATTGGAGCATTCGTAGGTTCTGGAATTCCAGAAGCAAGAGCAAAACTCTACGAAACAGGAATCAAAGAAGGGAATGTAGTGCTTTCTGTAGTACCTAAAAACGAAGAAGACGCCGAGTTTTTAAAAGAGAATTGGAAAACCAATAAAGGCGAAGAAATTTACTGGTAACAATAAATAATCAATCTGCAGGAGATCCTAACCTATCTCTTGCAGATTTTA